>JASHPL010000077.1 GCA_030038125.1 Candidatus Sulfotelmatobacter sp.
CAGGCGGGCGTCCGGTTGGCCGTATCCGCGAATGGCGGAGCGAGTTTCGCGCGTCCTCACACTGTCTCAGCGGGCGTTCTGGATGCTACGCACCCGCGGAGCCGGGTCCCCTCGCAAGCTATCTCATGACAGGAAAGGAGCGCATCTTTCACGACGCCCGAGAGGAGGCCCAGCTTCAGGTGCACGGCAGTCACCTGAACGCCTCTGCGCTCAGCCTCTTCCTCGGCCAGTTCCACGATGCTCATCGCAATCGAGAGTTCATGCATGATGCTCTTTTATTTCGCTCCTCGTTCGGTGCGTTTGTCCGTCGGCTCAAAGTCGTCGAAGCGGCCGAACGCCGCCAGCGCTGCCTGCCCCAAGCTAATGCCGCCGTCGTTGGGGGGCACGCTACGATTTGTCCAGACCTGCAGGGATCCGGTGGTCAGCAAGGACTTCAAATCTTCCAGCAGCAACTCGTTCTGAAAGACTCCTCCTGACAGGACCACGTTATCCAGAGCGTATGTTCGGCAAATGACTTTCACGACGTCGAACAAACCCTGTGCGATTCCGCGCTGGAAAGATCGGGCAATCTCCCGCACATCGCGGCCGCGGAGGCGGTCCTGCGCAACGGCGAGAAGCAACGGGCGAAAGTCGAGTTCGACGCCCACAAAGGGAAAGGGGTAGGGTTCCGTCAGAGACGCACCTCGGGCGAGTTGCTCCAGCCAGATGGCAGCCTGTCCCTCAAAAGTGATCTCACGAGTAAAACCGACGAGGGATGCAGCGGCGTCAAATAGCCGCCCCACAGAAGTCGTAGGGAAAGTGCGGAAGCTCTTGCGTACCAATTCCATCGCGTTGCGATAGCGTTCGGGAAATAGGAACGGCGAGGCAGACACGTCAGGCAAACGATCTACCTGGGCGAGGAACCCGGCAGCCGCTTGGACAGGATATCGCGCGGCTGCATCCCCGCCTGCCAGCGCTGCGCTGCGCAAATGAGCAACCCGGGTGAAACCATGTTTCACGCTGCCAACAAAAAACTCGCCCCCCCAGATAGTCTCGTCGTCTCCATATCCAGTGCCGTCGAAACTTACGCCCACAACCTGTTTCGTCCACTCTTCCCGTTCCGCAAGTACCGATGCCACGTGGGCGCGGTGGTGTTGCACCGCGCCGCTGTGCGTGATTCCAAGCGCGGCGGCGTAAGACGTTGATTGATATTGCGGGTGTCGATCATGAACGACAAGCAGTTCGTCCCAGCGAACCTCGTACATCGAGACCAGATCGTGAATCGTCTCATCGAACGCACGAAACGAATGGTAATGGTCCAAATCCCCAATGTGTTGGCTTACGAACGCCTGACCGTCTACCACCAACGTGATCGTATTTTTCAGGTCGGCGCCCAGCGTGAGAATGGGGCCAGTAGCGGGAATGGATGCAACCGCTCCCGGAGCGTAACCACGAGAGCGACGTAGGACTACTGGGCCGAAAGCGCCCGCGCGCGCGACGGAGTCGTCCACTCGGCGGGCGATAGGGCGCTGTCCGATCAGAAAAAAGTCGGCGATTTCTGTGAGCCGCAACAATGCGTCTTCGTCTTCGTAGGCGATCGGTTCGCTTGATCGATTGGCGCTGGTCATGACCAGGACTTCCGGAGCGCCGGCAGCGAATAACAAGTGATGCAATGGGGTGTAAGGCAGCATCACGCCGAGTTCGTCGTTCTCCGGGGCGACCCCACGGAGTGCGATCTTTGCTGGGGCCAGCACGATGGGACGCGCGGCGGAAGTGAGAAGCGTTTCCGCTTCCGAGGAAAGCTCAACCAGGGTGCGAGCCATCTCGACATCTCGCACCATCAGCGCGAAGGGTTTTTCTTTTCGGTATTTACGATCGCGCAAAGCCTCGACAGAAGCCGGATTCCGAGCATCGCATGCCAGATGGTACCCGCCGAGACCCTTGATGGCGAGAATCGCCCCGGCGCGAAGGGCTTCAGCAGCCAAGTGGATACGGTCTCCAGTTCGAACTTCAGTTTCCTTGTGCAGATGCTGAGGGAACTGCGGGTGAAGATAATAGCCAGGGCCACAAGCCGGACAAGCTACGGGTTGCGCATGAAAGCGACGATTGCCAGGGTCGGAATATTCCGCGGTGCAGTAATCGTCGAGCAGCCAATCCTTCATGGTGGTATTCGGCCGGTCGTAAGGCAGAGCGAGCACGACGGTATAACGCGGCCCACAGTTGGTACAGTTGATATACGGATACCCATAGCGCGGGTCCGTGGGGTCGAAGAGTTCACGTAGACATTCGTTGCACACCGGCAGATCCGGTGAAATGCGAACCGTCGGGCGTTCCCGGCGTTGGCTCGTGCGGATGGTAAAATCCCGCAAGCCGACCAGTTCGGCCGGCCGCACATCGATTTCTGCTATGGTGGCGCAGGGCGGCGGCTGCGATTTCAAGGCCCGCACAAAAGCTTCCAGCCCTGTCTCCGCACCTTCGAGATGGATTTCAACGCCCTCCTCCGCGTTTAGCACCCATCCATTCAGGGTGTTGGCACAGGCCAGGCGGTAGACAAAGGGACGGAATCCCACGCCCTGCACTACCCCTCGGACTCGGATGGAACAAGCGCTGGCCATTTTGTGTTGCGATATCTACTCGGCTCCGTTACTCGTCGACGATGCAACCGTGCCCCTGCCATCCCACTTGGACAACTTTGCCATCTTCGACCAGGATGGGCACGGTGCGTTGTCCACACGCGATCTCGCGCATGCGTCGGCGAGCTACAGGATCAGCTTCCACGTCGTACTCGACAAACTCCCTACGTTTCCACTCCAGCCACTCACGCATTTCGCCGGTATGGGGACATCGGGCAGCCCCGTAAAGTTCAAGCCTGGCCACGGCTCAGCACCTCCAACGATTCCCGGATGATGTGGTATATGGAAGCCTGGACTTCTTGAATTCGAGGAATATAGTCGCACTTCACTACCACGGGAAAGTCCGCCAGGTGCTTGCGTTTGACCTCTCCTCCGTCGTAGCCGAGCAGCGCCACCGTCAACAAATTCCGCTTCCGCGCTTCTTGCAGCGCCGCGATGATGTTGCGCGATCCGCCGCTAGTGGAAATGCCGATCGCAACGTCTTCCGCGCGGGCCTGCGCAATTAGCTGGCGAAGAAAAATTGCGTCGGAACCGATGTCATTAGCGACCGCGGTGATGTTCGCCGGTTCCAGGGAGAGCGACACCGCGGGAATAGACTGGTATCCGGGCGGCGGGAGCACGCAATCGATGGCGAAATCGTTGGCATCGGTCGCAGACCCGCCATTGCCGAAGGCAATGATCTTTCCGCCGCATCGCAGGCGCTCATGAATAGCAAACGCAGCGCTACCGATCTGCTCGGCTTCATCCTGCGCTAATTGCTCTCGCAGCCTGGTGTCATCATGGGCTTTCATCAAGATGGAAGATGCGACTTCCGCTACCAGATTGGTGTTTGGCTGCTTTTCTCTGCCTAGGAAGGGATAGAGAAATTCCGATTGTCCAACATCATGACCGAGTTCGCGGTGCTCGAAAAATACGTGCACCGTCTCCCAGAGAGTGTGATAAAGAACCTCGATCATCTCTTGATGCATGAACGGATCTTGCGTGGCTGCATGGACAGCGTAGGAACCCTCGAGGCCGGGCAAGGCAAATGTCATTGACTGTCGCAACTGCGCTTCCTGAAGCGTCGCCCAGATCTCGAAGTCGCCTTCCGGAGGGCCGAATCCCATAACCATATCTTCAGGACGAAGGATTGCCCCCAGCCAGGGTCGAAAAAGAAGGGATAGATCCAGCGCCGGCAGAGCGCGTTTGCCCACGATTACGGGGTGCACGAACTCCACTGAAACGTGCTGAGCATCGGTGGCGTAGGGTCCGCGTCCGAAGGCCAGCAACCGCCCTCCTCGCAGAAATCGTTCGGACATCTCACGGCAAGCTTCGGCCAGACGCGGCGCCTCACGCGAGAAGAATTGCTCGAAGAGTTGATTTCGTTCGAGCAGACGTTCTTCCACCTGGCCCGCGAGTTTATATGCCGTCACCATAAAGTCTATTGATAATCTTCTAGCAAATTCGCGGCAAAGGGTCGCCGACGAGCATATCTACGATTCGGCTTCCCCCGTAAAGGGCGGTCACGAGCACGGTATCGGCGGGCTGTTCTCGAACTTCGCCGATCATCCGGGCCTCACTTCCACCAGGCGCGAGACTCAAGGCATTGATCGCCGCGTCGGCATATTCAGGAGAGACAACCGCTAGGAACTGGCCTTCATTGGCAATGTGAAGCGGATCGAGCCCGAGCAATTCGCAGGCGCCGCGCACAGTATTGCGTACCGGAATCTGCTCTTCAAAAAGAACCATCCCCAACCCGCAATCACGTGCCAATTCGTTGAGAGCTGTGGCAGCGCCGCCGCGAGTTGGATCACGCATCCAGCGAATCCCCGGTCCAGCAGTGCGAATCAGGGTTTCGACCAGTGGGAGCACGGAGCGGGTGTCGGAGCGAAGATCAGCTTCGAAATCCAGCTCGCCGCGCGCCAGCAGTATGGTGATGCCATGATCGCCGATGGGTCCGGAGAGGAGAATCTTGTCGCCGATCCGCACCGAGCGAGGATCGATCGTCACTCCGTGAAGTAACCGACCAATGCCGGTAGTTGTGATGTACATCTGATCCGCTTTGTCGTGCTCGACGACCTTGGTGTCTCCGCCAGCGATTCGGACTCCCGCTTCCCGAGCCGCCTTCGCCATGGCTCGAACCTCAGCTTCAAGCACTGCGGTTGGCAGACCGGCTTCGAGCACGAACGTGACTACGAGGGCTTCCGCCTTCGCTCCCGAAACTGCGAGATCGTTCACGGTACCATTCACCGCAAGTTCGCCAATGGATCCACCGGGGAAGCTGGGTGGCTTGACCACAAAGCTATCCGTGGTGATCGCGACCCGAGTGCCGTTAATGTCGACATGCGCGGCATCGCCAAGGGGCCCCGGCGCGCCACCGAAAAACAAAGGGGCAAAGAGTCCTTCGACAAGCCTACGGCTGGCTTTACCTCCAGCCCCGTGCGCCATCTCGATCTGGGGATCGCGGAACCGAATGGGCACGGATTCGGTACGCGCGGCTGTCGATTCTTCCAGACTTAAGCGATCGGGGCCAGACTCACCATTGCTGCCTTGCGGTGTTCGTAATTGTGATAGGCTGCGCATGATCCTTCCGATGACACCATGAGTGCGCCAATCGGATGTTCCGGCGTGCACTCACGGCCAAACAGTTTGCACTGGTGGGGCTTGAGCACGCCCTTCAGCACCTCTCCACATTGTGCGGCTTTCGGGTCTGTGACGCGGATGCCAGGAACCGCGAAGCGTTGTTCTGCATCCCACGCGGCATACTTGTCATTGACGCGCAGTGCGGACTGCGAAATAAACCCCAGACCTCGCCACTCGAAATAAGGACGCAACTGAAAGACTTCGCCCATTGCTTTGAGGGCAGCGCGGTTGCCTTCCCAGGGAACTACGCGCTTGTATTGATTTTCAACCTTGGCTTCGCCCGCCTTCAATTGCCGCAGCAGCATGACAACAGATTGGAGCATGTCCAGCGGTTCGAAGCCTGAGACCACAATCGGCTTGCGTTCGTTCAGAGCAATCCATTCGTAAGGGCGGCAGCCAATGACCGTCGAAACGTGGCCGGGACCTATGAAGGCGTGAAGCCTCATGTCAGGAGAATCCAGAATGGCTCGGATGGCGGGGATGATCGTGACGTGGTTGCAAAACACCGAGAAGTTGCGAATACCCTCGGCCCTAGCACGGATCATCGTCAGGGCGGTCGATGGCGCGGTGGTTTCAAAACCGATGGCGAAAAACATGACATGCCTGTCGGGATTCAGCCGAGCGAGCTTGAGCGCATCGGAAGGGGAATACACGATACGAACATCCATCCCGCGGGCTTTGTGTTCCAGGGGGCTACCATGAGTTCCAGGAACTCGCATCATATCGCCGAAGGCGGCGAAGATCACGTCTGGCTGCTGCGCGATGGCCAGTCCATCGTCGATTCTTCCCATGGGAAGTACACAGACCGGACAGCCCGGGCCGTGGATCAATTCAATGTTTTCGGGAAGGATATCTTTCAGCCCAAAGCGATAGATGGCATGAGTGTGACCGCCGCACACTTCCATCATGCGGTAGCTGCAGTTGGTATCCGCGAGACGACGTATCTCTTCCGCCGTTTTCGAGATCAATTCGGGTTCGCGGAACTCATCGACGAATCTCATGCGGATCCTGCCTTGGGCGACAAACGGGGTTTAGTCTCATCGACATCATCCAGACCGTAACCCTGCACTTCCTGCATCGCTCCATCGATCTCTCCCAACATCCTGAGCGTACTCATCTGCTCAGCCGCATCCTGCTCGCTGATTTTGCTCATGGCAAACCCCACATGAATCAATACCCAGTCGCCAGGCGACGGCCTGTCGTCCTGCAGCAGACCGAGATCGATCGTGCGTCGTACGCCGACCACATCTACGAGTGCAGAATCCGAGTTCCCCGACGAGATCTCAACGATCTGCCCGGGTATGGCAAGACACATGCGACATCCTCCCGATCCGTTCTGATTCGATCCATATCGATCCATCTCCCAAGCTCCCGCGACCTACGCGGTGATCATCGTTCCTTGCGGGCGGAAATGTTAAACGACAACTTAAGTTCATCCTTCAGCTTTATGGTTCCCCCAGCCCCGGTAACAGGTCGAATCTCGTAATCGCTCATGCGAACGGAGAAGGATCCCGTAGCCTGAAGCATGTCACCGTTCAGCGAGGCTCGCGCCGTCACTGGTTGATCCCGTGTAACTCCGTGGAGAGTCAGTTCTCCGTTCAAGGTCGCCGAATACTGTTCCTCGCCCATCTGGGTGGCTGACATTTTGGAACATTCATAAACAATCTCCGGATAACTTTCCGTCTCGAGGACCTCCTCATGCATCTTGCGGTTGATTTCCGCGTGATCCTTTTCGCTGAGGTCATCTGTAACGTTCAGTGAAGCCGAATGGATTACCATGCGCATCGAACTTTGCTCCATCGCGTGTGGGCTCAGAGAAACCTCTCCCTCGAAATCAGGGATAGCAATTGTCGGGCTATGTCCAAATGCCGCGAGCAACCCGGTGGCAAATGCCTTTACCGTGAACGCACTCCTGCTGACGTCCAACACGTATCGCACCGCCATCGCTGGTGGAATTCTTGCAGTGGACAAATGGATGTTCCCCTTTGCTTGGTCATAAAGCTGCATGCCTGCACCGTCGTTACATGGCTCGCAATTTCAAATAGCGATCGAGATCAGGCAAGGCAGCGTTGGCCAGATCGCCGACTCCGAATTGTCCGAGATAACGTCTCGCGATAGGATTGGAAAGAATCAAGCCCGCCCCGAAAACCACAAGTGCCAAACCACTCAGGATGAAGAGCGTGTCTTTGTCGTTGAAGTGTCCGTCACTCTTTTCCATTGCCACGGCAGTCTCCTTTTCAGCTATGTTCTTTACAGGTCGAACCCACCCCACTCTTATTCAGAATTTTTTCGATCAAGGACTCCACCAGCTTGACCGCGTCTTCCACAGCTCGCTCAACCGGCGCGCTCAGCCCCATCTCCCCTTGTTCGCCGCCAAGACTGGCCGGTTCGCAGCCGACCAGGAGCACATTTTTGGGTTCTATATTCATGGCCCGGGCCATGCGTAGTACGCTCATGGGATTCATCGAGTGCGCTTCCACTACCGCCTGCGGAGCTTCTGGATCGTCCAAAGCTTTCAAATCCGGCTCAATCACGAAGAGTGTGCCAGGAGTTTCGCCACGCGGGCAGGCATCGACCAGGATCGTGGTTTCGTACCCATCTTGCAGCGCATAGGCCAAGTCGAACCCGCGAATGCCAAAGTCGGTCACACGCACCTCCGCCGGCAGCTTTCGCGTGGCTAGGCGGCGAGCAACATCCACACCGAACCCGTCATCCCCGAGGAAAATGTTGCCGATGCCAGCGACCAGGATGATGGGCTTCTTCGTCAATGGGGCTTGGGGAATCTCGTCCGGAGAAAGCGGCTCTACTTCCTCGGCATCAAAAAAAAAGCGATGACCAGGCTGACGGAGCATACCCATATCCTTACCGGGATCATCGTCTAAAACTACGCAAACGTGGCGCTTGCCTTCGTAATCCTGCTCGATGCATTCGATGGTGGCGGTCTGCCCCGCGAGGGCGATGTCCATTACATCGCCACCGGGCCGCGGGCGAAGACGCACGCGGCTGCCTTGCCTCACGTCAACTCCCGAAATTTCGAGGTGGTCCACGTGAGTTTTCTCTTCGAGGAGTTGCCATTCCCATTCGTTCATCGCGTTCCCTCTTCGACCGGGCGCAGACTTCGCATCGCGCCATGCAGCTTCAAGAGTTGTTCGGCGGGCAAGGTCTCAGTGCGTTCCAGCATCTGGCGGGCACGCTCGTCCGATTCACGCATTTCGCGTTTTTCTTCTTCGGTCAGAGTCATGATTCGCAAAGAGAGAATCTCGTCAATCTCCGTGCCATCAAAAAGATCTCCGGCGCTCTCAGGGGCGATCTGCGGATAGTCGTAGAGGATGATTGGCGAGGAAAGCATGGTGTCGCGCTCCCCTGCGCCTCCCATGAGGATCGGCCAGGTACCTACGTTGTGGCGGTTGGCAGAGATTTCACCGAGAGCATCGGGGGGGTCGAGCAGCGAGCAGAACCGGCCATCCTCCACACCCAGAACGGTGTGCGTGGAGACGAGGGCACTCAACAAAGCGTCTTCGCGACTAGCTTGTTCCGCTCCGCCAAAATCCGTCAGATTGCGCACTTGCACGCAGATCTTGAAGAGGTCCGGGCTCAACTGTGTATTCTTAACCTCAACTACTCCATCAAGTGCAAGTTGCTCCCGGATGACGACACCGGCGATAAGTCCATCGTCATCACGAAGATAGTCCAATTCCTTCCCGGCAGGAAACGTGAACAAATGCGACAGAGGAGCGTGGACTAACTGCTCCAGATTGCGCATCGGCAGAGCCACTTCCCGCTCCACCGCTTCCTGCCATGCCTGGTAAACGCGGCCGCCAACCTCAAGCCCCGATACCGGAAGAAATTCCGGCACCTCTCCCGGTGGTAGCTGAGGAATGCGAATCCGCAATCTGCCGACCGAGCGCGCCACGAGTTGCAGAAACCGCACCCGAATTTCGAGCCTTGTCAGAGAACCACCCTCCACCAGGCATTCGGTCTGCATGTATGAGGCTTCGCTGCCATGCTGTGCTTCGCTGTACGACGGCGGACTGAGGACACCGAAGTTCCAACGCTGCTGATTCTTCACCGACGATGGTCGATAGGGATAGAGCATGTATCCCTCGTACAGGACGGCTTTCGCGATCTTGTCGACCATCGTGAGATTCATCAGATCACCGTCGCTTCTCTGTCTTCGTGCGGAATGACGCTCTCCAAGACTTCTTCCCACGTCGGGATCCCATGCCGGACCTTATAACGATATAAGAGGTCGAATGTATCCTTGTGCAGGCACAGCCACGCGCTGTTGGGATAGTAGGACGCCATCATTTCGCGCCAAAGCGTCACCGGCAGTTTGAAACGAGCTTCTTTGTCCCATGGGATGGGCGCGACTTGCAGGCCACCATCCGCACTTGCATAGAACACCGTGCCGCTGAACTGAAGACAGACCGGAACTTCGCCGCTTGCCAGCCCATCGAAATATTTCGTCGCTGCTACATTGAAATCGAACGTGCAGGGTACGGGGAGATCTGCCACAGTCGAACCCTGAAAGGAAGGAACGACGATGCTGGTGTGCGTCCACAGCAAATTCTTAAGGGTCTGACCCCAGCGGCTTGGTTCGTCGAAAAGATCGCGCAGACGTGTCTGGTCCTCCGCAGTGTACTTGCGGCGAGTGACTTCAATCTGAATCTGACAACGCAACGCGACCGTGTGAATCACTTCGTCAGGATGAGAGTTGGTCAGGCGCAGCTTGAAGGCCAGCAACGGCGACACGGCTTGCGAGACCGCCTCGGCGCTCTCTACCTGGAAGTTCAACTCAGGCATGAAAATCCCCGTCGCTGGCGATTTCATCGCTGGTTTCTACTGGCGAGGCGTCTACAAGTTCCTCCGATCGCATTTTCAAATTCTTGAAGAACTCGCCGATTTGCTGCCAAACCTCGGTGCCACCGGAGAGTCCCTTCCAGTGCGTGCGAATCAATCCCACGAGCTTGTAACATTCATCCATCGGTAGCAGGTAATACTCCGGAACCGAATATCCACGCGCATATCCAAGGCGGTTCACCAATAGGGCCTCCACATCCGACTCCATTCTGTCGAGCACCGGGTTCCGGGCGGCGATCTCGTTCCAGGATTCCAGTGTCAGCAATGATTCAGTCGCGCCCGCAGGACTCGGATACATTGCCACGACGCGCTTCTCTAAACTATTCACAAAGAAAAAGGCCATGTTGATCGGAACCATTAAGCAATTCCATTCCGTATCCGTCATGTGGAAGTCAGGCAATGCACGAAAGCGGCGCGGCACACGTTTGTACTTCCTCGCTTGCCCATTGAAAAGCAAGGCACAGGCATCGCACGCGCACAACAACTTCCGGCGACCCAGTTCGATCAGGTGCGGATGATCGGCACACAGGCCCAAGCCACACATCTCGCAGCGCTCGAACGGCCTCTTGCCGCGGCGGGCGAACTGCCGCAACGCGCCGAACGCGCCAGCAGATTCCGAAAATTGTCCCGCACCCATGATTCGTACAATCCCCCAACATCCTGACAGGCCTTCAATCCGCCGCTTTCGCTTCGCCTGAGATTCGCCCACCCGCCATTAACGTGTCTAAGGCCACAAAACCACCCGCCGGCTTCCCATCCAACCCTTCGATAGTGAGCACGGTGATGTCCGGCGCTGCATCGTAAATTGCGCCTTCCACGGTGGCCCGCACCGTGTTGGCGGTCGACCCACACGCGTGCTCTCCGGTGAGAACTCGCAGCCGTACCGCACCTTCACTCAAGTCCATCAGTTCGATCTCGCAACCCTGTTTGCGCAATTTCGGTTTCAGTCGTTCAATGGCTTGCAGCACGCGGCCGTCCAATGCCTCAGGGTGAAGCCCATGGAGGACCAGCACGCTGCTTACCATTGGATCGCGGCCTAGTTGGTCGATGAGGCCCATCCCCAGTTCGCCTGCGGCGGACACCATCTCCATCGCCTGCGCCAACGCCGTGCCGTGAAGGTCTATGAGCGCCTGAACCAATTCTTTGGTAGTAGCGCGTACCGAGGGGTCGGCAATCCCCTCGATTTCCTGCAACAACGCGCCGATCCGCTGTACGCGCTCACGAAAATCACTGTTAGGCGTCACACCCCTCCTCGTTCCATAAAACAGACAGAGCGAAAACGCAGGTTAAAACAACAGAACACAAATATCGCCCTTCGCTCCTAAGTCCGCATGACAAAACTCAGGATTGGACACCAAACATTGGGGAATGATGGGTCTCCAACACCTTTCCGTTCCCCAAATACATGTGCACGCCGCAGGGCAAACAAGGATCGAAGCTCCGTACTGCACGCATGATGTCAATACCCTTGAACTTGTCTGGCCCATTTTCCTCGAAGATCGGGGTGTTCTGCACCGCGTCCTCGTACGGTCCTGGAGTACCGTAAATATCGCGGGGATTCGCATTCCACGGAGTGGGCGGATAGGGATGGTAGTTCGCAATCTTTCCATCTTTGATCACTACGTGATGCGAGAGCACGCCGCGAACGGCCTCATGAAAGCCGCAGCCAATCGCGTCCTGCGGCACCTTGAAATCAGTCCAAGTCTTCGTGCGGCCTGCGTGCAGCTCGCCCAGCGCCTTTTCCATGAAGTGCAGTGCGGCGCAAGCCGCGTAGACCTGGAAGTAGGTCCGGGCCCGATCGCGTTCGATGGCATTGCTCCACTTGGGAATCTTCCACTCGAACTCGACCTCGGGCAGTGAGGTTGTTTTCGGCAGATACATTTTCACGCTCTGCCCGGTTGACTTGATGTACCCGATGTCGACCAATCCGGCCAGGGCAGTCGCCCATAAACGTGCAATGGGTCCGCCGCCGGTATCAAGAGCAAGATGGTCATTAGTTCGTTTATCGAACCAGCGCGGCGACATGACCCACGTGTACTTGCCGGCAAAATCGCGCTTCTGGGGCCGTGGAATCGTCGTTTGATTCCAGGGATGGTTCTTGTCCACCGGATTGCCTAGCGGATCAGTCTTTACGAAGGTCTGTGCATTCTTCCATTCATCGTAGTAGGAGCTGCCCAGCAAAATTCGGATGTTCAGGTTGATGTCAACCAAGTCGGTGGTCACCAGCTTACCGTCCACCACGACCCCCGGGGTAACAAACATGCCGCGGCCCCACTGTGTCATGTTCTTGTAGGTGTAGTCGCAGACCGAAGGGTCATTGAATGATCCCCAACAGGCGAGCAGCACCCGGCGCCGGCCCACTTCTTCATAGCCCGGCAGCGCGTCGTAGAAAAAGTCGAAAAGGTCGTCGTGCAGGGGAACGACCTTCTTCATGAACTCCACGTACTTCATCAAACGCACAAGGTAGTCGGTGAACAATTGAACAGTCGGCACGGTTCCGACTCCGCCCGGATAGAGTGTGGAAGGATGAACATGCCGACCTTCCATCAGACAGAACATTTCCCGTGTCATACGACTCATGACTAAAGCGTCACGATAGAAAGATCCGGTGAACGGATTGAGCGCCGTCATGATGTCGGCGATAGTGCGGAACCCATGGAGATTTGAGTGCGGCGCGGCCGTCGATTGCGCCTTCGCCCAAACCTTCGGGTTTGTCTCTTTGACCATCTGTTCGCAAAAATCCACGCCGACCAGGTTGTCCTGAAAGATGTTGTGGTCGAACATGTATTCCGCAGCTTCGCCAAGATTGACGATCCACTCAGCGATGGCCGGAGGCTTCACGCCGAATGCCATGTTCTGCGCATATGTCGCGCAGGTGGCGTGATTGTCCCCGCATATTCCGCAAATCCGGCTGGTGATGAAGTGCGCGTCGCGCGGGTCCTTCCCCTTCATGAAAATGCTGTACCCACGAAAGATGGACGAGGTGCTGTGACACTCAACCACGTGACGGTTTTCGAAGTCGATCTTGGTAAAGATGCCGAGGCTGCCCACGATACGAGTGATCGGGTCCCAATTCATTTCCACCAGGTTCCGCTTTTTGGTGGGAACGTCCTTAGTGGGTGCGGTAATAGTGCTCATGCCTTCGCTCCTTGCCCTCTCAGGCTGTATTTGTCTTATCGGTTCGACGTTATCAATAAGTTCTTGGGTGGTATCCGGTGGACAATTCAGCGCGCGGATGACGCCACTTGGGTTCCTTGTTGACAGTGGCCTGAGTCATGGAGCGCAGTGCCCGAATGGCTTTGCCATACGCGCCGACAGCTCCGCTGGACACCTTCGCTCCTGGTGGCTCGTCCATGAACGGCATGAACTTGTCTGGGAAACCAGGCATGGTGCAGCCAATGCAGATGCCGCCCACGTTTGGACAACCGCCGATGCCCGCCATCCATCCCCGTTTGGGGACGTTGCAGTTCACGACGGGCCCCCAGCACCCCAGCTTCACGATGCACTTTGGCGAACCATAAACTTCGGCGAAGTCGCCCTGCTCGTAGTATCCGGCCCGATCACAGCCTTCATGGACTGTTTTGCCGAATAGCCATGTCGGCCGCAGTTGATCATCCAGCGGAATCATTGGCGCGAGTCCCGCGACCTGATAAAGCAAGTAAAGGACTGTCTCCATGAAATTGTCGGGTTGCACCGGGCATCCAGGAACGTTGACGATGGGTAGGCCAGCCTTCGACTGCCAGTCCCAGCCGAGGTAATCTGCGAGGCCCATGCAGCCCGTGGGATTCCCCTCCATGGCATGAATCCCGCCGTAGGTGGCGCAGGTTCCGCAGGCTACAACTGCCAATGCTTTAGGAGCGAGGCGATCGATCCACTCGTTCGTGGTAATGGGCTGCTTTGTTTCAGGGTTGGTTCCGAGTCCTGCCCAATACCCTTCCTTCTTTATTTTTTCGTTGGGAATCGAACCTTCCACTACTAGAACGAAGGGCTCCAGCTTTCCTTGCTCTGCCATGTACCAGTACTTGAGGAAGTCGTCGCCATTTTCGTAGGCGAGCACCGGATTGTGCAGGTGAACTTTGGGAAGGCCGGGAATGGCCCCCAAGAGGACGTCTTCGATGCTGGGCTGAGTAGCCGCGGTCACGGAAACCGAATCTCCATCACATCCCAAGCCGGCTGTGATCCACAGAATGTGAACCTCCGCGACAGGTGAGGGTCTTTGAGTACTCCGACCGTACGGGACCGTTTCCGACATGACCAAGGTCCTCCTTATTCTCGCGATTCTCGCGTCAACTTCAAAACCATACCGATACTGCTAACACCTTCACTCGGTGAAAGCGTGTCGTGCTTCCAGATAGGCATCTCGATGCGTCCTAAGAATCAACCGACGCAGGATTCCCCACAAGCAGGCGCACCACTTTTTCCCATCCATGGGAAGTACTATTTTTGGTATCGGGGATTCCCTGATCCCGTGGTCTGTAACCACCAAGACGAGAGGAGCAGGTCCAGTAGTCGGCGGCATCGTTAGAGCGATACCCGGACCGGAAGCATCACACCGCTTTTTCGTTCATGTTCCACTGGATAGCCCGTTGCATCAGTTCGCGGGCGCTGCGCAGCGAGAGCTTTTCCTTGATGTGGGCTTGGTACGACTCGACCGTCTTAATGCTGAGATGCAGTTCCTCCGCAATTTGGCGAGTTCCGTGCCCATCCCCGATTAGGCGGAAGACTTCCAGTTCGCGGTCGCTGAGATCAGCGATGGAGGAATTCCGCAGCGTACCCGACCCGGTGATATAGTGCCGGAGCATCTGGTTGGCGATGCGGCTGCTCACGTAGATTTCGCCATTCAGAATCTGCCGCGCCGCGACGAGCACGTTTTCCGTAGCTTCCTGTTTCATGATGTAGCCGTTGGCCCCGGCGCGAAGCGCGCGTTCCGCGTAGATCAGTTCATCGTGTATAGAAAGGATGAGCACAGGCAGGGTTGGATGACTGACCCGTACATTTTTCAGGAGATCGATACCATCCGGACCATTCAGAGAAATATCCACGATGAGAATGTCGGGATGAGCTGAGGCGAGGCCGTGCATCGCGCCCATCGCGTCTTCCGCTTCCCCGCAAACTACCAGATCCGGTTCCCGATTGATCAGCAAGGCCAACCCTTGCCGAACGATGGGATGGTCATCAACCACCAAGACTCTCTTCTTGGTAGCTGTCGGACTTTGCGATTTCGATATCGCTCTCATCGTCTACTTTCCATCGCCCTCGACTGGAAACAAACAGGTCACCATAGTTCCACCGGTGGCGATGCGCTGCACATGGAGTGAACCTCCAACAATCCTGGCCCGGTAATTCATCAGATGGAGGCCCATTCCCTGGGTACTAGCAGCGATGTCTCCGATGCCAAGGCCGTCATCTTGAATCGTAAGTGCTCCTTGGCACTGCTCGGCGGCCAAACGAATGACGATCTGATGCGCATGACCGTGCTTGATCGCGTTGTTCACCGCCTCTCGAGCAATATAATAGAGGTGCGTCGCCGCAGTGTCGTCATGGATTAGTACCGGCGTATAACAATGAAACCGGCAGCCGACTCTAAATAAATCTTCTACTTCGCCCGCCCATTGCTGCAAGGCCGACATCAACCCCTGCGCGTCGGACACGACAGGGTGCAACCCACGCGCCAGTTCCCGCGTCTTGTGGATGGCTTCGTTCACCAGGCTCACGATCTTGGCCGCGTCGCTGGCCTCGGCCAGGCTTTTCTCTATCAACTTTTGTTCCTGTACCTTGCTCATGAATGCAATGCCGGTCAGGTGCTGGCCCAAACCGTCGTGAAGTTCTTGGCCGATGCGGCGTTGTTCCCGTGCGCTGATGTCCAGAATTGTTTTCTCCAGCTGTTTGCGTTCCGTAATATCCCGGATTGCGCTCGACACCAGTACGCCCTCTTCCGTCTCCAGCGGGCTGAGGCTGATTTCCACGGGGAACTCGTGCCCGTCCTTATGCAAGCCAAAAAGTTCCTCGCCAGCCGCTCCCATCGGACGAAGGCGTGGCTCTCCGAAAAAATGCTGGCGATGTTCCGAATGACGGCGACGAAGGCGCGACGGCACTAACATTTCGAGTGGCCGCCCCAATAACTCTTCACGTTCGTAGCCAAACAACTTCTCCACTTGGGCATTGACAAGCACAATCTTGCCCTCTCGATTGACGACTACTACCGCATCCGGTGCTGCTTCCAGCAGTCCACGAAACTTGCTTTCGGCCCGCTGTCTCTCAGTGATGTCGATTCCCGATGCGATGATGTAAGCGGCAGCTTTATCGGTTCCGGCGAGCACGGTCGTCGACCAAGCTATCACCCGCCGCCGGCCGTCTCGACTCACCCAGCAACTCTCGTATTCCTGTGGGCGGAGATCCGCCCGCGTCTCTTCGAACACGGCTTTGAATCGTTCCCCTTCTCCCCGAACCAGGAACAGGTCCCAGATCAATTTCCCCTCGACCTCCGTGAACGAATATCCAGTCATCTGCTCACATGCTCGGTTGAAGCGGATAATGCGGCCTTCCGGGTCTAACACCACGACCAGCGCAGCCACGGTATCAAGGATTCCGGATACGACATTGCGTTCCTCCTGCAACGCTTCTTCAGTACGCTTCAAATCGGTGATGTCGAAACCCACACCATGAATGAACCAGGGCTCGCCGTTTTCCTTGCGGATCATCTTGGCTTCACAATGAAACCAGATGACGCGCCCGTAACGCGAAATCACCCGATACGCCGAACGCAGCGGCTTGCCGGTAAGAAGCATTGCGGCCGCTTCGATGCTCCAGCGCTCCTTGTCATCCGGATGGATGTGGCTGTACCAGCGGATTGGATCTTCCAGCCACTCTTCCTGAGAAAAGCCCAGCGCCGCCTCAATTTGAGGACTGACATAAGCTTCGCCGATCCCGCGATCCAGATAAGCCATGAAAACTACGGCAGGAATCTGCTCCACCAGCGCGCGATACCTGGCTGCCAGATTCGGCAGTTGCCCGCCTTCGGGCGATCCCTGCTCCAATTCCTTAGGGGGATACACGACGTGTCTGGCAATCGTGGGACTGACTTGGCGGAAAACTCCGGCCAACTCTTCGAGGATTTCCGCAGCCTGGACGGGATTCAGTGATGGCTCGACAACCGCCGAAGGTTCGCCGGCGTGCGGATCGCGAGGTGCATCGCTTGAATCATGCGGCCATGAAAACGAGACCATCCGTACCCCTCATGCCCAAGCGGTCACCATTCAAGAGCCAGATGCCGGCAGCACTTCCTTAGCAGTTTAACTTTCCTGCGACCGGAGGCGCGTCGGTTTCCGCCAACTCGGTTCCTTGTTCATCGATGATTGCGTGAAGCGCCGCAAGGCGTGAATTGCGCGTCCATAGGTTTGCACCGCCGCCGAAGACAATAGCGAACCCGGCGGCTGATTCATAAAAGGCATGAACTTGTCCGGAAATCCCGGCATCGTACATCCAACGCAAATCCCGCCAACATTGGGACAGCCACCAATTCCGCCCATCCAGCCGCGCTTCCCCACGTTGCACTGCACCACGGGCCCCCAACATCCCAGCTTTACGATGCATAGCGGAGAGCCGTATTCGTCCGCAAACTGTGCCTGCTCGTAAAACCCGCCGCGGTCACAACCCTCATGCACGGTGTTGCCAAAAAGCCAGGTGGGCCGCAGCACCTCATCGAGCGGGATCATCGGTGCACGGCCGGATGCCATGTGAAGCAAATATAGAAGCGTCTCCATGAAATTATCGGGCTGCACCGGGCAACCGGGTACGCATACGATGGGGATCTCTGCCTTCGACTTCCATTTCCAGCCTAGGTAATCAGGCAGCCCCATACACCCCGTTGGGTTACCTTCTATTGCGTGAATGCCGCCGTAGGTGGCGCAGGTTCCCGTCGCGATCACCGCCCACGCCAGCGGAGCGAGGCGATCGATCCATTCACACGTGGTGATCGGTTGTCCGGTTTTGGAATCAGTGCCCAGGGAAGCCCAATATCCTTCTTTCTTATTGTGTTCGTTGGGAATGGACCCTTCGACGACGAGGATAAAATTGTCCATCTTTCCTTCCGCGGCTTGATGAAAGGGCTTTAGGAAATCATCGCCATTGGCTATGGCAAGGAAGGGATTGTGCAGGGTTACTTTTGGAATCCAGGGAATTTGTCCGAGAAGGATATCTTCAATGCTGGGCTGAGTGGCCGCGGTCATTGCGATCGTGTCACCGTCACAACCAAGGCCGGCGGTGATCCAAAGGACATCGAACTCTTTTACCGCATCCTTAATTATAGGATTTACAGGAACAACCGCCATTCGTGGCTCCGTGCACGACATGATAAGCCTTTCGCTTCTCGAAGAGAACTCACTCGCCCGGTCGGTACTGGTGCCGTTTGGCACCAACCGCGCTATTTCGGCGACAGGTGGCGCTCAATTTCCTCTTGGAGAGCCTTCTTTTGTTCGTCCATCTGTTGCTTGATTGGCTTGTTTGGATCAAGTGGTTTATCCCACGGAGCCGTAAAATACGGCTCTGGTTTTAGGCCGACTTCCACTCTGATTGTATTTGGTGGGACATTTGATGGTCCTAGCGCTCTGGATCCCATCTCTACATCGCAATCCCAATCAAAGGAATGGAGAAACCTACAAAGTGCGTCGGCTGCGCCTTTGGACCTCAGCTCGTCGGGATTACCGAAACCTGATATATCTGGCCCAAGGTGTCTATATACTTTAACGCCGGGCCATACAGATGCATTTGGGATTCGGCTCACAACCTTCCATCCGGCATCCGTCACTCTTTGTTCGATTTCTCCAGCAGAACCCATCGTTAAATATTCAGGAGCAAACACAAGGATTACTTCCAGCTCCGGAAAATTCTTCATCTCGTCGATATTAGATTTACCGTGGCTTTGGATAAGGGCCAAGTCTTGTCTGGGAGCAAGGGACTTCCTTAATTCATTGACATCCTTTTCGTCGGCTGCCAATTGGCGGTGCAGAGCCTCGGCTTCAGTCTCTGCTTTGGAAAGATCACTCTTCAACTCTTCAGTTTGCCTAGTGACTGAGTCCAATTCTTCTTGTGCAGTCTCGACAGAAATTGCCGCATCGCCTGCTTCTTCCGTTATTACTGCGAGCAATCGATCACTCTTTGCCCTAAGTTCACTCGTTTTTGAGCGCAACTCGCTATTGATTGAGGAGACTCTAGCAGCCGCCCCTGCTTCACCGAAAACACCACCTAGTACGAGAAGAGTTGCTGCTACATCAAACCAAAATCTCCATCCCGGTGGTTTGTCTGGAGCACGGATGGTGCCGCGTTCCCAATCTTCTAAGTCTTCGAGATACTCGGAAACTATGACGGCAATCTCGCCTGCAATTCCGACACCGACTGCAATTGCGCAAAGCCATCCAAATGTTTCCCACCCACCAGACGATCCTTCCGTAGCTCTCAGGGAGCTCTCCAAAGCAGAGATAGAAGTTTTCAAGGCGGATATGCAACTCTCCAAAGAAGAAGAATCTGCGGGACAACTGGAGGGCAGGCTGGCTAGGTGTTGGATTGTGACAAGCATCGCCCTTTTATGTCTTTGCGGCGGGCTAATAGTAGCATTAGGGCTTAATATAATCTATAAAAAATGCATATCTAAACATTATAATGCTTGACAGTTGCCGTTATATTGCCTAATATTAGGCAAGGCTGAACGGCAATGAATCAACTCAACACAGCAAAGCGGTGCCAGATCATAGCAGCTTTGGTTGAGGGGAACTCCATTAACGCGACGTGCCGAATGCTCGGAGTAGGGAAACATACCGTGTTGCGGCTGTTGGAAGATGCAGGGTGCGCTTGTGCCGCATATCACGACACGATGGTTCGCGGCTTGAATGTCAATCGCGTTCAGTGCGACGAAATCTGGGCATTTGTTTTAGGTAAGGACAAAAATCTCACAATGGAGCAAGTAGAAGCTGGCTTCGGTAGTGTCTGGACGTGGACGGCCATTGATGCCGATTCAAAGCTGATCGTTTCTTACATGCTCGGGGATCGCGGAGCAGGCGCAGCGCAAGTCTTTATGAAAGATGTTGCTTCGCGCATCTCCAATCGCATCCAGCTAACGACTGATGGGCATCGCGTCTATGCTGAAGCAGTCGAAAATGCGTTCGGTTCGGAAGTGGATTACGCGATGCTGGTCAAAATCTATGGCGCATCGAATGAGAACACCGAATCGCGCTACAGTCCTGCAACTTGCATCGGATGCCGCACTGGGGTTTTGAGTGGAAAGCCTGATCCGAAGTACATCTCAACCAGTTACGTCGAACGGCAGAACCTTTCGATGCGCATGGGAATGCGCCGCTTTACGCGGCTTACAAACGGCCACAGCAAGAAAGTTGAGAATCACGGTCATCAAGTGGCGCTGTACTTTTTCCATTACAACTTCTGCCGGATTCACTCGTCGCTGCGCGTGACTCCTGCCATGCAAGCAGGTTTGACCGACCACGTTTGGACACTGGAAGAACTCTGCGCGCTGCTCCCAATCCGGAAACCGAACGCGAAGGCAGACAAAGAACTCATACTGAAGGCGCTGGCACGCGCCAATTAAGAGGTTTTATGGCAAAGCAGGTTTCAATACCTTATCTCGATCCGAACGTCCAGCACGTCGGAATCAGCAAACTCCGCGCGCTAAACGTTGCCCAATTGCGAGCGCTAGATAAAACGCTGGTGATTCAGGACAACGATAAGCCACTGGCTGTGCTTTTGAAGTACGAACACTTTCTAGCGATGCAGGAGAAGATGCCGGATGAGGAATGAGCTATTTATCTTTGGTCGCTTCGCGAACGATCCGCAGAGCATTCTGACTGCTGTCGAGAGGCTTGCAAATATGGGCATCGAACGCGGCCCTAATCTCGGGGTCCGTACCGCGAAATTGCGAACTACACCGTTCGCAGACGGCAAGAGTGGGGTTGCGGCTCACGACCCGAAGTTTTCGTTTCGGCATGAGAACAGTCTAGCGCCGAATGCCTCTGCAAATGAAACGGCACCAGTACCGCCCGGTCTAATCAACTGGACGCGGGCATGGCCTGAAGCGCAACAAGCAGTCGTATTAAGCGGAGCGGACAAACCTCTGGAATTGTCCGGATGCGCCCTGTCGTGTGCTCCTGCCACTGTCGGGTTCCAAACTCCCTTTCAAGAAACTGTGAGACAACAAGTTTCTCGGAATAGATTATTAATGAGAGACGCCAAGCCCTTAGGGGCTGCGCTCTACCGCTCGCTAACCACAATATCCGCAAGGTATTACGAATATCGGAGGTTGTCGATTTGCGAAATTTGTGTGTCATGTGCTGGATGAGTAATTCGAGGCAACCTACTGATTTATAGTAAGTTGGTGGCCAGGGAGAGAGCCGAACTCCCGACGCCAGCCTTTTCAGTGTTGGTTTATGTTGTAGTTTGAACGACTTACGTGACTCTGGGTGGCCGCCTAAGTCTTTGAAAAGTCGTTAGAGACATTGTGATCGTGGGTTGAAATTACGGGTTCAAGCGCCGCCCTGTGCACAGTCCTGCTTGCGTTCAGCGTAATCAGGAGCTTTTTCACTTTGTGATTCGCTTTCTACCCTCGGCAGAATAAGCGTTTCGTTTCGTAA
>JASHPL010000078.1 GCA_030038125.1 Candidatus Sulfotelmatobacter sp.
CAGGGTTTCACCACCCAGCACAGCTACGAAATGCTGATGGATCTGGAAGATGCGGGGGTTCGCGGGCGTTTTGAGGCCGCCATGCGGCGGGCGCAATCGGCTGTGGAAAAATTGGCGAAACGGGACGCTCCTGAGGCGCAAGAGAATTCGCAGTACGCGATTCCGCTGGCCTTCCGCAAGCGAGCGTTGTTCAAGATGGATTTTGCCGAGGCGGTTTACATCTCCGAATTGCGCACGACTCCGGCAGGACATGTCTCTTACCGAAACGTGGCTTATGCGATGTACGAAGCTGTGGCGCGGAAGTATCCGGCGCTGGCGAAATATTTTCGTGTGCACGATGTGACCGCGCCGGTAGACCTGCTGCAGAGATGAAAACCGCAGTTGTTTGTGGGCAGTCGCCATTTCCACCCCAAAGGGACGGCGGACGACGCCGCCACACTGGTTCATTCACTTCCCGTACCGCAGCGACTTTTCGTGCTTTCGCGACAGGGGCGAGAAGTGGGGCGCGCAACCTCTTACGTTCATCAGCCTATTCGTAACGTAGCGCTTCCGCCGGAAGCACGCGAGAGGCGGACCACGACGGATACAGCGTGGCAACGAATGAAATTCCCACCGCGACGAAGGCGACGATCAAGCCGTCGCTGACTCTCGGCGCGAAAGGAACGTAATCGATCGAGTAGACCTCGGGCGAAAGCGAAATGATGTGATAGCGGGCGCCCGCGTACGATAGCGCAAAACCCACTGCCAGCCCGATCGCCGTGCCGATCACGCCAATCAGCACTCCCTGCGCGATAAAGACATTCCGTACTTGGGCTCGGCGCGTACCCATCGACATCAGCACGGCGATGTCTTTGGTCTTTTCCATGACCATCATGATCAGGCTGATGAGAATGTTGAGCGCGGCGACGAAGACAATTAGGCCAATGGTGATGAACGTTACCAGCCGTTCCATGCGCAAGGCACGAAACAAAGCCTTGTTCTGCTCCATCCAGTTGGTGGTCATGAAACCTTGGCCGGCGGCGTCCTCGAGCTCGCGCGAGACGGACTCGGCCCTGTAGATGTCGTCAATTTTGAACTCGATCACCGAGATCAGGTCGCCCAGTCCAAACAGCTTTTGCGCATCGGCCAGGCGTACGAACGCCCAACTCGCGTCGTAGTCGAAGAATCCGGAGTTGAAAATTCCCACGACGCGAAAGCGATTGTATTTCGGCACCATTCCGAACGGTGTGAGTTCACCTTGCGGGCTGGTGACGAGCACGACTGAGCCGACGCTTGCCCCCAGACCGTTGGCCATGTCCTGGCCCAGCACGATCGGAGGCATGGCGGCGACACGCGCTTCAACTCCGGCCAGATCGTCGGGAGACTGGGCAGTGTCGGACCTCGCGTCCGGCGTGGCGGGAGCACCTTCGCTCGCCGGATTTTGCGATTGTGCTGCCTCTTGCGCGGACTTTTCGGACAAAGGGGCGGGCGAGCCGTCGACGACGGAACTCAGAAGATCGCTGACCTTGCGCTCATAGAGGGGGATCATGCCCTTGAGGACGGCGCCCCTGGCGCGCGGACCGCGCGAGATCAGGACTTGCTCAAAAATCGCAGGCGCGGCTGCGATGACGTGCGGCTCTTTCGAAAGCCGGTCCCGAAGCGCTGGCCAATCTTTGATCCCGTCGTCGTTGATGCGCTCCAGGCTGATGTTGGAAGTCGAGCCCAGCAAGCGGTTCTGCAGATCCTGGCGAAATCCGTTGTTGATGGCGAGGGCGATGACGAGCGACGCAACACCGGCCGCGACTCCGAGAATCGAAATCGCGGTGATGATGCCAATGAAAGCCTGACGTCGTTTCGCGCGCAAGTATCGGGATGCGACGAACAGCTCGAATCTCATGAAGAGCTTTCAGGCCTCAGCCATCGCCTTTCAGGCAAAATCGGATTATATCGAGAGCCCAGACGAAGAGCGCGAGTGGCGCTCCTCCTCACGCGACTTCTCAAGCGACACAGTGCGTCTCCTACTGCTGGACCTGATAACCCGGTTTGACCTCGCAACGATAGATTTTGGTCTGATCTCGGTTGACTTGACCGTTGCAGGTCGCCCAGTCCAGCAGAAGATCGGGGCCAAGCGGGAAAATGATATTTTGGCCGGACATTTCCGCTTCCAGGCACACGCCCTCGGCATCAGCGGGAAGGGTGAAATTCAGCGCAGGGCCAAAGATCACTGGGTAAGACTGGTGCTCGGTCTGCGCGACCATGAAATGGTTGACCTCCGCTTCCAGCAGGAACGTCGTAGTATCGCCCCAGTTGAGAACGTTGGCCGTCAGCGTCGGTCCGCCTTTTGAAAGATTGTCGGATTGAATCTGCGTAAATGGGCACGGGCCAGCAATGCAGGAGAGGCGAGCATCATGAAATTCATTGCCCGGGCCAGCATTCAGCGTCAGCGTGCCGATGCTGGCCTTCCACTTGCCATCCGGCGAGCAGACTGGACCACGATCGCACGGCACATTGGCCGTATTGACTACCTCGAATGTCTTCGCCGCGCTCCCGATATCAATCGATCGCAGCGTTTTGAATGAATAGCGAACGACGACATTGCCAATTTTGACCGCAGGCCGTCCCGACTCAGGACGCGGCTTAGGTGGAACGGGCAGCATATGCGCAATGTAGAGCTTGTCGCTGACAACATCATGCAGATCGAGCGGCTGATAGCCGGCATGGCGGAATGAAAGCGTGATCGGATGGCCCCTGCGCACGTGCTTGAATAATTGCAGCGAGAAAAACCCATTGGCATCGGATTTGGTTGCCTTGAGGGCAAGATCGTTGGCAACTCGGATCTCGACATTGGGGATCGGCAACTCTTTCCTGTAGTCCGAGCTCTGCACGGTAACTGCGCCGATCAAGACAAGCGGATGGCGGCGGTAACGGACCACGAACAAGGCGGCGACTGCCACCGCCAGAAGTCCAACCACGACCATCCGCAGCAGTATTGCGGTTATCTTTTGCATCACTGAAGTTCACATTCTACGGGAGATTGGCGCGCCATGGTGCCGAAAGGTGCGCGAAAAACCGCGCAATCGTTTAAGATTTAAGATCACTGGAACATGAGGGGTTCTAATTTTCGCAAATCTTCACGGCGGGCGTTCGGGCGCCAGATGATGGGATTTCTGGGCAGCCTACCCTTGGCCGAAATGGCATTTTCCTCATCCACGAAATCCTCGCATTCATCTCCCAAGCCGATGCCGAGCCTGGGCCTGGTTTCTCCTGAGGATGATCAGTTCCTGGAAGATCTGGAGAAAGCAATCTTTCAATATTTTTGGGATCAGGGCAATCCCAAGACTGGACTGGTGAAAGACCGGTGCAACGCCTTCACACCCGGCAATGACATTGTCGGCAGCATCGCAGCTACGGGCTTTGGACTGACGGCATTGTGCATCGGAGAGAAGCGCGGTTTTATTCCGCGTGCTGCTGCGCTCGAACGGGTGCGGGCCACCCTGCAATCGCTGTGGGGAAAACTGCCGAACCATCGGGGATTCTTCTATCACTGGGCAAACGTGAATACGGGAGAGCGGGTGTGGGACTCCGAAGTTTCCTCAGTCGATACGGCAATCTTGTTGTGCGGAGTGCTGACCTGCCGCGAGCACTTCTGGATCGTAGATGTGCAGGAACTCGCCGACGACATTTTCGACCGCGTGGAGTGGACCTGGCTTTCCGAGGACACGGCGCTACTGACGCATGGCTGGACGCCGGAAGTCGGGTTTCTACCCTATCGCTGGGATTACTACAGCGAACTTATGATGATGTACCTGCTCGGCCTCGGATCGGACTCGTATCCGTTGCACGAGGACGCCTGGCTGGCCTGGAAGCGGCTGAACTTCGACTACGAAGGAGAGCATTACATCGGCTCGTTCGCGCCACTGTTTGTGCATCAGTACTCGCAAGCCTGGTTCGATTTTCGCGGCAAGCGCGACAAATACGCCGACTACTTTCAGAATTCGGTGATCGCGACCGACGTTCACCGGCGTTTTTGCATCGAACTGGGTAAGCAGTTTCCCAGCTACAGCGATGACCTCTGGGGAATCACTGCTTCCGACTCGCAGTTTGGCTACGTCGCTTGGGGAGGGCCGCCGGCGACCGGGCCCATCGACGGCACCATTGTTCCCTGCGCCTCGGGCGGTTCGTTGCCCTTCCTGCCGCAGCCGGTGATGCGAGTGTTACGGAACATTCGGCAGAACTACCCAAAGGCCTGGAGCAAGTACGGTTTCGTGGATGCCTTTAACCCGCTTAAAAACTGGTATGACACGGACGTGATCGGGATCGACGCTGGCATAACGCTGCTCATGGCAGAAAATGTTCGGACGGGCTTCATCTGGGACACGTTCATGAAGAGCGAGACCGCTCGCCGCGGAATGGAACGCGCTGGATTCAAGAAGTATGAACCGAAAGCAGCCACATAGAACGAGATGAGCAAGATTGGAAAATCCTCCCCCTTTTGAGAGTTTCTTCCTGCACCATGCATTTATTTCTTTGAAGAGAAGTTTGAGTCGACGCAATTTCTGATGCAATCGATCGATTCGTTTCATGTTCGGATTCGTGCATCAAGGGCCGCAACCTGCTAATTTAAAAGCACATACAGCCAGTGTGTGAGCCCAGGAAAGCTGGCGTCGCGTGCGAGGCCGCGCTCTCGTTATTCTAGTGTCGGATCGGAACTCAACGTGATTGTGGAAAATACGGGTTCCGTTTAGGGGAAGCCATTCAGCGGTTGCGAACCGAAATTGCTCTCAAGATCCTGCTGAGCTGCTAACCTTGAAATATATTTCGGCATCTTTGAACTGCATGTTTCTTTGAAGGAGCGGGATGGGCCAGGATCAGGATTTTTGGAGCGGATGGCGGGACCGCGTCACGGCGCTCCGCAACGTGCCTCCTGTTCTGAAGATTGTGTGGGAATCCGGCCCGATCGTGGTCACTCTCGGGATGGCTTTCCGGCTGGTGAGTGCTCTCCTCCCGTTGGCCGCGACCTGGATCGCGGCGTGCATTCTCGATATCGTCCGATTGGTGCTCAATCATCAGCCGGTGCCCATGATGCTGTGGTGGCTGGTGGGCGCCGAGTTCGGCGTGGCCCTTTTCAGCGGGTTGGTCACTCGCGGCATCGACTATCTCGATGCCCTTTTGGCCGACAAATACACGCGGCACGTCAGCATTCTAGTGATGAAGCACGCGGCCAGCCTGGATCTGATCGCCTACGAAGACCCCATTTTCTACGACCGCATGGAACGAGCCCGGGTGCAAGCGACGGATCGGCTGGGCATGATTCAGTCGATTGGGCGCCTTGTCCAGCAGGTGGTCACAGCGGCGTCGTTTTCCATCGCTATTCTGGTGTTCTCGCCCTGGTTGCTATTGCTGCTCATAATCGGCATTTTGCCTGCCTTCTTCGGCGAGAGTCATTTCGCATTTCTGGGATACGCCAAGAACTTCCGCCAGACTCCGGCGAAGCGCGAACTCGACTATCTCCGTGTACTCGGCGGGAGCCGCGAGGCTGCCAAGGAACTCAAGCTATTCGGACTGAGAAAATTCCTGGTCGACCGCTTCACCCGGCTTTCTGATCAGATTTACGACGAAGACGTTGACCTCGCTCGCCGCCGTCTTGTAGCTGGATCCTTTCTGTCGATGATCGGCACCGCTGGATATTACGGCGCCTATGCATACATCATCTGGCGAACGGTGATCGGGGCCCTCAGTTTCGGCACGATGGCCTTCCTGACCGGCGCCATTATGCAGGCCAGTACGAGCATTCAACAGATTTTCTCGACGCTTTCGAGCATTGCCGATCAGGCGCTGTTCCTGACCGATTTGCTGGCCTTCTTCAATATGCGGCCGACCATTCGATCGAAGCCGAACGCGCTGCCCGCGCCTCGACCAATCCAACACGGATTCGAGTTTCGCCACGTTTCTTTCCGCTATCCCGGAACTTCGCGGCTCGTGCTGAACGATTTGAACCTGTGGCTTCGCCCGCGCGAACGAGTCGCACTGATCGGGGAAAACGGCGAGGGTAAGACCACTCTGGTGAAGCTCCTGACACGACTCTACGATCCAGTCGAGGGTCAGGTGCTGCTGGACGGCATCGATCTGCGTGAATACGATCTGGACGATCTCTATCGCGAAATCGGGGTCATTTTTCAAGATTTCACCCACTATGAAATGACCGCGAGAGAGAACATCGGGGTGGGAAAGATCGAAGAAGTAAATAATCTTGTGTTGCTCAAGACCGCCGCTGACAAAAGCATGGCGGACGAGGTGATCCAAAGATTGCCTCGTGAATACGAGCAACAGCTCGGACGGCGTTTTGAGAATGGCTTAGAGCTTTCCGGGGGCGAATGGCAGAAATTAGCACTGGCTCGCGCCTACCTTCGCGACGCACAGGTCCTGATTCTCGACGAGCCGACGGCTGCGCTCGATGCTCGCAGCGAGTTCGAAGTGTTTAAACGGTTCGCGGAACTCACTACCGGAAAAACCGCATTGTTTATTTCTCACCGATTCTCTACTGTGCGCATGGCTGACCGCATTGTGGTGCTGGAGAACGGAAAAATTGCTGAAGACGGCGATCACGAACAGCTTTTCCGCCTCGGAGGACGGTACGCGGAAATGTTCGAAATGCAGGCAGCCAGTTATCGCTGAGTCTTCAGGGAACGAATTATCTTATGCCACGAAACACGCATTTTGAGATTGTCAGCGAAGAAGTCGATCACCTACCGGAGGCGACGGCCTCCAGCCGCGATGCTGCGGCCTTGCGCAGTAAAGCAACCGAACTGGCCCAAGCTTCAGGCTGGTTACCGAACACCTCATCCTCAGAAACTTTCCCCGAGCGGAGCCGTGCTCTGCTTCGAGCGTTCGAGCCCGTGTTCGCTGCCCTGCGAGCTCCGGTAGCGAAAGTGCAGGCATCGGAAGCCTTTCGCCATCTAAACGAACACGCGAACCTGCTCGACACGGAACTGCAAAGCACGACGGCCGAGCTTCAGTCCAAAACTGCCCTGCCGCACGTCCGCACACCCAACGGTGATGTTGAACCCAGGGCGCTGGCTCTCGCCGAAGGATTTCTTGCGGCGGTAAATTACGAGTTCGACGAGCAGGAGTTTGTTTCCTTTGTCGAATCCTTTCAGGAAACGGTTGTCTTGCAGTCGTTGGAGCTAAGGGCACTGGTTCCATCGATGAAGCTGATTCTGCTTGAACAGATCGCCACGCGCGGCATGCGCGTGATCAAAGATCCCCGCGTGGATTCCGAACGTCTGGCAATCTGTCTGCGCAGCCTGCAAGATGTCGGGCACACGCGCTGGAAGGAAGTCCTCGAAACTCTGATTGTGATCGATCGAATTCTGCGCAAGGATCCGGCAGGGACCTACGCCCAGATGGATGCGGAGAGCCGCGAGTTTTATCGTAAGAAGCTCAGCAAAATCGCCGAACATTCGGACTTTTCGGAAGTCAAGGTTGCCGAGCAAGTCGTCGCCTTGGCCGAGGAGGCAAGCCGGCGAAAGTATTCTGATCCGCGCATCGCTCGACGCGAGTGTCACTTAGGCTACTACCTCGTGGATAAGGGAGTGGAGCGGCTGGAACGCGAGGTCGGCTTCCGTCCATCGATCACTGAAAAGCTGCAACGCCTGTTGAAGAAGCATCCCGACGAGTTTTATCTGGTAGGAATTGCCGTTGTCACTCTCGCTATCACTTCGGCGGCGGCGCTTTTCCTTACCGATTCTCATACTTCCTTAGCGCTCATTTTGTTTTCGCTTTTGATCCTGCTGCTGCCCAGTTCGCAGAGCGCGGTACAGTTGATGCAATACCTCGTCACGTTGGTCCTGCCCGCGGAAATCTTGCCCAAGCTCGATCTGGAAGATGGAGTTCCCGAGGATTGCATGACCGTGGTAGCCGTTCCCAGTCTGTTATTGAACGAAGAACAGGTTCGCGGCCTGGTCGAAAATCTGGAAGTTCGTTTTCTCGGCAATCACGATCCCAACATTCATTTCGCGCTTTTGACGGACTTGCCCGACTCCCGCGAACCAGCACGCGAAGATAATCCGCTGGTGAATTACTGCGCGGCGTTGATCGAGAAGTTGAATGAAAAATATGCTCGCCGGGAGATGGGATCGTTCTTTCTCTTTCACCGGCACCGCGTGTACAACCCCAGGGAAAAAGCCTGGATGGGCTGGGAGCGCAAACGGGGAAAACTTCTTGACTTCAACAAACTGCTGCTTGGGCAGTACGATAGTTTCCCGGTCAAGATCGGCAATTTGGCCGTTCTGCTACAAGTGCGGTTTGTCATTACGCTCGATTCCGATACGGAGCTTCCGCGCGGAGCGGCGCGGCGCATGATCGGCACGCTGGCGCACCCGTTGAACCGTGCCATCATTGATCCCATCAAGAACATCGTAGTCGCCGGATACGGAATCTTGCAGCCGCGCGTGGGCGTCAGTGTACAGAGCACGGCGCGTTCCCGAATGGCAGCCATTTTTGCGGGTGAAACCGGCTTTGATGTCTACACTCGCGCGGTTTCCGACGCCTATCAGGATCTCTATGGAGAAGGCAGTTTCACCGGCAAGGGGATCTACGAAGTTGAAATCGTGCAGCGTGTTCTGGATCGGCGCTTCCCTCGCAATTCGCTGTTAAGCCACGATCTGGTCGAAGGAGCGTATGCCCGAGCGGGATTGGTCAGCGACATCGAAGTGATCGAAGGCTATCCTTCGCACTACAGCGCCTACAACCGCAGAAAACACCGGTGGCTGCGCGGGGACTGGCAGATCACGGAATGGTTGTTCCCGTTCGTGCCGTCGGAGTCTTCCGGCAGTGTGCCCAACCCAATTTCCCTTCTCTCGCGCTGGAAGATCTTCGACAATTTGCGACGCAGCCTGGTCGAGCCTGGAACCTTCTTGCTGCTTCTGGTCGCCTGGTTCGCGTTCAGCAACGAAGCTTGGCAGTGGACTGTCACTGCGGTGGCGATCCTGTTTCTGCCTACTGCTTTGCAATTCGCTCTCGATTTCGGCCGCGCCGTCTCAAGGTTGAGTTGGAGTGGGATCAAAGGCTCTCTCGCCGGACTCTACGCCGCAAGTCTCAACGTGCTCTTCACGTTGATTTTTCTTCCCCACCAGACCCTGCTGGCGCTCGACGCCGTCATTCGTACATTGGTGCGCCGCTTCGTTACGCAACGAAGACTTTTGGAGTGGGAAACCGCAGCGGAAGCGGAACTCGCCAGATTGACCCGCGGTCCTGCCGATTTTTATCTGGCTTGGACGCCCGTCGTTGCGATAGGGCTCGCGCTCCTGGTCTGGTATCTGCGGCCTCAATCTTTAGCGGCCGCGTTGCCGATTCTGGCACTCTGGGCGAGCAGCAAGATGGTGGCGTCCTGGTTGAACCAGCCTCCTGTGGCGGCTCGGAATCGTGCTCCCGCCCGGGATGTGAAATTTCTACGTCGGACCGCCCTGCTCACCTGGCGATATTTTGGCGAGTTGAGCTCTGCCGAACACCACTGGCTGGTTCCCGATAACATCCAGGCACAGCCTCCGTCGGTCGCAGCGCGAATCTCGCCAACCAACCTGGGAATGCTGCTGAATGCGCGCCAGGCGGCCTGCGAATTTGGATATCTCACCGTGCCGGAATTCGTCGACCGAACTCTACACACGTTTGAAACCATCGCGACGCTCGAAAAGCATCGTGGCCATCTGCTCAATTGGTACGACACGCGAACCCTCGAGGCTCTGACCCCGCGCTTCGTTTCGTCGGTCGACAGCGGCAACCTCCTCGCCTCGCTCTGGACCTTGCAGCAGGGATCTCTGGAGCAGCTTCGCCAGCCTGTGCTGCAGCCGTGTTTGGCCGAAGGCTTTCTGGATCATCTCCGAATATTGGCGGCCGCCCGGCTGATTTCCAGAAGAGTGCTCGGAAGGGTTGAGAAGCACTACGGGACGGACAGATGGCTGACCGCAATGCTGGAATTGCCCGACAACGTCCTGACGCCCCGCCCGAATGCGGTAAATCGCAAGAAGGCGGCGGAACTTGAATGGTGCCGCAAGGAAGCGGAACTGCGGCTTCGCAGCATTCGCCAGACGGTCGAGCGCTATGCTCCGTGGTTCTCTCCGGAATTTTCTGGGTTTCGCAGCGATCCGGCGCTGAACGCCGCACAACTCGATACGATCCCTCTGGAACAGTTGCCGGAGTTCATTGACAAGCTGACGACGCGCGCCGATTGGGTTTCGCACTCAGCCGCAGAGAAGCAGCGCGCCCTTTCAGCCCGCTTTTGCGACCAGCTTCTTTCCGCCAAGGCAAACGCCGTGGAACTGGTTGCAGATCTGCGAAAAGTCGTCAGCCTCTCAAGCACGCTGGCCGATGAAATGGATTTCAGTTTTCTCATCAACAAACGGCGCAAACTGCTGTCCGTCGGTTTCAATGTGGAGAAGGATCGTCTGGA
>JASHPL010000079.1 GCA_030038125.1 Candidatus Sulfotelmatobacter sp.
CGAAGGACGAATGGACGCGGCCTTCGACTACTGCCGAAGAATTCTCGATGATATGGAGTTCAACAAAAAGCAGTTCAAGGGCAAGCTGCCCATTCGTCTTCTGGCGGTCGGCGGACAATACTCGATTCCGAATATGGGCGAGTTCCTGCGTCCGTATTTCCAGGAAGTCAAGTCGGTCACCATTCCCGACGCCGGTCACTTCGTCCCGGAAGAGCAGCCTGAAGCGCTGGCCAGGGAGCTATTGGCCTTCCTCTGAAAGGGGAACCATCATGTCGACTTCTCTGACCGAAAACCTGCCGGACGCTCTCAAGAGTTTGCGAACCCGGCCGTTGTTCGTGTTGCGTGAGCAGGTGCCCCCATTGCTGGTCGTCGGTCAAACTCCCAATGCATTTCGGCGCATCGGTGTGATTCAAGGAGGCTCTTTCGAGGGTGAGCGGCTCTCGGGCGAAGTGGTAAGCGGCAACGACTGGCAGTCGGTTCGCACTGATTCCTGCATCAAGTTGGACGTCCGACTCGTCTTAGAGACGACGGACGGGGCTTTGATCGTGATGACTTATCAATGCTTACGCGCCGGTCCTCCCGAGATTATTGAGAAACTCGATAAGGGCGAACCGGTCGATCCCACAAGCTACTACTTTCGCATGAATCCGATGTTTGAGACAGCCTCCAGAAAATACGACTGGATGAACCGCATGATCACGGTCGGCGTCGGCCATCGCCTTGCGGACGGTCCGCTGTACAACATCTTCGAGATTCTTTGACGTCGCGCGACCGGGACGTAATTCACCCAAACGGACCCTGCTTGGCGGCGCGCGTTTCTCTTGATGTCAAGGGTTGTTCTATAATGGCGCTCACTGTGAGTGCATCCTGAGGTTGGGAGGCTAATGGCCAAGCTGACAAGCTTTCAAAGTGACATTCGCCCGCTCTTCACGGAGCGTGACATCCACGCCATGAGCAAGGCATTCGATCTTGCGAGCTATGACGATGTCAAGAAGCACGCCACTGCGATCTACGACCGCATTCGCGGAATCGGTGGAGCCGTGATGCCACCCCCACCACCGAGAGGAGAGGGACCGTGGCCTCAGTCTCGAATTGAGCTCTTTGCGAAATGGATGGCGGACGGCTATCAACCCTAGATTGCCGGAAACACTTTAATTGCCGGCTCAAGAACCTTGGTCCGAAAGTGATTTAGACAAGGATGCCTGCATGTCGAGTCCATCAGGTAGCGCTGAACGGAAGTTTGTTGTGACGAACACGCTCATCGTGCGAGATATACAGCGCTCGGTGGCCTTCTATCGGGATGTGCTCGACGCTACTGTAATTCGAGAGGGTAAACCTACGTTCCTGCGACTCGGCAATATTTGGCTCACCATCAATCGCGGTGGTGGCCCCACCGACGATAAGCCTGAGGTCGTTGCCGCGCCGCCGACCGACCCAAAGGTGCTCAGCATCTTTCTGAACCTTCGTGTGACCGATATCCGACATTACTACGACCTTTGGTCCTCGCGAGGCGCGAAATTCATTAGTGAACCTAAAGTTCACGCTACAGAATTGCGGTGCTACATGCGCGACCCGGATGGCTACCTCATTGAGGTCGGACAAACGACCATGACCGCAGGTCCTCTGGACCTGTATCTCTAGGCTTTTACATATGGCGATGATGAAAGCGGCGGTGATTCATGAACCAGGGGGTCCGGAGGCACTGAAGATCGAGAGTCTTCCAATCCCGGTCCCAACGGCTGGTCAAGTGTTGATTCGGGTGAAAGCGTTCGGGATCAATCGTTCCGAAATGTTTACCCGGCAGGGACACTCGCCCGGCGTGAAGTTTCCGCGGGTGCTCGGCATCGAGGCCGCTGGCGTCGTGGAAGATGCTCCGGGCGGTGAGTTTCGTAAGGGAGATGTCGTCGCGACTGCAATGGGAGGCATGGGGCGTGATTTCGATGGCGGATATGCCGAATATACGTGCGTCCCTGCTAGGCAGGTGCAAGCGATTCAAACGAAGCTGCCGTGGGAGATTCTGGGCGCAATGCCGGAAATGCTGCAGACGGCTTGGGGCTCGCTGTTTCGAGCACTTCGTCTGGCGAAGAGCGAGCGCCTGTTGATCCGAGGCGGCACAACATCAGTCGGTCTTGCCGCCGCAGCGATTGCGAAGAACTATGGTGCCTCTGTTGCGGCGACCACTCGCAACCCAGACCATGCTGAACTGCTCTATTCGAGTGGCGTGAACGACGTGATCAAGGACAACGGCGCCATCGCTGGAGAGGTGCAGCGAAGGTTTCCGGGAGGCGTCGACAAGGTACTTGAGATGATCGGGACGGTGACGCTCGAGGACTCCTTGCATTGCGCCAGCCAGGGCGGAATCGTGTGCATGACTGGCATCGTCGGAAATCGCTGGGCATTCGACCGATTCGCCCCTATGGATGCCATTCCCACCGGCGTCTATTTGACGGTGTACGCTGGCGAATCGGACGACTTCATGCGAACGCCGCTTAGCGATCTGGCGCGCCAGATCGAAGCGGGTACGCTGCACCTCCAAGTAGGGAAGACCTTTTATCTGGACGAGATCGTATCGGCGCATCTCCTGATGGAGGAAAACAAAGCTGGTGGCAAGATCGTTGTTCTTGCCTGAATCCGAACAGTCGGGGCGTCGGCTTTTTCCGAAGAGCCAGCAGGAATGAGAAGATGCTCGGCTTTCGATCACCCGCCGTTCATCGCGAGCTGAATGATCATCGAGGTTCATGAAACGAAGATTTTTTATGCCACGCATGGACCCGTCAGACGATGTTCGGATCGACCGGCATGCCCCATCTCTTGAGCAACCACTCCGGCACATAGCATCGGCCAGAATTGTGCTCGCACCAACGTCGCAACTGAGGCGAAGACACGTAACCCTCTTCGGTAAGCCCGAGCCGCTGCGCTTCCACTTCAAATTCCGTGGGCGACGAGGCGGGAACTGCCGTGGGTCTGCCACTGCTCCATCCCGAATTGTCCGGTCTGCGCGGCATGCGGATTCGAAATTGCTTGGATGATCTTCAACGCTGGCGTCAACTGCTCGCGTCGCCTTGTGCGTTGCGCAGTTCTTTCAACTCGTCGAAACAGTTAGCGCACTGCCGGATATGCGCAAGAATTGTAGCGAACTCGGGATTCCCAAGACCAGAAGCCAGTCTCACAAGCGAATCGCGACCTGGACATCCGATGCGCTTAGGATTAGCGAACTCCTCGTGCACCATGGTTCCAAAAGTGTCGATCAGATCTTTTTCCCTGTCCATGAATGCGTGCCCGGTCGGACTCAAAATAATGGGCGTTTGCCCCTCAGCAGAATCCCACGATCCCCAAGGACCTGTCGATGAAAATCTCCGTGTGCATTCACTTGGCGCGACCGCTACGGAAAGAGTGTCCCTCGCTCGAATCACGGCTCATACACCATCCTCAAAAAAGTTCCAGGCGGCGTGAGACAAAAGCCGCTTTTGTGGCCATGTATAGATAGGAGGGGGTGTGGTTGAGTCAGACCATCCTTTATGACATGGAAGAACTCAGTCGGCCGGTCAGTCGTCGGACGTTCCGCTGGCCAGGCGCCGCGCGCGAATTGGTAAGAGCTTACTTGAGATCCGGCAAATCAACGGATTCAGACCCCGGGACACAAATGGCGCTGAAGGCCTTAATCACGCAACTTGCCGCCCTCTCGGAAAATCCTCGTGGGGCATGTTGGAGGTTCGTGCGGCAACTGGGCATCAAGTCAAAGCGCTGCTACCGGCCCTGGACCAAACCCGAGCAACAGAAATTGCTAGACCTGATCGCCTCACGCTCGCTGGAGGAAGTCTCATTGCATTTGCGGCGCTCGCCCACCTCGGTGCGCGCCATGCTGCACCCGGCTGGGAGCGAACGCCCGCATGGGACAGGACTGGTTCACCAAACATGCGCTTGCGGAGGCTCTGCATATCCGCGCCGAAGACGTGCAGAAATGGATCGACCGCGGCTGGCTCAAGTGCCGGGTTGTCGGAACCGACGGCCTCAGGCGGCAGCTCATCGACGCCGGCGATTTCTGTGATTTTTGCAAGCGGCACAAGAAAGAAGTTGTGGGCAACAGGCTCAACATGGATCGGTTGAATTTTCTGCAAACCTTTGTTTTTCCTCCCAGCCATGCCGACCTCCTGCCGGTCAGGAGCGCGAAGAAAGAGCAGGAAGCTTACGAAGAACAAATGAATCAAGAGGCACGTCCTGAAGAATACGACGAAGACGAATTGGGCGCCACTGCGTAAGCGGTCCCAAGGTCTAACGTCGTCGCCGGCAACGTTTCCCTGAGAGAGGCCGTTGCGATTCTCACCATATAATCGCTGACATGGCCGATCGCATTGCGTGTTCGTGCGTGACCTGCCCAAAGTGCCACTTGGGTCGTGCTCCCGTCCCGAGTTGAGTCAGATCCGAAGCGGCCCAAGAGCAAGATAGGCTGTGCGGCGCCCGATTGCGGCAGCGAGTTCCAGTTCAACTGGGATGAGATCCGCACCTACGAACTACCCTGGTCCTTTGAGCGTCGACACTTCTTCCGTTCCGAACTCGCGAGCAGTTCAACCTGACCCTAGCTCGCGAGAGAAGCAACTCAAGGCATCACACCTACTTCACCAAAGCTGTCCGATCTCCCGCCAAAACCGATTGCGCAGGCTTCGAGAGGACTCGCCAAATAAACCGGCAATTTCCTTCCATTCAAATCCGGCGGCTCGCAGCATGAGAATGTCTGCATTTTTCGGGCTGAGTCTGCGGACGAGTCTTTCCAGCTCCAGGTGAACGTCGGCCTGCGCGATCCAATTGTGACTCGATCCGCATTTTGAAAGCTCATCGGAACCTCCAATCAGCTCAAGCCGCGACAACTTGGCCCGATACCGACAGAGAGCGCGACGGAAGGCAACCATGACCAATCCGTGTTTTCGAGAGGCCATCGGCGCGCCGGCGCGATCGAGGTAACGCGACACCTGCGCGATTGTGCTTTCCATGAGTTCAGCCGCCGGTCCATGATCCCCGAGCGCGGCCATTGTCTGTTGACACGCCTCAGTCCATAAGTCTTGGCCGGCCGCTCGCACGTCGGATCGAATCGGCTGGCCCTGCGCGTCAACCTCTCTGTCCCACCACACAAGCCGGCTTCCTGCACTCGCCATAACTGCCCCATCAAGTGAGCGCACATCGTGAAATTGGAAATTTCATCCGGGCCAGGCGGAAGCGTCTCGATCGAAGCGAATTCAGAAACTCGCGAGGAATGGCTTCGCGTGCGCGGGGATGAAAATGCCGTCGTTCAAGGATCACGATCGTCTGTTTTTCCGACTGCTCATCCGCTTGCGGCCCCGAACGAATCCACAATGGCCTCAAGAAAGCGGTCGGAGAGCCGTACGTTTTTGGCCACTGCGACAACCTTCGCTTCGCCTCCCCGACGCCCGAATGCATGATCCTCTGCCACAGACCGGAGTATCCATTAGCGCGGTTTCGGAGGATGAGGCTCCGAACCGGACGCCGAGAAACCGAAAGACTCGACTGTCGAGCACAGCAATCCTTCTGCATCTCGATAGTTCGAGAAAATTTACGAGGCTGCTGGCGTGATGGGTTGTCTTCGAATGCTTGCGATGCGTACTCCCGAACTACTGGATGGCTGGTCCCCACAACAGTGACTCGCGTAAGAGATGCCCATCATCGTGCCGCACTTTTGGTCCGGAAGGGTGATTTTTATTTTTGGCGGTCGGAATTCTGGACAAAGACGAAACGATCAAGAGTTTTCGATCAATGGATGCGCTTCGGATCGTAGATGGATACGTCTTCAGAGACTGTGAGAATGCAGGTTTCGCCGTCAAACCGGATGCGGTCGGCAGAGAAGGAGGTGAGTTTGATTTCGCCGGACTTGATCCGAAGTCGAGTCACCATGTTGCGAACCGCACCACCCCGTTTCAATTGGCTCACCAGCAGCCTTCGGTCCGAAGGGTTCTCCCAGATTCGCAACTCCTCGACCGTGCGCCCCACGACTTCCTTTCGGGAGTAACCGTATCGCGCTTCAAAGGCGGCGTTGACCTCGAGAAATCTTCCGTCCTCGAGCGTGGTAATCGAAAACGCAATCGGGCTGGAATGGAATATTTTCTGAAACTTTTCTTCCGTAGTCTGGCGGACCTGCTCCGATTGGCCGAGGGCGCGCTCCACTTTCTCCAGATCGGATAGCCGCTTCTCGAGCTCGGAACCGTACATTTCCGCCGTCGAATACAAGCGGGCATTTTGAATCGCCGCGGCGGCGGGGATAGCGAGCAGTTCGGTGCGCCGTAAATCGTTTTCCGTAAAGCGATTCGGCTCGATGTGCCCGACGGACAGAAATCCCAGGAGTTCCTCAGACGCCGCCAGCGGAACGCACAGCCACGACAGCAAATGTTGGTGCCCGGCGAAGCTCTCCCATCCTTCTGTACTTGTCGTGTCCGGAATCAAAAGGCGTCTCCGTTCCGACCAGACCCGCTGAAAGAGAGGACAGTCATCGGCAACGAAGGTGAGGGGGGCGCGAGGATACTTCCTGGGAACCTCGGGGCAGGACCGTTCCCCCAAGGCCAGCCAATGGGGGCCACCCTCAGGGACAAGGACTCGGGCGCAAGTGTAGGGAACCAGTTCGGCCAGGGAGCAGAGCAGGGTCTCAAGGACCGAATCCATGTGGAGATCCTCGGTGAGCGCGAGCGTTGCTTTGCGCAGGGCCTCGGCTTCCGCCCAGGCCGATTTTGCTTTAGCGAGGTTCGCGGCAACCTCGTCTTCCGCTTTCTTTTGTCCGGTGATATCCAAAGCCGTTCCAGCCAACCGGACGATGTTTCCATGGGCGTCCTTGCGCGGGAACCCGTGCACCCAAACCCAACGAACTTCGCCATCCGGGCGCACGATTCGGAATCTCTCATCGAAGTGCCCGCTTTCGGCTGCTTCGGCGAGTTTCGTCAGCACGTGAGATCGATCGTCGGGGTGAATCGCCTGCTCGTAGGACGAGGGTTCGTCGATCAAGGACTGGCACGAGCGCCCGGTGATGGTTTCGTAAGCAGGATTCACAAAGGTCGCCTTTTTTGTGCGGGGATCGACGATCCAGAAAATCTCCTGTATGTTCTCCGCCATTTCCCGGAAATCGTAGACGCTGTCTACGAAGGCGCTGACAGTCTGCTTTTCCCT
>JASHPL010000080.1 GCA_030038125.1 Candidatus Sulfotelmatobacter sp.
CTAGACCGACCTTGCCTTCAAATCGCTGATAAATGGCAAGGCACCGCCGTTCCTAAGGGTTCCATCACATGTGCGGTTTCTTGCTCATCTACGCTACCGCAGCAGATGCTTTCTCGACTGGCTGCTTTGCCGGAGCCAGTGCGACCAGCACCACACCGATGACAAGAAGCACAGCCGAGCCAATCCAGAATCCTGTGCGCTCGCTGCGCATTTCATATCCGAGAATCGTCATTACCGCAGCATGCCCGAAGCTCGACCACGCGGCGAACGCAATCAGGCTGCGATGTGCTGAGGGATTCCGCACGGCGATGAGGAGGAGGATTCCTAGCACGAAATACAAGCTCATCATCATCGTGTCGCCCGTATCCGAACCAGCGGGACTCAAAAGACCGCCTACCATCGGATAAATGCCAGCCGTGAACAACAATCCCACCAATACCAACACGATCTTCAGCGCCCGTTCTCGACGCATGGTGACCTCCCATCCGTGGAGACAATTACGACATGATAGCGCGAACCGCTATTGCAACTTCGCGTACTCGGTTTTCGCCTGCTTCAGGATGGGAATGTCGGGGTCGGCATTTTTCCAGAGGGCCAGGAAATCCTCGTACGCGATCTTTGCCTTCGCTTTACCTCCGGATAAGAGGAAGGCTCTGCCCAATTGCAAATGCGCCAACGCACCTATGGGGTTAGTGGCGACAATTCCACGGTGGTCAAGGATTTTCTGGAACTCCACCGCGGCTTCTGCTCCGCGTTTGGTGGCTAGGTATGCCTCGCCGCGTATATAGATTGGATAGAGCGACCCCACGAATCCGATCGTGTCGGTGCCCAAGTACCCAAGCTCATACGGAGCGGCCGGCTGCAACAGCTCGATGGGCTGCGAAGGCTTTCCACGGTTCAGAGCAATGATGGCGCGAAGCACGGGCAAGTAACTGAGCTGGACGATTGTATCTTCCGTAGAGCGCCTGTCCATGTCGTCGGCTAACTTCTGGGATCGAGCGCTATCTCCGACGAGAGCCAGAGCCAAGGCGGCGCCATATTCCGCGTCCCGGTTGCCGGAAAACTCCAGCACCGCGGCTGCGCTGCGCCGGGCCTCGGGCGCATTTCCGAATAACGCTTCCCGCACCGCCACTGCCGCCTCGTGCTGCGATGCACTCTCGTGTCGGCCCGCCTGCCGCGCTATATCCACCGCGCGGCGCGACTTCGCCCTCGCCTCCTGCAAGCGGCCGGAATATGCCAGCACCGAACCCTCCTGGTCGCTCATCCAGTCCTGAATCCATTCTCCAGCACTGTATTTTTCCTGAGCCAGAGCCGCCAGGCGTTGCATCTCCGTTTTGTCATCCTTGAGAAAGGCGAGCGAAAATCGCACCGCCAAGATTTCGGGAATATCCAACTTCCGATCGGTGGCTCTTCGAAGCGTCATTTCGGCCTCGGGCAGGCGATTGCGAAAACCGTAGATGAGTCCGAGGTGTAAGTAATCGTAAGCAGAATCCGGATCAAGCTCCAAAGCTTTTTGAGATTCCTCAACCGCCTCTTCGAATTTGCCCAAAGACGTGGATGTGCTTCCCCCCAAGAAGGAGTGGGCTTGCATATCGCGGGGATAGGTCCGGGCCCACACTTCCAGCGTTTGTCGCGCTTTCTCGAGGTTCTTGAGCACCAGGCGTTGGTAGGAAAAGGAGATGAAAAATCTCTCTTGGTCGCTGGCGCGGTCCCGCAACTGCCATGCTTTGGTGGTGGCCTCCCGCGCGGGGCCGCGCTGCTCGGAATCGCTATACGCACGCCCCAACCACGCATACGCCACGGCGAATTGCGGGTCGACCTCGGTGGCCCGCAGGAAGTAGGGTACGGCCGCGGCCGAACCAGAAGAGTTGAGCGCCTTTAGTCCCGTGCTGTACGCTTTTAGGGCTTCGAGCGACGGCGTGGCGGCCTCTTCGAGCGGAGTGGCGTGTTCTTGGATGGTGGCGAGTGATTCGCCGGCCTTCCTCCTGAATCTGTCGGCCACCTGATTCAGAAGGTTCAGGACCTCTTCCTTTTTTTCCGCCTGGACTTGTTCGTCATCGAGAATCTTGCCGGTGCGGCAATTCGTGGCGCGCAAGCCCAATATATATTGCTTCCCCAGGCTGGCAATCGAACCTTCCAGGACGGCGGCACTTCCAGTCCGTTCACAGACTTCGCGGGCGATCTCGGGCGTAAGCCGCGCATCGGCTTGTCGGCCCATCAGGCGCAGAGTCTGCTGAATGCGATCCTCGGAGATCAGGCTCAGGAAAGGCGACTGCTCAAGTTGCACCGCCAGCCCTTGCCGCAGGGTCTCGTCAAAGACCGGGTCTCCAGTGGAATTGGCGAAATCACCCAGCACGAGTGTGTCTGTTTGGCTCAGAACCGGTGGGTGCTGCCACCAGATCCTGAGCGCGGCGACGGCCAGCACAACGACAAGGACGGCCACGATCCACATCCAAGGTCGTCCCCAAGAGTTGGTTTGCTTGACCTCCACCTGCACCCTGGTGTGGTTGGCGGCAACGATGCTGATCTCGTCCTCCGGCACGAAGCGAACACTTTCTGCAAGACGATACCCGCGCCCAGGTACTGTAAGGATGTACTGATGGTCCTGCGGACTCTCGCCCAGTGCCTTTCGCAGCGTGAAAATGTTGCGCGTGAGGTTGGTCTCCTCGACAAAGGTGTCAGGCCAAACTGCCTTCATCAGATCGTCTTTGGTGACTACCTCTCTGCTGTGCCGGATCAGAACCAGTAGGATTTGAAATGTCTTCGGTGTCAGGGGAACAGGGTCGCCGTCGCGAAGCAGAATCTCCTTCTCAGGGTCAACACGAAAAGGACCAAACTCGTACAGTTCTTTGAGTCCCCGGCTCCCGGTGGATGACATAGGTGGGCGCCCCACAACCTTTTCAGAGCGGATTCTAGCACGGTCAACAGTTCAGACCTTGGTTGTCGCTTCCTAGCCAGAGTGCTGAAGTCCTGCCTTTTCTGTGTGTTGTCGGCATGCAAGAAATTACCAGAAATTCCAAGGACGTGTGTAAGGACTTTCCAAGCGCCTTTCGTGCAACCTGCGCTCGTTTCAGCACGCGAGGTCGGATCGTCGGCGGGATTCATGGCAAGGCAGACAAAGATAACCGTCGAAACTGACTCCTTGATGATCGTGCGAGGCCGGAACTCGACACGAGCCTGGTGTCCGCAGTGCGGTGCCGAAGCCGAAATGGTTTCGATCGAGAGCATGGGAGTGATCACGAACCTGGATCGTTCCGAATTCGAGGAATGGCTCAATTCGGACGTGCTGCATCGGTCACAGAGCGCCAATGGCTCCGCACAGATTTGCCTGAACTCTCTCCTGGCCCGCGTGCGAAAAACAAAACTCAATCAACCGCCGCAGGCGGAATAAGCAAAGGAGATGGCATGAATAGAACCTGAAGCTTCTGAGGCGATACGCTCCACGGCAGGAGCTGTGGAGCAGGCAGGTTGCGGGCTGCATATTCGGAGTGAGGCCGATGGACCTCGTAAAGGAGATTAGTCAGACCTGCAACCGAAGCGTCACCGTAAGGCCGCGAG
>JASHPL010000081.1 GCA_030038125.1 Candidatus Sulfotelmatobacter sp.
ATCTTTCCTGCCCTCGTCGTCTTCTCTGGTCATTGAACGCCATCAAGGTGCTGGATCAAATGATTCAGGTCATTTACCATGACGCGAATCTCCGTTCTGCGGGTGTCCGGAAGAATGATGGGGTCATATCGGGCAGCAGGCACCGACAGACTCAGCGCATCTTCCAGTTCGTTTCTTGCGTTAACCAACTTTGCCAAAACCCTCTGGTTCAACTGCTCTCTTAGCATCGGCGCTCCCACGTTTCGAGATAGGCTAAACAGAATGGCCCTAGCAGATCGGGCAAGTCTGCTCCCCACATGCCAACCGTAATGACTTAAAACTGAAACGGCATGTGATTCAAACCACACACCCATGTGATTGTGGCTACACTGAACTCGGGTCGTAACTCAGGTCGTGTTCCGATATTTAGGCCAATGGTGCCGAGTCGGAAGAATCGTGGGAATCAGTGAGTTCCTGGATCCTCCGGTGTAAGTGATCAGAGGAAGCGGGCGTCTGCTTTTTCGTCTCCACAATCGTGGGTGACCGGTTTACGTCAGAGAGTCAGCAGTGTTGGCAATAGCACGCGGGGCAAAAGTTGTGGAAAACCAGCACGGGTGCGTAATCGTAGTATCCGTAAGGGCAAACCAGCTCTGGTCCAATCTTAACGCGAACCTGACTTGGGACCTTTCGAGACGCCATGGCGGCGGAAGAGAGAAGGGAGATTACCTCAGCCAGTTTTAGCATGAAGTTTTATCTCCGTATCATAGGCTCTCGCATCACTCGCCTAAGCATATTGGCCCGTTTTCTCAGTTCCTGAATACGGAGGATGACACAGGAAACGGAGATGATCAGTCCAAGTAGAATCCACAACTGCACGCCCACGCTCGCCCATCCTGAAAACTCACTTAACAAATTGCTTTCAGATTATCGGGACGACGTATAGCGGGGGAGTAACGAAGACGGTTCCTAGTGCTCAGAGGGTATCAGATGACCCCAAAGCCTGGGGGGCGTGTAATGTCTTCTCGACGCTTGAAATCGGCCACGCAGTCTTAGAACCGCCGTGCCGTTCGCATCGGCGATGGCTCAGATGAGGTTGCTGTACATCGTCTCGGTTCGAAGCGATCGCGAGCATGTCGCGCGCGGTTCTCATATAAGAGCACACACAGGTCCCGCCGACGCGCATCCGGATTCATCCGACGATCCCTGACCGCGACCGAGCCGCCAGCCGAACTCTCGCACGCGCTTGCCGGATTGTGGTGGGACGCCAAAGGCGATTGGAAGCGAGCGCACGAATCGGCTCAGCAAGACGAAGGACGGGACGGCGCATGGGTACATGCCTACCTGCACCGTAAAGAAGGCGATCACAGCAATGCAGCTTACTGGTACAATCACGCAGGCAGGCCCGTTTGCCGGGAACCGCTGGAAGCGGAGTGGATCAGCATCACTAGAGCTTTGCTGGGAAAGGCACGTCTTAGCCGTTCAGAACTTCAAGTCTTCCAATTTCTTCGAGCTGTGGCGTTTATTAACTATTCAGTTTCCGGAGCCTGTCACTCCGACAACACCGCACAGCTTCTAGCACTGTGTGGTTCCCATTATTAGCAGCCCCACATCATCCGAGCAATGGTGTGGGGCATTTTTTATTTTGCTTTCGGTGGTAGGGCTATGGGAAGGAAATCTGGGCAAGTCCCTTGGTCGACAAACTGACCGCTATGCCAAAGCTCAAACTTTTTCCCGAACCCCACTTTGCTATCGGGGATGGCGTTGAACTCAATCGGATAATGCGTCTGTGGATCTACAAGCCAATACATGAAACCAGTGTGGTACAAGCACCCAAATTGATCACGATAGCGGATGCAGCAGACGATAAAGGCTTCAAGCTTACCGTTTGCTCCTGGCTTCATGTTTTGCCTGATCGCGTATTGCATCGGCAGGAGCACCCAACATCTCTTTGCCCGGGAAGAGCACGGCTCCGCCGTTTGTCGCAGCATAATTACCTCCACAGGCTTCGGTCTGTTTTCTGTAAGGCTCCTGAAGGTCCTCGCCGAGAACAAGAAAGAAGATAGTATTGATATTTTGCGCGGCAACTTGGCTGAAGTTCCTGATGGCTGCACGGCCACCAATTTCGGCATTTCCATTCTTATCGAAGATGATCGGGCCAGTCATCAAAGCATCCGGGGAGTCGCGAACAGGCCGAGAAGAAGGCAGTTCAAAAGGCCACGAGAATCTGCGACGTTACTTTAGTCACCTCTCCTCTTTCCAAACTTCTTGATCAGGTTCACCGTTCGGGAGGACTATGCGATTAACGTCTTCCAGCGCAATCCGGGGTTCTGACTTTGCTGTTGAATTCCTCATCTTTCGGTTTCCACACACCGCTAATGGCAAGCCAACTTGACGGCCCAGCAGTTGGAACACGCCCCCAAACAATGAAATACAGCCGCGTGAAGTTCCGAAAGGACCGCGACGGAACCATCATCGCGTTCGAAAACTGCGGCTGCGAAGCGCAAGTGAGTACCTTCCGGCCTTGTCATATGCACCAAGGAGACGCGCACCGAGCGACAAGACTTAAAGCGGAGGCTCGATATCACAGTATTCAGAACACCGTGGCTGTGAAACCGCCAGATGTCCACGCTCCCATAGGGCGAAATATCGGCTAGAACCGCCGCCACACAGTGAATGACGTAAAAGGCGATAGCATTGGCGCTTCGACTGGTTTTGAGCGTGAGAGGGCTACTTACTTACTGCCTTCGCTTCCACTGCTTGAAACCACCAACCACAACCTCATGACGATTCCTTGATGGTTGGGAAGGCAAAGCCGCCTATCGAGACGGCTTCGCGATTGGGGAACTGTGCTTACGCCTAACCCGGTTGGCGAACATGTACCAGAGAGCAAACCCCAGTAACGCTCCGAGAAACGCTGCAGTGAGCATATCCCCCGGTGACGAATGACGGCTGAATAGGGAAAAGTGGGAAAACAGGGAAAAAACATATGCCATCGAGGCAGTCCAAAACGCGAGGCGCAAATACATGGCTGGTCACCTCAGCGGGGAATTGTACCACGCATTCTGTGGGATAGTTGACGCAATCAAGGATGTCACAACTTTGTGCCTTCCATTCGCCTTTTTTGGGGTGGATCAGCGCTATTGAGATATTTCAACATCTGCTCGAAATGCTTTGTCAGGGATGCCCAGGCCCCGAGAAGTGTCGATAAGCACCCAGCGACCTTGCGATCGATACGGCCAGGTAAAGCACTCCGAGAATCGCTTCGATCACGGAGAGTGAGCGGGCCGGCGGCGATACGGGAGTAATGCCTGCTGGGCCAAGAGCGGTCATAGTGGCGAAGCTGTAATAGACGGAGTCGAACCTGCTGGGAACCGTGTGCAAATTGGTCCGGGGATCGAGATAGAACGCATTTGTCTGAATAGCACTTACCATCCCGTAGATGCTGGCAAAGGTAAAACCTACGAGCAGATAAATGCAGAGTGCCCCGAAAATTGTCTCTCCAGTGGGTTGCTCCTTGGTAAAGACGCGGCGAAAGATGATAACGACTATAAAGGCATCAAAGACGAAGCTAAGACTCATATTGAGGAGGGAAAATAC
>JASHPL010000082.1 GCA_030038125.1 Candidatus Sulfotelmatobacter sp.
AACGGGGAAGTTGGCTCCATTGGCTATGCCTTCCGGATGACCTATAACCGCCGCACCGCATTGAAAAAAAGTAACTTGTATGCCTTTAGATATCTTCGCCTCGGGGCATCCAGCTTGATTTTCGTCCCATTTCGGGAGTACGATGTTCATAGTACTGACAGCGCTTTTACCCCACTAATCCCAACGCTTGCCTGCCAGGGTGCGATATGAGCAGTACCGAATTGAATTTCCACGTCGGCGACAAGGTCGTCTATCCCAATCACGGTGTCGGCATCATTGAGCAGATCGGAACGCGATCGATCGGTGCGGCGGTCGAGCGATATTACCTGCTGAACATCAAGGCCAGCAGCCTGAGAGTGATGGTTCCCTGCCACAACGCTGGTAACGTTGGCTTGCGGCGAGTGGTGCGCAATGGTGAGGTCCAAAAAGTGCTCGAACTGCTCTCATTGGACGGAAACGGGTCGAATGGCGAGTGGAATGGCGACTGGAAAGACCGATTCAAGGAGAATTCGGAGCGCATGCGCACCGGCTCGCTGCTCGAAGTTGCCAGCGTGCTCAAGAGCCTGATTGCCTTGCATCAGAGCAAACCGCTCTCGTTCCGGGAAAAGAAGATGCTGGAACGCGCGCGTTACCTGCTGGTCAGCGAACTGGCTTTGGCCCGCAACTGCAACGAAGTCAAGATCGAGGAACTTCTCACCCTGACTCTGGCGAAGTGCAATCTGCGCTTCCCCGAAGTGTCGGAATTACAGGCTTAGGAATCCCCGCCGGTCAGCTACTACTCCCTTATTGCCCACAGTTTTGCCCCGCTGACGAGTCCCTGCGGTTCTTGGAGCGGAAACCTGTCCAATTGCAGCGATAGGACCGGGCGTGAAACTCAGCGCAGGCGCTAGAAAGCCAGGCAGCAACAGGTTGGGGGACATTAAAATGGGCCGGCAACCAAGAAGCGGTGACATTCCTTGGCTATCGGCCCATTCGATCCTGAATTGGATCGGAGGTGATAGATCTATGCTAACTCTATTTACCGGGAAGTCAAGGGATATATGTAGAAATCTAAGAAATTGCCGTAGGCGAACAGACGGTGAAGCCCCCTGACAGAGATTACCTGAACCGGGAGGGCCATCTCCGCAATTCTGCGGTTCCCGAAATGAGAAATGCCAAAGCGTGCTGCGCGTTGACACAAGCTCTTACTGAGGCTAGACTTATGAGTTTTCCGAGCCCTCATTTATCGGTCCATAGCGGTCAGGGATCGGCGTGATCGACGATTAGCACGAGCGAAACTCACGACCCAGAGCTCAATTCCATGGATGAAACGCTGCACCAACTAGGCCGATTACTGCTCGGATCAGTGCCGACCATAATTCTGCTAACGTCGCTCTACGCACTTTACACAGTTATCGTACACCGGCCGCTGCAGGACGTTCTGGCCCAACGCCGTGCCGAAACCGAAGGCGCCATTGAGAAATCGCGGGCAGATATTGCGGCGGCAGAGGCCCGTACAGCCGAATACGAACAACGTCTGCGGGAAGCTCGGGCGGCGGTGTTTCGGGCGCAGGAGGCGAGGCGTCAAGCCGCGCTCCAGGCTCGTAGCACGGCGGTGAACCAGGCACGGGAGAAGGCGCAAGCGCAACTCGCCCAGGCGAAAAAAGAGATTGAGAGCGCCCGCGGCGCCGCCGAAAGCGGTCTCCGCGCCGAAGCCGAGAGCCTCGCGCGCGAGATCATACGGCGTGTTTTGCTGCCGGCGGGAGTGGAGCGGTGAGTTTGAAGATGCCCCGGGAAAAAATCGTGAGCACCTGGATCCTAGCTTTTCTGGTGATGGCCAGCGTGGCTTCCCTCCGCCTGCCCGCACAGGAACCGGCGCAGAAACCGCAGCAACAGCAAAGCAACTCGGACCATAATCGAAACGTGGGCCCGGCTCATCAGTTGGCAGAAGAGACTCGCGAGGCCGCCGGCGAAGAAAAAGATTCGGCGGAACAGTTCAAGCAGTCTGCGGCGGTGCGTTTCATCGCACGAATAACCAGCCTCAGTTTGGTCCAATCTTATTGGCTGTGTGTGTTGCTGAATTTCATCGTGATTACGGCCTTGATCGTGTGGGCATGGAATAAGCGCGTGCCGGAAATGTTCCGCACCCGGACGGCCGGAATACACACGGCAATGTTCGAAGCACAGAAAGCGAGCGAAGAGGCACGCCGGAGGCTGGCCGCGATCGACTCAAGGCTGTCGATGATCGACATCGAGATCGGGAAGATGCGCGAGGCGGCGGACCAGGAGTCGGCGACGGAAGAGGCGCGAGTCAAAGCTACCGCCGAAGAGGAGGCACGAAAAATTGTACTCGGTGCTCAGCAGGAGATTGCCGCCGCAGCCAAAGCCGCGCGCCGCCAATTGACAGCCCATGCCGCCGATCTGGCGGTGGGACTGGCGGAACGCCAGATTCGCATCGACGCGTCGACCGATCGGGCCCTGGTCAGCAATTTCGCTGCGGAATTAGGCACGACTCCCGACAATATCGGAAAGGACGGCAACTAACTCGTGGCATCCGTAGCCAGCACCTACGCCCGCGCGTTCGCGGATGTCGTTCTCCAGGAGCATCTCGACACGAAGAGTGCCATCGGAGGGTTGCGCCGGATCGCCGCGCTCATGGAAGAAAGCGACGAATTGCGGCGGGTCTGGGAGAATCCTGCAGTTCCGGCGGACCAGAAACGCCGCTTGCTCGACGCGATTGTTCAAAAAGAAGGAATCGAACGGCACGTACGCAACCTGGTCGCGATCTTGATCGATCATCGGCGCATGCCCTTTCTTAAGAGCATTGCCGAACGGTTGCAGGAAGAATTGGACGCTCGCTTGGGATTCGCTGAGGCGCAGATCACCAGCGCCCGCGAACTTGGTGATTCTGAGAAACGAGCCATCGAGGCGCAAGTTGGGAAACTGACCGGAAGGAACGTCCGGGCGCGCTTCGATTTGGATTCGTCTCTGCTCGGCGGCGCAGTCGTTCGCGTAGGCAGTACTATTTACGACGGTTCGATAAAGGGGCAATTGGAGAGGATCAAGGCGGCCATTAGCGCATAAGTGCATTGGAGAAAGCTGCGTTTCGGGCCAGTATTGCTTATCAGTTCGCCTTGCGAAGCCGATGCTCCGCTCATTGACAAGGAAGGGTTTAGCTGACAGCTGACCTGAGAACTGATTCTATGGCGCAAATCAAGGCAGATGAAATAACCAAACTGATCCGCGAGCAGATCGAGAATTATGAATCGCAGATCTCTGTGGACGAAACCGGCACGGTCATCACGCTGGGCGACGGCATCGCGCGCATTTATGGACTCGACAAAGTCATGGCCGGCGAGTTGTTATCTTTCCCGCACGGGGTGTCAGGCATCGCGATGAACCTGGAAGAGGATCAGGTTGGTGTCGTGCTGCTTGGCGATTACACCGAAATTCGCGAAGGCGACGAGGTCAAGCGCACTGGCCGCATCATGAGCGTGCCGGTGGGCGATGCTCTGGTTGGACGGGTCGTGAATTCGCTGGGCCAGCCTATCGACGACAAGGGCCCTATCACAACCAACCAATACATTCCGCTGGAACGCCTGGCCCCAGGGGTTATTGATCGTCAGCCCGTCCGCGAACCGATGGCGACCGGGTTGAAGGCAATCGACAGCATGATTCCCATCGGTCGCGGCCAGCGCGAATTGATCATTGGCGATCGTCAGACGGGAAAGACCGCGGTCGCCCTCGACACCATCATCAATTCAAAAGGCAACGATCTGGTTTGCATTTACAACGCAGTCGGACAGAAGCGATCGTCGATCGCGCAGGTCGTGAAGATCCTCGAAGATTTCGGCGCGATGGAGTACACGATCGTTGTGGCCGCGTCGGCTTCGGAACCTGCTCCAATGCAGTACATCGCGCCCTATGCCGCATGCGCGATGGGCGAATACTTCCGCGATTCGAAACGACACGCGCTGGTGATTTATGACGATTTGTCGAAGCACGCTGCCTCCTATCGCGAGATTTCCTTGCTGCTACGCCGGCCGCCCGGACGCGAAGCATACCCCGGAGACGTTTTTTATCTGCATTCGCGCCTGCTGGAGCGCGCCGCCAAGTTGAGCGATAAAAACGGCGGGGGATCGTTGACGGCTCTGCCAATTATTGAGACGCAGGCGGGCGATGTTTCCGCCTACATTCCAACGAATGTCATTTCAATCACCGATGGCCAAATTTATCTTGAAACCGATTTGTTCAATCAGGGCGTGCGGCCGGCTGTGAACGTCGGCCTCTCGGTGAGCCGCGTCGGCGGCAGCGCGCAGATCAAAGCGATGCGTCAGGTCGCGGGCTCGCTAAAGCTTGAGCTCGCCCAATACCGGGAATTGGCGGCCTTTGCCCAGTTCGGCAGCGATCTCGACAAGGCTACGCAGGCGCAGTTGAATCGCGGGCAACGCCTCGTCGAACTGCTCAAGCAGGATCAATATTCTCCGTTGCCGTTTTCGAAGCAGATTCTGATTATCATGGCCGGCACCGGCGGGTTTCTCGACGATCTCCCGGTCGATCAGGTGCGCGCCTTCGAAAAGCAACTGTACGAATATGTCGACCTGACGAATCCCGGGCTGCTGCGCACCGTCATGGAGAAGAAAGTTCTCGATGATGCGCTGAAGAGCCAGTTGCAGGGCATTATCAAGGAAGCGAAGCAGCAGTTTGTCTCGCAGAAGGAAGCGGTCGCGAAATAGGTACTAGTGCCCAGGAAGAACGGGAGGGCGCGGCCGGTGTGGCTGGCAACTGATTTATGCCTAACGTACTTGACATCCGTCGCCGTATACGCAGCGTGATCAACACGCGGCAGATCACCAAGGCCATGAAGATGGTCTCGGCGGCGAAGCTCCGGCGTGCCCAGGAGCGAGCGCTCGCGGCGCGTCCGTACGCTCACATGTTGACGAACGTACTGAAGTCGCTGGTGGCGCGGACCGACATCTTCGACCCTGAGACGGGCGAACCGAAGCATCCTTTGCTGGCTCAGCGTGAGGAAAAAACAATTCTCCTGATTGTCGTCACCGGCGATAAAGGACTGGCGGGCGCCTTCAACGCCAACATTATCAAAGCGGCGATGCGCTTCCTCGAATCGAAGTCCGGCAAGAACATCGACATAGAAGCCGTCGGGCGCAAGGGACGCGATTTTCTGCGGCGGCGTTATCCGGCGGCCAAAGTGCAGACGCCAGGCCTGGAAGAGCTGGAAGAATCGGTCGAGACCGAGAGCAAAGCCACCGAGCGCGCGGGAACCATCCAGATCACCGGCGAGCACGTTGGCATTCTTGGCAAAGTGGAGTTCGCGCAGGCTTCGGCTCTGGCGCGCAACGTGATTCAGCGCTATTGCCGCCAAGAGATCGATTCGGTTTATGTTGTATTCAATGAGTTCAAATCGGTCATCGCGCAGCGGCTCATCGTGGAACAGATTCTGCCGATCGAGCAGATCGGCGAACAGGCAGTCCGTCTCTATGAGGAGTTGCCGGAAGAAGAAAAGAAGCGCGCAAAAGAAGCTGCCATCAGCGCCGGGGTCGGGATGCGCGACACTGGAACCGCACGGGAACCGGCTTCTCAGTTCGGCACGGCGCAGGTGGATTACATCTACGAGCAGGCTCCAGAAGATCTGTTTCGCGACCTGCTGCCGCGCTATGTGAGCGTGCAGATTTTTCGCTCGCTGTTGGAGTCGGTGGCGGCCGAGCACGCGGCGCGCATGACCGCCATGGATTCAGCGACAAATAATGCGACCGACATGATCGATTCCTTGACGCTGGCCATGAACCGGGCGCGGCAGGCGAAGATCACGAAAGAGATCATCGAGATCGTCAGCGGTGCGGCAGCGATGTGACCGCGCTTGGCGGGCGTGAGTACGCCCCGGGTCCCCAGCGCACCCGATCTTGGCGTGATCGGGTGGAGAGCGGGAGCCCGCGGCAGTTATCCCGGGGGAAGCAAAGGATCTCCAGTTGGACGCAAGGAATTCGGGCAACAGGATTCAACGAGGTTTTATGCCGGAAAACATAGGACATGTCATTCAAGTAGCAGGACCGGCGGTCGACGTGCAATTTGAGGAACGCACGATGCCTCCGATCTATCAGGCCGTCAAAGTGGTCGATGATGGCTTTCAGGTTCCCGTACCCATCAACGTCATTCTGGAGGTGCAACAGCATCTCGGCGAGGGACGCGTGCGCTGCATCGCCATGGAACCGACCGACGGCATGGTGCGTGGGATGAAGGCCATTGACCAGGGCGGTCCCATCTCCGTGCCCGTGGGCCGCGGCACACTGGGGCGGGTCATGAACGTGATCGGAGAGCCAGTCGACAATCTGGGCCCCATCGAGTTCAAAGAGAAGCGGCCGATTCATCGTCCGGCACCGGCTTTTGATGAGCAGGCCACGACGGCGGAGATGTTTGAAACCGGCGTCAAAGTCATCGACCTCATTCAGCCGTTCTTAAAGGGCGGCAAGATTGGATTGTTCGGCGGCGCCGGCGTCGGCAAGACCGTCGTCATCATGGAACTGATCAACAACGTCGCCAAGCAGCACGGCGGCTACTCGGTATTTGCCGGGGTGGGAGAACGCACGCGCGAAGGCAACGATCTGTGGCTCGAAATGACGGAATCGGGCGTGATCAAGCCGGGCGATCCGGCGCACTCGAAAGCCGCTCTGATCTATGGACAGATGACGGAGCCGCCGGGCGCGCGCCTGCGTGTCGCGCTGACCGGGTTGACCGTGGCCGAATACTTCCGCGATGTCGAAGGCGCCGACACGCTGCTGTTCATCGACAACATCTTTCGTTTCACGCAGGCGGGATCGGAAGTTTCGGCACTCCTGGGTCGCATGCCCAGCGCGGTCGGATATCAGCCGAATCTTGCGACAGAAATGGGCGAGTTACAGGAGCGCATTACGTCAACCAAGAAGGGCTCGGTCACTTCCGTGCAGGCGATTTATGTTCCCGCTGACGATTTGACTGATCCGGCTCCGGCGACGACGTTCGCGCACCTCGATGCGACCACCGTCCTTTCGCGCGCGCTGACGGAAATCGGAATTTATCCTGCTGTCGATCCGCTGGCTTCAACGTCGCGTATTCTCGATCCGCGCATCGTCGGCCAGGAGCACTATGATGTCGCGCAAGCTGTGAAGAAAACTCTGCAGACGTACAAAGATCTTCAGGACATCATCGCGATTCTGGGCATCGACGAATTGAGCGAAGACCAGAAACTCACGGTCGCTCGGGCACGCAAGATTCAGCGCTTTTTGTCGCAGCCGTTCCATGTGGCCGAGCAGTTCACCGGCGCTGCCGGACGCTACGTCAAGATCGCTGACACAGTAAAAGGATTCAAAGCCATCGTCGAAGGCAAGTACGATGACATCCCCGAGCAGGCGTTTTACATGAAAGGGACGATCGACGAAGTGCTCGAGGCCGCAGAGAAGATGAAAGCCGCGGCATAAGAACCATCGTCGCCCATCGGTCCGCCGTCAGCGGGCAACGATGCCGCAGGCGACCGTGGTCAACGACCGACGACTAACGACCAATGGCTGAAGTTTTCCAACTCGAACTTGTCACTCCGGAAAAGAAGGTGGTCGACACGCGTGCGGAGGAAGTTCAGATTCCGGGAAAGAACGGATATCTGGGTGTCATGCCCGGTCACGCCCCTCTGATCACCGAGCTTTCGGTCGGCGAGATTACGTACCGCGAGAATTCAACCCAGCAGCGCCTTGCCGTGGCGTGGGGATTTGCCGAAGTCCTGCCCGATAAAGTCACAATCCTAGCCGAGACTGCGGAACGCCCTTCCGAGATTGACGTAGAACGTGCGCGCAAGGCCAAACAGCGGGCCGAGGAGCGTTTGGCCAGTGGTGATCCAAATGTAGACGTGGAGCGCGCGCTCGATGCCCTGCGTCGCGCCGAATCCCGCCTCGAGGTGGCCGGCAAAGCTAAATAAGTCATCCCGATGTTTTCTCGGTTCATCCTTTCCAACAGCGAATACAATCACTCTTGCTAACCAAGCACAGGAGTGCGGCGTGAGGCTATTCGTCTTCAACTTTTCATTCCTTCTTTGCTTTCTTGGACCGTTGTATCTGACCGCTGCGCGGCAGCAAAAACCGGAAGCCACACCACCCAAATTGCCGCAATGGCTGCTTACGCCTGAGGTTCATCAAGATGACACGGTCACATTCCGTTTTCTCGCTCCGAATGCTCAAGAAGTGAAGCTTGAGCGCGAGGGAACCGATCCGGTCGCCATGCATAAGGATGAACGCGGAGTGTGGACCATAACCACTGGTCCGCTCGACCCCGACTATTACGGATATTCGATGATCGTCGATGGCGTCCGCATGCTCGATCCGTACAATCATCTGCTGGTACCGAATCTATTGGAGCCAGCCAATGCGGTGCATGTTCCAGGAGCCGGTCTTCCCTGGGAGGTGAACGACGTTCCGCATGGAGAAATTCGTCATCATTTCTATAAGTCAACGGTCTGTAACGACGAGCGCGATTATTATGTCTACACGCCGCCCGGCTACAATCCTGCGGCCAAATCGAAATATCCGGTTCTCTATCTGCTGCACGGTTATAGTGATGACGCCAGCGCATGGACAGCGGTCGGACGCGCCAACGTCATCCTCGACAATCTGATTGCGCAGGGGAGAGCCAAACCCATGATCGTCGTCATGCCGCTCGGCTACGGTACGATGGAGATGATCACCGCGCATTGGAGTGCATGGGACAATCATGCTTTGCGCGACGAAAATTTCTCGAAGTTTCGCGAGGCGCTGATCACCGAAGTCATGCCGCGAGTCGAAAGCGAGTATCGCATTAAAAGCGAACCGAATTCCCGCGCCATTGCCGGGCTTTCCATGGGCGGCTCGGAATCGCTGCTGACCGGATTGAACAATCTCGATAAATTTGCCTGGATTGGAGCTTTCAGCTCAGGAGGCATTCCTGACGATTTCGAGAAAGATTTTCCCGGGCTTGAAGCCAAGGCGAATCAGCAGATCCGTCTGCTATGGATCGCGTGCGGGACGGAAGACCATTTGATCACAGTAAACCGAAAGCTCCGGGAATGGCTGAAGGAAAGAGGCGTACAACACGCGGACATTGAAACTCCTGGGATGCATACGTGGATGGTCTGGAGAAGAAACCTGGCGGAGTTCGCGCCGCAGCTGTTCAGATGAGCGCGTAGAGCCCCGCCTTGGCGAATGTGCAATTAATTCTGAGATGTGACTAACGACGGGTGAAGCGCTCTGCTCGTCGCTTGGCTCGGACGAGGGCATCCGATCCTACACAAACTATTACGGTACGTTCACGTGATCGCGACTCTCCGCCGGAACATACTTCACCGCGGCGGTGCGCTCCAGCTTATCCCACGCAAACTTGCGGCCTTCAAGAGCGCGCTTCAACGTTTTGAATAGGACTACCGAAAACAGCTGCCGATAGGCAAAGCGCTGCAGCCAGACCTGGCTCAACAGCAGCGGATCTTCCCGGTCGTCGGGACGGCTGCGCTCCAGCGCGAACGCGATCGCCGAAGCCAGAAAATCAATCACCAGGAATGCAAAGAAAAACACGACTAGCTTGTCGAAGCTTGCGGGATCAGTCGAATCGGGATGAAAGTGCTTCTGCACGAAATACCAGATCGTTCCCACGGCGAACATGATATCGATGAGTGGCGAGACCAGCGGAAGCAGAATCTGAAAGATCACAATATTGGGCAGCGCCACCCATCCCAGCACACCCTTGCGCGCCACCACCGCGCGGTGCTTGTAGACGGATTGCAGAATCCCGAATGACCAGCGAAAACGCTGGCGCATCAAACCATTAGCGTTGGTCGGGGCTTCCGTATAAGCCAGCGCCATGTCTTCGTATTCCACTCGATAGCCCATGCGCAGCAGCGCCATAGTCAGGTCGGCATCTTCGGCGACGGTGTCAGTGTGATATCCGCCGGCTTCGCGCACAGCGGAGACGCGCCAGGCGCCAATCGCTCCCGGCACCACGCTCACCGCCCCGAGTACATCGAGTGCGCGACGCTCGAAATTCTGGCT
>JASHPL010000083.1 GCA_030038125.1 Candidatus Sulfotelmatobacter sp.
CGATCCTCTTGAGCAATTGGGCCACGCTATGGCAAACGTTATCGCGAATGAGAAAAACCGCGTCCTGATCGTCGCCTCGAGCGACATGAATCATTACGAATCGGATGCGATAACGCGCGTGAAAGACCAACAGGCCATCGAACGTATTCTCACACTGGACGCTCGCGGTCTCTACGATGTGGTCACGCAGCAGAACATCAGCATGTGCGGATTTGGGCCCGCGGTTGCTATGTTAACGGCGGCTCGCCAGCTGGGCGCGACCCGCGCAGAATTAGTCAAATACGCGACCTCGGGCGACATCTCTGGCGACCGGGACATGGTTGTGGGCTACGCCGGAATCATGGTGATTTAGTTGCGTGGGCGACCTACTCGGCAGATCAGTCTCCCGCCGTTGAGTCAACTGGTAACGGAGTTGCAACACAGGCTAACGCCGTGCTCCACCTGCCGCAACCCCGGACGCATGCGAAGAGGACGAACTGCTAACACTCGGCGGGGCGCTGGAAGCAGTGCCGAGCGAATATCCTGGCATCCCTTCATGCATCCCACCTCCGGATCCCGCCCTGCGTTGTGTTTTCACCGCAAACTGCGGCATGGGGTGCATCTCCGCGAAGCCCTTGCTTACGACCTCCCGGTTCAGGTTTTTGAGGTTCTCAAAGGAGCCGCGCGGAACGCTAAGTCCTGCTGTTCCAGAGGCCAGACGCATGCTGGAGGAAGGAAGGGTAGACGTTACGACTGCCCTGCCCACTACGACCGTATTCACGGATCCGGTTGGGGCTGCCAAGTGAACCGGCGCAAGACTTGTGGCCGTGTAGCTCGGAACCGCCAGCCAGCTATTCCATCCGCCCGGTTGCCACATCCAGCCCATAGCCGGGACGAACATCCAGTTGCCATAGCGATAGGGCAACCAGCCCCACGGATAAGCCGACGCAAACATATATCCCATGCCGGGGTAAAATCCCCAAGCGCCATCCATAAACGGATCCCAGCCCACTCCCGTGAAGAAGGGCTGCCACATCATGCCGTATCCGGCAACATTGGTGAAAGCGCCGTAGTAGTTGAGATCGCTCAGGCCGTATCCGTACGGGGAGGAGTCATTCTTCGCCTTTGCATACTCATCATGATACGAAGTGGCATCCTTATCCCACGCGTCAGACGGGATTTCCTTAATCTTGCTGGCGACTTCCGACTTGTCATTATCAGCGGGATCGAAGCTCGCGGTCTTATTCTTCGCCAGAGTGACTTTTCCCGCCGGACCGTCAACCGCCACCTCGCCCTTAAATACCGCAAGCGCGGCTTGATCGCTCGCATTCATGACCCGGAAATGCGCCGCTTGGTCGAGTGAAGCGGTTTCCTTAGAGAATTTGAGGCTGATCTTGTCCTTGCCCAGCCAGTTGACGTAAGCCAGTCCTTCCGGAAGGTCAACGACCGAGTTCCGCACGCCGGAATCGCTCAATCCGAGCGTACTGAAGCGGATAAGAGAATTGGGGGCGAGACGAAGGCTGCTGCCGTCCTCGAACTCAATCTCCGCGCGGCCGTCAGAGAGTGTCTTCAGTTCGGTTCCCTGTGTAATCGGCAAGTTCAGGAATGCGCGTTCGAATCCCAGACCGCTGTTCTTGTTGATTTGAACGGAACCGTGAACGTCGCTCAGTCGGACGATGCGTGCTTGCGAACCCGCCATGGCGGGAAGTGCGACTACTGAGCAAGCTGTGAGGAGAACCAAGCCGGAGAGGAAGCGGGTGGACATAGGAGCCCCCTTTTTGTGCTGTAGGCAGTATTAGAGCACGTTTTTGGAGTGAATGTTGTAAAAATTCTGTCCCTCGGCATGACGATCAACCCCGCGTTAAATCCACATTGCTCCCACGATCAATGCCTTTCCGCGGTGACTTCACCCATCTCCATAATTCGCTGGGCGTGCGCGCGGGCGACGTTCATTACAGAGTGATCGTCATAAATCTGTTGCAAAATTGGCTTTACAGCCTGCAGTTCAACCAACTCCCCGTCGCGTGCCTCCTCTTCCATTCGCTTCAGTTCATCGTCGAGCGCCAGCTTCTGATAGCGGTGCTCGTACACGATGCGCCGGCCAAACTCCAGAGTTTCGGCCATGCTCTGAAATACGGTCGTGAGCTCCTGAACGGCGGGAACAGAGGAAAAGTTGTAATCCGCCGTGTTATTTCGCTGGCCATCGGAGTAAACCAGTTTCTTGGAGCCGGTGAAGGCCAGCTTGCGGTTGCCCGAATCGATCTGGCCCGAGAAATAATGGGCCTGTGATGCCAGTTGGAAGATGCGTGCCCGGGTCGCCTCGGACATTGTGAAGTCGGTGGAGTAATTGTCGCGGTCGTCGGAAGCATCAGAAATCTTCGCGGAGCAGGCATAGTGAGCCTGGCCATCGGACGCAACGGAAATCGTGTAGTGATCGGGAACGGAGTTGGGGAAGTCCAGCGAAAACGTAACGGTTGCGTTCGCAGCCCGAGCCGGCGCGTTCCAGAAGAGAAGCAGGGCAGCCGCCATGAGCAGCGCCTTATTGGCCAGAAGCTTCTTCGCAACGAATCGGTCTACCATAGGTTTTGCCTCACCCAATCCGATATGTCGCCCAGCCTCAGCGAACCCCTGCGGAAGATTATGCCAAAAAACGACCGGGGGTTGTCCACGATAGGATTATCGCGCTACTGCCCGCTGCCGGTTCAGAGTCGCCGTGGTGTGCAAATGGCAAATGGCGATGGCGAGAGCATCGGAGGCATCCATCGGCTCGGGCACAGACGGCAGTCGCAGCAGCCGTGTGACCATGGCCTGCACCTGCTGCTTTTCCGCGCGTCCATAGCCGACGACTGACGACTTGATGGTCAGAGGCGAATATTCCGAAACCGCGAGGCTGGATGTGGCCGCGGCCAGCATGGCCACTCCACGGACCTGCCCCAACTTCAGGGCCGATTTTACGTTGAGCGCGTAAAAAACATCTTCGATCGCCACCTCATCCGGGCGATAAGTAGAGATGATTTTGCCAAGCTGCACGTAGATGCGCGAGAGACGCAGCGGCATAGGTTCACGCAACGACAATTTGATGGCACCACAGGCGAGACAGCAGAGCTTTTCCTCCGGCTGCATCTCGACGACGCCATAGCCGGTGTATTCTCCGCCGCAATCGATCCCAAGAACGCGCATGAAAGTAGTTCCTCGTCGCACGCCGTGAGCGACGCGTAAGACGACCGAACTCAGGATTTTAACCGAGAACTGACGACGCTCCGCAGGAACAATTCTGCGCCCAGTTCTTCTTTGAAGGTCCGAATTTGGTGTTACTCTATTGGTTCCGAACGACTGTCACTCCTGCGTTCTGGGGTCCTTCATGCTGCCTCTTCACCCGGAGTGCATTCCAAGGATTTCGTTGGAAGATACCGAGGAGCACAGAATGAAAATCGGCATGTTAACCGGCGGTGGTGACTGCCCCGGCTTAAATGCGGTCATCCGCGCCGTGGTGCGTAAAGGCATCTTTCATTATCAGGACGAAATTGTCGGGTTTATGGAGGGCTGGCGAGGTCTGATCGACGACAATACGATGGTACTGAATCTTGACAGCGTGAGCGGAATTCTGCCGCGCGGTGGAACCATCCTTCGAACCTCCCGCACGAATCCCTCCAAGCGTCCAGACGGAGTGCAGCGCTGCCTGGCAGCGATTGAGAAACACAAAATTGGGGCGCTGATTGCCATTGGTGGCGATGACACGTTATCGGTCGCACAGAAGCTGTATGAAGCCGGGGCGAAAGTGGTGGGCGTGCCGAAAACCATCGACAATGATTTAGGTGGAACCGATTACACCTTCGGGTTTGACACGGCGTGCAATATAGTATGCGAAGCCATCGATCGCGTTCATACCACGGCTGAAGCTCACAATCGCGTGATGGTGGTGGAAGTTATGGGACGGGACGCGGGCTGGATCGCCCTGTATAGCGGAATCGCCGGCGGCGCGGACGCGATCCTGATTCCCGAGCGGCGGTTCGACGTCGACAAAGTAGCGGAATCGATTCGCCAGCGGCATGAGCGAGGAAGGTACTTTTCGATTGTGGTTGTCGCTGAAGGGGCCAAGTTCGCGGAAGGCAAAGGAGCTCCGGTTGTGCAAGACATGGGTAAGGACGAGTTCGGCCATGCCAAGCTGGGCGGAATCGCCAATATTCTCGCCCGCGAAATCGAGAAGCGAACCGGATACGAAACCCGCGCTGTAGTCTTAGGGCACATCCAACGCGGGGGTTCTCCGAGCGCGTTCGACCGCGTCCTAGCCACGCGTTATGGGCTGGGTGCGATCGATATGGTCCATCGCGGCGAATTCGGCCGCATGGCGGCATTGCGGGCCAACAAGATCGTTTCCATTCCCCTGCAGGATGCGATCTCGCGCAACCGAACCGTCGATGACGAAATGATTGAAATCGTCGACGGACTGTTCGAAGATATCGGCGTGAAAGAAGCCGCCAGCAGCTAACGTCAGAACGTCAGGTTTTTGTCATTCTGAGCGAAGCGAGGAATCTGCGTTCGGCCTGCCCCAGGGGACAACAGGGTTCCTCGTCGCTTCACTTCTCGGCATGACAGGATCGTGCTGTCCGGTTGGATGCTTGGCCTTTAGCGCGCCCTAGACTATTTTCTGGCCAGATGCTAAACCTCTATACCCGGCTCGCACCGAACCTGCTCGCCATCATCGAACTGCTTCTCGTAATTGCCGCGGGACTGCTGATCGCATGGTCGCAGCGGCACGCGTCAAGAGATATTCGTCATCTCTTTCCGCAACGTCTCGAACAAGCATTCAACAAGGTGGCCAGGCGCCGGGAGTTGGCTGCTTTCCTGCTTGGCGCTTCGGTGATTGTCCTGCGAGTTGCACTGATACCCGTGCTGGGCGTTCCCCAGCCCCGATGGCATGATGAGTATAGCTTTCTGCTGGCCGCTGATACCTTTGCTCACGGCAGATTAACGAACCCCACGCACCCAATGTGGAAGTATTTCGAGAGCTTCCACATCATTCAGCACCCCACATATATGTCGATGTATCCTCCGGGACAAGGACTTGTGCTGGCCGCCGGGCAACTACTGGGCCATCCATGGATCGGGCAACTGCTGATCACTGGCCTGATGTGTTCGGCTCTGTGCTGGATGCTGCAGGCGTGGGTTCCTCCAACCTGGGCACTGTTTGGTGCCAGTCTGGCGGCTTTGCGAATCGGCATCCTCAGCTACTGGATGAACACTTACTTCTGTGGATCGCTCGCGGCGCTGGGAGGAGCGCTCGTGCTTGGAGCTCTGCCGCGCATTCGGTCTCATGCGCGTTTTCGCGATGCCGGTGCCATGGGAGTCGGCTTGGCGGTGCTGGCCAATACGCGTCCGTACGAAGGATTCGTGTTCAGCCTGCCCATTGCGGTGGCTATGTTGTTTTGGATTGTGAGACAGAAGCGAATCCCTCCAACTCTCGTTCTTCAAAGGGTAGTTCTGCTATTGCTGCTAATTCTGACCGCAACCGGCGTTGCCACTAGCTACTATTTCTGGCGCGTAACCGGAAATGCGTTCGTGATGCCCTATCAGGTGAACCGGGCGACATACGCCGTAGCCCCCTATTTCATTTGGCAGAAGATGCGGCCCGCGCCCGTTTATCGCTACGACGTCATGCGGCGCTTCTATCTCGGTTTCGAGATTCAGGACTACGAACTCGGGCGCTCACCCGTCGGACTGTTGCGGCGCATCTTATCCAAAATTCCGCAACCATGGCTGCTTTACTCAGGGCCAATCTTCACTGTTCCCTTGCTTGCGTTCCCCTGCATTTTTCGCGATCGCCGGATGCGTTTTCCTTTAATGTTGGCCGCGGTGATGGCGGCGGGAATTATCGTTGAAGTGTGGACCGCAGCTCATTACATTGCGCCTGCGACCTGCCTCTTCTTTCTCCTGTTGACACAATGCCTGCGGCACTTGCGGTTGTCGCGGTGGAAAGGACGGCCCCTAGGGGCGGCTTGGGTGCGTGCCGTGCCGATGCTGTGCGTCGCCATGATTATCTTGCGAGTCGGAGCAGTGGCGACCGGAACCCACATTGAACCGGCGTGGCCGCGCGGGAATCTGCAGCGAGCAGCGATTTTGAAGCAGTTGCAAGCAATGCCAGGCCCGCAATTGGTGATCGTGACTTACGCCCCGGACCACGGTCCGAATGAAGAATGGGTCTACAACCGTGCCGATATCGACGACGCCAAAGTAGTATGGGCACGCGATATGGGCGACCAGCAGAACCAACCGCTGCTTCAGTATTTCAAGAACCGGCAAGTTTGGAGGCTGTGTCCTGACGATGCCGATCCGAAACTGAAGAGCTACGGCGCCGGCGAGTGACAAGTTGCAGAAGATGGATGCAACCCCACACGAAACACGCGGACACGGCTTAGCCGAAACCAGCGCGCCCTTCTGGTTGACTGCAAGACGCCTCCGCGCCCATGCGACCATTCTTTCGGTATGTTTGTGGACCCTTTATGTCTGGAACCTCGCCACTCCTGGCCTGCGCGACCGCAACCGCAATCTCAAGGGAACCGATTTCCTGCACTTCTACACCATGGGATCGCTGGCGGAGTGGCGTGATGCTGCAGACTTGTACGACATGAACGCCCAGACTGCGGTTTCGACTGAGCGCGTCCCGCAGGCAGCAGGCCTTCGATATCTGCCGTTGTATCCGCCGCAAGTATCGATCCTGTTCGAGCCGTTTGCACATCTATCATACGGCTGGGCTTTGGCTCTATGGTGGGGTTGCAGCGCCCTTCTCTACACAGTTAGCTGCTTTAGCGTGTGGCGCGCCTGTCCAAATCTGCAACCCCACGGATTTACAGTTTTTCTGCTGGCGCTCGCATTTCCCGCCTTTTTTCACCTCATTGCATGGGGACAGTGCTCTGCTCTTGCTCTGGCCTGCTTCACGCTCGCGTTTTTTCTGTTGCGCGCGAAATGCGAGTTCCTCACCGGGGTCGTCCTCGGATCTCTGATCTTCAAACCACAATTAGCACTCGCGGCCGCGGTCATCTTCCTATCAATCGGCGCTTGGAAAACTGTGGTCGGTGCCATTCTTTCCTCGGCAGCCCAACTTTGGCTGGGAGTTCTGTACTACGGCACGGCTCCGCTGCACCAGTGGATCGTCACCTTGCGACATCTACCTATCGTGGTTCCCTGGTTAGAGCCCAGACCTTATCAGACGCATTCCCTGCGAACATTTTGGACGATGCTGTTGCCATGGCCAGATGCGGCTTTGGTGATGTATATCGTGAGCGCGATCTCGGTGTTGGCGCTGACCATCGCTGTTTGGAGGGCAAAATCCGCCCCTCTCGCGTTACGCTACTCTTGCTTGCTCGTTGCGACGGTGCTCGTCGCGCCACACCTCACAGTTTACGATGTCGTGATCCTGGCTCCGGCGCTTCTGCTCAGCGCGAACTGGCTTGTCGAGCAACCCGCCCATTCCTCGAATCGAATGTTGGGTACGCTTCTTTATTTCGTTTACATGCTGCCGCTTGTCGGACCACTCGCGCGCTGGACGCATCTCCAGCTCTCGGTTATCGCAATGGCAGCTTGTTTATATTTGCTTTGGCGTGCATCTGGCATCGAGTATGCACCGGCCAAGGGCACAGTTGCGGCGGAAGTGCCCTCAGTCCAGTTCAAGTAATCAAGAGAATTAGCTCGAGCGCATCGGAGACACTCCGAAGAGAAAACTCAGAGCCTCGGGAAGGCGTCTCGCCCAAGCCGATTCATCATGCGTTCCCCCTTCTTCAATTTTGAGGCGGAGCTGTTTTTCGTCCAATCCCGCACGGCGGAAAATGCTGGCCAACTCGCGCACGTCATCGACCACGCTTCGATCGCGGTCAGGACTGCCTGCTTCAGCCGTTCCCGTTCCTAAATAGATCCGCTCTGGCCAGTATTTTACCGAGCGACTTTCGCGGATGATTTGCCGGTTTGAAGTCCACAGCGAAGGACTCTCCAGAAGCAATCGTCCGATCAGTTCAGGCCGCGTCATCGCCGTGTACTGCGCGATAAGCGCGCCCAGCGATGATCCGCCGAGTCCCGTATTTTCTGCGCCTGCAGCGACTCGATAATTTTGCGCGATGAAGGGCACAACTTCCTTGAACAAAAAGTCCGGATAGAGGCGCCCCTGCGTACGCATAAGCATCGGCTGCAGTGAACGGTACGGCATGTATTCCCGGATGCGTGCCTTTCCGGCATTATCGATGCCTACGATAATCAGCGGCGGAATCGTGTTTTCCCGGACAAGTCGATCTGCAGTTTCATCGACTTGCCACTCGACACCGGCAAACGAAGTCGAGGATTCGAAGAGATTCTGCCCATCATTCAGGTAAAGCACTGGATACTGGCGATTCTCATTTGTGGGCTGGTCGTATCCGGGAGGCAGCCATACGCGAAGGAAACGCGTGTTGCAGAATACACGGCTGCGAAATGGATGCAGGCGCAAGTCGCCGGTGGCGGATTCGGCGCGGATCACTCCCATGCCAAGCGGCGTCTGCTTTTCAGTGTTCTGGATTTCTTCCATCAGAGGATGAGTAAGAGAATACAACGTCACGGAAATCTAAGCGCGGTTACTTCGCATCTTCAAGGCTAACGCTAGAACCGCAATCAGTAAGATAAGTGCAAGCGAAGTCATGCACAAAACGCACCATGTTTCCAAAACGTAGGCTTCGATGTACGTCAGATATAGTGCGAAGCCGAGCCCGACAATCGCCGCGGCAAGCAGCCAGTTCGGAGTTTCCCGCCGCGACCTCCAAAATGTCGCAAATGCGAATAATGCCGCGTATCCGACCACGCCAATACCCGCAACTGGAACTCCAGCGATGCTCGAGTACTCGCTCCGGTTGACGATGTCGCAATTGAATCTCTGACTGAAATCGCAGAAGCCGCTTTCAGAGCTTGCAAAGTGCCGCTCCAGTGAAACTGCCGAGACCAACACGCCCGCCAATGAGAGGATTGCAATCGACAAAAAGAAAATTTGATTCCGCGCACGAGAAGCGTTGTCCGCGGGGGTTAAAGCTGTCAATTCCGTCACGGCAGTGTACACCCGGTTTTCTCGCTCAACCTGTCAAGCGACAGCACGCCTTCTTTCGGAGGTTCCGAACCAAATTGCCAGCTCGGAAAAAGCTTCACTCCGGCGGCTTTGCACTCGGATGCCATCTCGTGTGAGTCTTTGATCGCGCACTCCTGGTAAGGAACGTAGCGAAAAGCGGCGCCGAACATATGTTTCTGATCGATGCAGTGTGGGCACCAATACAGGCCATACATCTTGGCATGTTTGGACGCCAGGCATTTGGCGAAGCCGTCATATTTGTGATTTCTGTAATACCAGCCGACTCCATATGCGACTATGAATAAAATGACAACGCCTGCCCATTTGAAATACTTCCGCGGAAGCGGTTCACCTGTGTGCAGCCGCTCCTGCTGGCGTCTTCTGCGTTCTTCTGACATGTATCAATTTTTATATAACGCCGATCAGGCGACGACCTGAAGAGCCGAAGGAAGCACATCGATGGTCTCGCATTGCAAGCTGCGCACTTCTCCATCGACCATAACATCGACGGGTACGTCGAGATTGAACTCGAGCGAGCGGACAGCTTTCCGCTCGGCTAGCGGATGTTGAATATGCGTGCCGTCGTAGAGCGTAGGCAGATTCCGGATCAGTCCCAATCGTCCAATCGGTCCCCAACGAACATACTCGATCAGGCCGTCGTCAATTTCCGCCTTGGGCGCAATCATCATCGTGCCGCCTGTGAACTTGCTGTTGCTGAACGTCAGAAATAGGCACCGACGTTTGTCGAAGGAACTTTCTCCTTCAGGTCGTACCAGGAACGGCCTCCGATCGAAGCGTGCCAGAGTCAGAAAAATCGAAGTGATGTAGCCTAGTTCGCCCCAAGCGCTGAAACGCCGGGCGCGTAGAGTCGCCACATCGGCGGAGAATCCCATGCTGAGCAGGTTAATGTAATAGATGACACCACCTCGGTGACGCAGCCGCATTACGTCGCAGACGCGAGTGCGGCTCCCCAGAAGCGACTCAATCGCGTATTCAACGCCGCGATCACTGAACTCCCGTAGAAAAGAATTTCCAGTCCCGAGCGGGAGAAACGCCAAGCTGGGGCGCTCCGTTTGGAGTGCCTCCGGAAACAAGCCGTTAACAATCTCGAAGGAAGTGCCATCGCCACCGACGGCGATAAATCGCCGCACGCCCCGGCTGTAAGCTTCGCGCGTGATTCTGGTTGCGTCACCGGGAGCAAGGGTTTCCGCAACATCGATGTGAAGCCCCCCAGCCTGCAGGCGTTCAAGTGCAGGTTGCAACAACTTGCCCGTGCGCCCGCCTGCTGCCGCTGGATTGACAATTGCCAGGTATGGTTTCCCCAAGAAGTCCGATCCATTCAAATGCGATCGCTTGCACGATACCGGCTACCCGCGTTGGTCGTTGCTCACCATTTCACAATCGCCGTTCGATCCAACGATCTTCCGATCTCCTCCGCCAAAATCTGCCGTTTAATCTTCATCGAAGCAGTGCGTGGAAAATCTTTGTCCCAGATCAAATATCCGCTCGCACGTTTGAAATCGGGAAGGCGGCGATTGCGCCCCGAAACTTCTTCCAGCAGCTTGCTGTCGAAAACCTGATTCGGCTCAAGCCGCACCACCAACACGAGACTTTCCCCGCCCAGTTCTTTTGTTGGCCAGATATAGTTGGCAGCGAAAACCGAATATTCCTTTACCGGCAGTCCATCGAAAACCGTCTCGATGTCCTCCGGGTAAATATTTTTCCCGCCTTCGGTCACGATCATGTTTTTTTTGCGGCCAAGAAGCTGCAGATGTCCATGACCATCAAAGCGTCCCAGATCTCCCGTCAGAAGCCAACCATCGATGATGGTTTCCAGGGTAAGCTCAGGATCGTCGAGATAATGCGACATAACCGTCTTACTGTGCGCGGCAACTTCACCAACGCCGTCGGCATCCGGATTCAGAATGCGAAGCTCGACTCCCGGCAGCGGCTTACCCACCGTGTCCGCGCGGAACGGCTTAAGATCGTTGAGCGTGAGGGCCGTGCCCGCTTCCGTCAGCCCGTATCCGTTTGCGACTGGAATTCCCAAATCATAGAAGAACTGCATCGTCGAGGGCTCCATGAAAGCACCCCCGGTAATGAGCGCGAGCAACTCGCCTCCAAAGGCGCGATGAATACCGGGAAGCAGCATTCGGCTGAGCTTCACGTTCGGGCGACGCCGCGTCAGCAGTTTGTTGGTCGCGATCATAGAATGCAGAATCGCGTGCTTCCAGCGCGGAAGTTCATCGATTTTGGCGCGGAGGCCCTTTTCCAGGTTCTTTACGATCATCGGGACCAAAGAAACGTACGTGATGCGGTAGCGCACGAAGGCATCGCGAACAAACTCAGGACGCAACGTGCGTAAATGCACGACACATGCCCCGCAGACGAACGGGCCGATGAAACCAACCATGAAATCGATCGCATGATTGGTCGGCAAGACACTCAAATAGCGCACGCCGGGCCAGAAGGGGTACCACGACGTCAGCGAGCGGCATTGCTCCAGATAATTCTCGTGCGTCAGCACGCAACCTTTGGGCCGTCCACCCGTACCGGAAGAATAGACAATGCAGGCCACATCCTCGCGCTGGCGCATGACGAAATCGGGTGCGCCTTTGCGCTTGAAATCCTCCCAGCGGAAAGCGCCCGCAAGATCCGTTCCAAGGGGCGATTCGGTAACAAGCACGATCTTGGTGCCAATTTTCGAGAACTCGGGCGACTGCATAATCGCGCGCCATAGGTAATACTCGACGACAAGCACCTTGGATTTTGAATGCGCGAGCAGTTGCAGGTGTTCAGCCGCAGTCAGCTTGTAGTCGAGCGGCACCAGCACTCCACCGCAATAAAAGATTGCATACGCGGAAATCAGCCACTTTGACTGATTCGTCATGATGATGGCCGCACGATCCCCGGAGTCGAAATCCGCGTCCTCCAGCGCTCGCGCCAACGGCAGCGCGATCTCCTTGAAATCAGAATAGGTAAGGCGGACTTTCTCGCGATCGCGATCCGCCTCGATCAGGCAGACTTCGCTGGAAAAGCGATCGAGCGCATCTCGTAGAGCGGCTCCCAAACAGGTGTATTGACGGAGATCGAGCATCAAGAAACTGCTGATTGTAGATGGTTGCCGGTTGATTGGGCAAACACGTCCGTTGTGGACTTTCAGTGCTCAATCAAGAGTGCGAAATCTAGCTACCGGCTCACAAGCGAGCCTGAATTTTGCCCGCCAAGGTGCGGAAGTCGCTCACGCCCTGCAGTTCGTAATCCGGTAATTCGATATGGAAATGATTTTCCAGTTTCGTCAGCAAATCGAGTGTTTGCAGGCTATCAATGCCGAGGCTTTTGAAAAAGTCATCGTCAGGGGCAAGTTTTTCGCGTGGCACTTTGAAGTGCGCCGCGGCAAGCGCAAGAATCTCATCAAGAGTTTTTTCGGCTGCTGGCATCCGCTCATTGTAATCCAGAGGCAACTACGGTAAATAGGGTTGTGCGTCAGTGCTTTCCACGAATTGTTTTAGTCCCTCTTCCACGGCCGGTCGCGAGAACAGCTCACAGAAGATATCAATCTCGCGCCGCAGGTCCTCATACGGAATCGGTTTGATGAACTTTTTCGCAATGATGGCAGTCTGACGATCGAATTTCCCCAGTTGTGCGGCGGTCGCCCGGGCGACACGCAACGCTTCGCCTTCGCCAACCACTTGGCTCACTAGACCGATCTGTTGCGCCTTCGTCGCATTGAAGCTGCGTCCGGTCAGCAGCAAGTCGCGGACTACCGCATTGCCTAAATCGCGTTTCAGGCGCGGGATTCCGCCAAATCCGGGGATCAGTCCGAGTCGCAGCTCGGGAAAGCAAAACCGTGCAGTTTTGTCCGCAATGATCAAATCGCAAACCAATGCGAGTTCAAAGCCACCGCCAAAAGTTACGCCATGCACGGCGGCGACAGTCGTGAGCGAAGCCGAATCGATGCGGTTCAGCACGCGGTGGATACGCTCCAGGAAATCGCGCACTCCCTCCACGGCTGAGGATTTTTCCATGGATCGAGACCGCGTATAGAGCTCGCGCAGATCGGCGCCAGCACAAAATCCGGATTTCAATTCGCTGTAGATGATCAGTGCATGCGAAGTTTCCTCCAGTGCGTCGAGCGACGACACGAATTTCTCGAACTCCTTCAGCGCCAGCGAACCCAATTCGTTGCACGGTTCGCGGTGCAGCGCCAATTGGATCACGCTGCCATTTACGTCCCACGACAATGCCTGGCCTGTGAATTGTTTCACGTTCGTTTGTGCGAATCCCCGCTTAAACCGCCTGCTTTACCTGATACATCTCCTCAATCTCTATTTTCATGCGAACCGCAATCACATCGCGCTTCAACTTGCCGTTCGCCGTCAGCATGCCATTCTCGATCGAAAACGCTTCCGCGCGCCGGCAGAAAGCTCGCACTTGCTTGTAGTGTGGGAGCTCGGCATTCACCGCATCCAGAGCGGTCTGTACCTGTTCGCTGGAAACCGGTCCGGTCACGATAGCAGAGAGGTATCCGCGACCATTGCCCACGACAACCACTTGCTGCGCGAGGGGAAGACCGATCGCAATCTTCTCTTCAATGCTTTCAGGTGCGATCTTGTGTCCCGAACCAAGAACAATCAAATTCTTGATTCGACCCGCGATGCGCCAGCTTCCCGACGCATCTCGCTCACCCTGATCGCCGGTATGGAACCATCCGTCGTGCAGAACTTCCGTCGTCTGCTCTGGGCGATTCCAATACTCTGTGAAAATGTTGGGGCCGCGCACAATGATCTCGTCATTCTCAGCCAGCTCCATCTCAATCCCCGGAATTGCCGGTCCAACCCGGCCGGGCACAGGATTCGCCGGATCATCCATCGTGCAGATGCCGGTTGTCTCGGTCAATCCATAAACCTGCAACACGCGAACCCCGAGCATGCCGAAGTAGTCCTGCGTTTCTGGAGTGAGTGGCGCGGAACCGGAAATGAGCGCCTTCAGATTCGTTCCAAACAATTTCTTGCGGATGGCGGGAAATACGAAACTATTCCCCAACCAATGCCAAAGAGCGTCACCTGATTCCGCATGTTGACTTCTGCGCCGTTCCCATGCCGCTCTTGCGCGGGAATAGACCGCGTGCACCGTTCCTCCCTTTTTCCCGATCTCTTCTTCGACGCCGCGGCGCATGCGTTCGAGCAGTTGCGGCACGTTCAGAAAATAATGCGGTGCCACAGCAGGTATATCATTGGCAATTTTCGTCAGATCCGTATTGAGCGTGATCAGGCTGCCACGCAGCATGAAAGTTAATATCGCGATCCAGGACGCGCAAAAATTGAAGGGGAGATAATGAAAAATGTGGTCCGGCCCAGATCGCCGTCCCATCAACTGATCCAGCCGCGCCGACGTACAGCCAAGCATGAAGCCGACATTCGCCGCAGTCAGAACGACGCCCTTGGCTTCCCCGGATGTACCCGACGTATAGATAATGGTCACGGGGTCGCTGTCGCGCACTTGTGGCCGATCCAACCGCACTCCCTCCCCGCCGATAAAGATCTCATCAAACAGGTAATACGGCGGAGCATCAGGAAAGATCTTCCGAATTGCGTCACGCAGTGCCGCATCGCCGCAGCAGATCAGCGATGGCGTGCTGTCCTTGATCATCGCAGCTAGTTCCGGCGGCGCCTGACGCGAGTAGAGTGGGACAACGATCAAGCCTTCGGCCATCGCCGCCAAGTCCATCGCAACCCAGTGGACGCTGTTTGCGGCAAGTAAACCGCAACGATCGCCCTTCTGCAAATGTTGCGTAGCGAGGAATGTTCGTGCTTTGCGAACCTTTTCTAGCAGTTCGTTGCCCGTCACGCTTGTGACTTGGCGGTCACTGATTTCCTGCAGCACCGTGGTGCCGGCCGCCCGCTTCAATTGTGCGAAAATGTCTCCGATGAAAGGCATCGCGTTCGGAAATCGACCTGAATAATCAGCTATATGCCCGCATCAATTCGCGAAGTGATGGGCTGGTGGGCGGCAAGTAGTCTTCCCAACTCCATTCGCCCTTTCGGGTGGGAAATTCCGGATATCGTCGCTGCACTTCTTCTTCAAAATAAACTCCCATCCGCGCCATAACTTTCAGATTCTTCACGACTGTCCGGGCAATGCCATCGGCGATGCGCTCGCTTTCCATCGCCAATTTTTCCAGCGCAATCAGCAATTTCGTCTCAAGTTCAAGGTCATCGACCGTCATCAGCAACTCCTGCTGGCCGCGCTCGCGCATCAGATTGCGGATGCGCTCGTCCATCGTGATTCCGGCGGACGGCACCAGGGCAGGCATGGAGGTCACGATGCCGTGATAACGCGAGGAAGCCATCATGTGACAAGCGCGCAGGATGCTTACAAGTTCATACATGTTGTATTGATCGGAAGTAAGCACAGGCACTCCGCCGAGCTTTTCCGATATGCGATGGGCCGGGCGAGCGTCGAGCCGCTCCGTCGCGGCCAGAATCACAAACACAGAGCGCCGCTTTCGAAACGCATCGACCGCATTGGCAATGGAAGTCCAATAATGCTGATAGGCGCGATCCGCGGCAGGGCCGGAGTTGTGGAAATAGACCGTTCGGTAATGGCTGTCTTTGTACGCTCCGGTCAAGCTATGCACCGCATATTTCGCAACGGACGCGCGCACCGGCCATTCAAACGGGTTGATGGGGCAAACGACCAGTACCGGCGTTTGCCCGTCCCATCCATTCTGGCGCAAAACCCTCTGCCCATATTCGGCTGGCTGTGGCTCAAAGGTCCAAGCTGTGTCGGTGCCGAGTTCGGTTGGAACGCCTAAGTCGCGCAAGATAGTGCGCGATTCTTCATTGCGCGTAATCACCAGTGAGTTCTGGCAGTAACGGGCGCACATCCGTGCGACCAGCGGATCCATGTGGCCGGCCTCGGCGCCGTAACCGACAGAGAGCTTGTTTTGCGCCGCCGCGATTCCCAGCGAACCGATCATCATCGTAGTCAGCGCGTTGGCAAATTTGCTTTTGAACATCGAACCTTCGCAGGCAACGACGCCGTGATGCTTCGGCACTTCATTCTTCAGAAACGGAGGAAAAATGTCGGGTAAGTGAACCTGTGTGGTGCCTTCGAAATAAGCTTTGGAAAATTCGAAATTCTGGCTCATTACGCTGAAGTCGACTCGATCCGCGCCAAGAATATGACGGATTTGCCGAAGCATTTCTTCCACGCGAACATCCGACCCCATATTGCGAGTGCCGTTGTAGCCAGCAAAGAGCAGCTTCAGTTTTTCGCCCGGCTGCCAGGGCTCGCCCGAACCCAGCATCCATCCCAGCTTGGCGCGCTCGATATTGGTGCTCACCCAAGCTTCGAGGATAAAGTCCATCATGCGGCGGTACCTCCCGCGGCCGTGGGCCAGGGCTGGTAATTGTATTCGAAACGGTTCTCCCGGCTGAATGTCAGCAAGGGATAACTGTATTGCGAGAACGGCACTGGCTTACGACCTAATTCCGTGGTTACGCGCGTGCTGTCGAAAACCGTGTTCCAGACCAGATAGGGCAGAAACACTCTCATCAGTGATGCGCCGTAACCCAGCGAACCTTTGCGATTCGAAAGCACGCTCACCGACCGTGTAAAGGGCTTTTCCGTGAACGGCAGAAAAATAGGCGGACGCTTGTTCTGGGCGGCCGCCAGCGCCGCAGTGATCTGGCGGAAAGTCTGCGACGCCCGGCCCGACGACAGATGATAGGTCTCGAACTGTGGCTGTTCCTTCTGGTGCAGGTCGGCGATCGCGCTGGCCACAAAATCGACGTTGACGATGTCGATCTTATCGGACGCGCGAAACGGCAGCACCGGCAAGCCTGCCAGAAACACGAATGCCTTTACCATATCGAACTGCGTGGTTTCGGCATGACGGCTGTCGCCGAGTACAATGCTGGGGCGAAAAATTGTCTTCGGAACCTCTGGCAGGAGTACTCGCGTCATGTGCTCGCAAAATTTTTTCGTGCGGGCATACGGATCATAATCGGAGCGATCCCAATCGATCGCTCGGTCCTCGGTAACCACTTCGTTCTGCCGCTTTCCGGCAACGGCAACAGTGCTGACTTCGCTGAATCGTCGCAAACCGTGATAGTGTTCGGCGTGGCGTGCCAGCGTGAGAACTTCCAGCGTGCCGCGCAGGTTCACGTTCAGACAACTCTTCTCCGATTTCCTGTTCAGCGATGCCGCGCAATGAATCACGGAATCGCTGGTGTGCACCAGCCGGTCATAGTCATCGCGGCCTAAGCCAAATCCCGGCGCGGTCACATCACCGCAGAAAATGCGCACTTTCGTCTGCAGAAATTCGTAAAAACGCGGAAAGTCCAAGTGCAACTGCAGCGCATGCCACAAACGCAGCTGCGCTTCCTGAGGATCGCGGGCCCGCACCAGCAGGTTCAGTGCCGCACCGTAGCCTTCCAGCAGATTGGCGGCTACATGCGCGCCGATGTATCCGGTCGAACCGGTCAGGAATATCGCCACGTTGCTCCGTTCGTCCCGGTTTTCAAGGCGTCTCCGTTCTGGGATGCAGGTTGCAAGGTGCGTGGAGGCCGCGCCTCCAGAGGCCGGCCTTCTATCAGAGGATACGTCCATCGGCGCAAGGCCGGGATGTGAATATTGATCCAGTAGTCCCACCAATCGAGCGAGCGGGTGTCGTAACCGAACTCTCCACGCTCCTCCGGCGCGAGTGCATACGAAAGCTTCTCTATATTTTCCGCAGCGAAATTGTGCTCGTTCAGCAGAATGAAAGGTTCGAATAATTCGATCAGCTTTTCAACGCGTTCGAGATTGCGCTCAGTCTTCGCCAGCGGCGCTTTTTTCAGGGGTAGCGGCGACATGATGCGCTGAATCGACTTTACAATCGCCCTCTGCGCCGGGGCCGACATGCGGTTATAGCGTGTCTTGGAAACCGGAATCGCGTCGAAGCGCAGCCGCAACCACGATTCCAGTCCCTCCTGGGCGCGGTAATGTTTCCGATGAGCCAGCGACGTCAATTCGATCGACCGGCCCATGTCGCAAGGATTGGTAACAGAAGTGGAGAGCTGATAAAGCGGGTCGTGGCGCCGTTCCATCACCGCCGCTGCGATCAGCGTCATGCCAGCACAAACGAAGTCGACCGGTATGATATCGAGCCGCTTGCTCTTATTCGAAGGCAGCTGGCGAAAATAAGTCCCCAGCAGGTAGGAAAGCGAGGCCGATGTGTTGATGCCCTCGTTCCACCCTACAAATGGCTTTGCAATCGAGGTCTCAACGATGGCCGGACGGACAACGGCGATTGGCAGTCCCGCCCCGCGTTTCGCGATCAGCGATTCCGCCAGACTCTTGGTGAGAGTGTATGTGTTCGGCCAGCCCAATTCTTTGGCTCGTCGCGTCCCAGCTTCAGTGAGATAGGTTTTCAGCCAGCGAACGCGATTCTTACGAATCTGATTCTCCAGCGCGGTTCCCTGCAGGTCCTTTGCGGCGTGCTCCTTCGCTCGTGCCTGCATGCGCAAACCCGCTGTCACCTCCTGGCTCTCCGATTGCGCCTCTGCCTGGTTGATCAGCTCATGCAGCGCTTGCCATTCTTTCTCAGCGTCGAAAGCCGCGATTCCACGGGGGTTGTAGTTTGGAACCAACCTCTCGCTCACTCTCCCGTCTTGTTCGCCTGCAACGTAGCACGTGGAAAGATGCAGAAGTCCGGCATGATCTGAAGAACGCGTGAACTCGAGGATGTTCACCGCGGCATCCGTATTCGTAGCGAGCGCATCCCGCAGATCAGGATTGAAATCTGTCAGCCCTGAACTGTTAACAATCAAGTCCAGGTTTTTCTGTAGCCGGCGGGTCTGCGCTTGTTCCAGGCCAAGTCCCGGCTGGGTGACGTCCCCCTCAATTACCTCAACTTTTTGCCGCAGAAAATCCGACAATCTCGCTCCGTAACGCTCAAACAGCGGATCAAAAACCGGCGACTCTTCGATCAATTTCTCAAAACGATGCTGCGCAGGATTTGATTTCTGGCGTCGAATGAGCAAGTAGATCCGTTCGACCAGCGGCAAATCGAGCAAGGTGTTCGCCAGCCAGACTTTGCCGATGAACCCGGTAACCCCGATCAGCATGATGTGTTTGTTGGCGAAGGCTCGACGAACAGAAAACTCTTGCGCCCGCCGACTACTCTCAAAGTAAACGATCGGTCGCGCTGGCAAGGCGGTTTGCCGGTCAGACGTAATCATTGCCTGCCGCAAGCTTTCGAGAGAAATATCCAGATGGCGAGCCAATGTCTTGGGAGCGCGACGCCCATCCGGCATATTTTCTCTGAGCGGCGCGAATGCACCGCGTGGCCGGATTACTGGGTCAAGCAATCTGCCGGTTGCTACTCCGTCGCGAAAATCAAGCCGGTTGGCGACAATGTGCTTCACCCCCAAGTGCTGAGCCAGCGGCCGCATGATTTGCTCCAGCGCCTGACTCACCAGCACCACCTCGGCTCCCGATTGCAGCAGTTCCTGTACCCTTTGCACTCCTTGCGGTTTCAGGTAAGGCTTCAACTTGTACTGGAAGAATTCCTCGCCCAACAAATCGAGACGGTCCCGGCTGACTCCGCGCAGCACGGTGTGCACCACGCGTGTGGCAAACTTGCGGTTCGTGGAGTAAAGAATGGGACGCAACAACGCCATTAAGAAAATCAACCCGCGCCTGCGGAAGCGCTCTGTGAACGTCTGGGCATTCCAGGTAAAGAACGCCACCGGCCTCACCACGGTCAGGTCGAGAAGGCTACCCTCCACGCGCCAATAGACGGTGGGTGCGACGTTGGAGTTGTTGTTGTGCGCTTCCACGCCTTTGTCAAATACCGAAGATCAAGGACTCGTAATAGTGCGAACTTATTGTAAACAATCGGCTCAACCGTGCGAAGCGGAACAATCGGTAGCTCGAGGGCTGGCATCAACCGGGTAATGGAGACTTGATTCGCTCTTTTTGTTCCGCCTTCTCCTCGGGCGAGCGCCTTCCTACGATGATCGCCATACTGCCGCTCACGGCTACAGTGGCGCTGATTGCCAGAAGCCCATCGCGAAATCCTCCATTCGCGTTCCGGAATAGCCCGATGATATCGGGACCGAAGTATCCACCGAGATTTCCCAGGGAGTTAATCGCAGCGATGCCAGCCGCAGCTGA
>JASHPL010000084.1 GCA_030038125.1 Candidatus Sulfotelmatobacter sp.
TGGCGTCCCATTTTGGGAAGGCTCACCGCGGCATTGTTCTGACCAACTCCACTACCAGAATCATATATTTAGCTTCGAAATCGCGAAGTAATACATTATGTCTGCCAACTGGCCCGCAGAATCCTGCTCCAAAATCTTGTCAAGACCCTTTTTTCGACCGAATCTTTGTAAGCCATTGATAGCATTCGCAAAATAAATTTCCAAAAATGTCCGGTTCCCCCGGCTCAAAATGCTATTCTAAAAATAGAGAGTAGAAATTAGGGCGCAGGCTACCAGGCTCTGCGCCTTTTCTATTTCCAGCATGTCCGGGACCCGGTCTTCATCTCGACGCCTTCCAGCGTCGCACTTGAAAACTGTCCCGCCCGTTCATTCCCTCCGCCGCGAACGCACCACCAAGCGGCGCGGAGAGCTCGCCGAACTCATCTTCCAACTCATCGCTACCCGCATGGGCTTCGCGGTCTGTAAACCTTACGGAGACAGTGAGCGCTACGACTTTATCGTCGACGCCCGCATGTCCGCGCGCAGCGCTCCGGCTTGTCATCCTGAGAAGTGCGCCGATTACGTAGAGACAGCCGCCCTCGGCTGTCCAGGCTCGTGCCCCACCCTACCCGGTTTTCGCAGGGTTCGGATTCTCGACCGCACGATTCCCAGGAAAGATCAGGAATCGAAGGCCGGTTCGCGAGGCAAAAACGCACGCTCGGCATGCATCCTCTGCGCCCGCCCATTTCTCTGGCGCGTTCAGGTCAAATGTTCCACCCAGCTTCTTTGCGGACTTTATCGCGTCAACGCGCACCGCCGCACTCCACGCGGCGCCGTTCCCTACACGCCCGCGGAAATCGACTTCATCGCCGCCTACATCATCCCCGAAGACACCTGGTACATCATCCCGATTCGCGCCGTCCGCGGCACCAGCCTCCTGTTCCGCCGCAAAAAGGACCGCCGCCCCAGCCTCTACAACCAATACCGCGAAGCCTGGCACCTCCTCCGCCCCAAGCTATAACTGCATGTCATCCCGAGCGAAGTCGAGGGACCCTCGGTTTGGGATCTCGTGAAATCATGTAGGGACACCCGCCCCGCCTTCGGGCGTGCCCAGTTCGTGGGCAACATTCTGTTTCAGCATCTGAATGACGACTGAAAGCTTTCTGCGCTCCGGTTCAGTGATCAGCAGATGGACGATCACAACGGACGGCCACCGCGCCTACCCGGAAGCTGTCGAAGGTGCTTTTGGAATGGACGTGGATTACGCGATGCTTATAAAGCTGTACGGCGCACCCTCTGACCGACCCGACACGCGCTATAGCCCCGCCGCTTGTATTGGCACGCCCACAGGCATCCTGAGCGGAAACCCTGACCGTAAACACATCTCGACCAGCTACGCAGAACGACAGAACTTAAATCCTCGGATGGGCGTTCGCCGCTTTACGCGCCTGACCAATGCCTTCTCGAAGAAATTTGAGAATCATGCTGCGATGGTCGCAATTCACTCTGTCTATTACAACTTCGCCCGGATTCACAAGACATTGCGTTGTACTCCAGCACAGGAGTCGGGCCTGAGCGATCATGTTTGGAGCCTTGAAGAGATCGTGCAGATGGCGGACAATTACATGCCGAAACCTAGCAAGCGCGGCCCCTACAAGAAAAGCGTGGCCTAAATGAAATGGACTTTGCGGCTGTTGGCTCTGGCCAGCACTACCGTGTGCGGCATATTCTTCTTAGCTTTCGTTTGTCTACTTCCAAGGAATTACAACTTTGAGCATCACCGCTTCCTTCCTAGCGCCGCAAAGGACTTCCCCATCGTGATTGCGGTTGGCCTAGGCTTCCTGTGCTCTGGAATTCTTTATCTCTACCTTGTGCGAAATATGCGATCAAATTCAAACTGATACACTACCGCCGCCTAAAGTTCATTGACCATGTCTGTTTTGACGCTCTGCAGTCGGCCCCGTTGGATAGTTGGATCGCTCTTTCCGAAGACGAGACGCACATCGTGGCTGTGGGTTCGTCTTACGAAGACGCGGTTAGAAAGAGCGAGACGGCAGGCGTTTCGGACCCCGTGCTGGTTAAGACCCCTAAGCAGTGGCTTCCGATTTCTGTGTGAGCCTAAAAATTCCGTACAAGAAATACCCAGCCGCAGAAGCTCCGGGCGGGTATTTTTACGCGGCATCTGTCCTGGTAAACATTGCGCTCCCGGCGAAGAATTCGCCGCGTTCCAAACGCTTCGATGCGATCATCGATTCTGGTGCTTCGGGTTGCCTATTTCATGGATCGATTGGTCGTGCTATTGGCCTAGACATAGAAAAAGGGAAGAAGGCGAGCACGCTGGGTGTAGCGGGAGCGATGGAGATTTTTCTGCATGAAGTTACGATCTATATCCCCGGTGGACCGATTACGACTGTTGCTGGATTCTCTGACCAAGCAAGTCTCGCTGGGCTTCTCGGAATGCTCGGATTCTTTGAGCACTTTAAGATCACCTTTGATCCCCTGAATCTTAGGGTCGAACTAGAGCGGCACTTCCGGGCTTGATTTCAAAACAGCCCACCACCCAACGTCCCCGCTTCTTTACGCTCCACAACCCTCCGTGTTACTCTGAAAGGGTCACAACGACAATCGATTAAACAATAGGAGCACATCAGGTTAGTGCTAGCCAGAGAGCAAAAGAGATCCGTCATTGACCGCAATCGCACGCATGCCAACGACACCGGCAGTCCCGAGGTGCAGATCGCGCTGCTCAGCGAACGCATTGGTCAGTTGACCGAGCACTTCAAGACGCACCAGAAAGATCACGGCTCGCGCCGCGGTCTTCTCATGCTGGTGAGCAAGCGGCGTCGCTTGCTCGACTACCTCAAGAAATACGATTCCGAGCGCTACAAAACCGTCATTACCAAGCTCGGCATCCGCAAGTAAGACGCGTCCCTGGGGAAATCTTCCCGTCCTGCCGCCGCAAAAAGCGCGTCGTTAGGATGGGCCACCCGAGCCAAAACTCGCAAAAAGCGCGAGTTGAGCACGGGCACCCACCGAAAGTGGGCCACCCAGACAGTATTTCTGATCTCCAGCAATTGAGGAACTTTCCATCCGTGCGTTTTTCGAGCGCAACGATTTTCTCCAACCACATTGTCGGGGACGCGTGTCTTTCCTTCTCGGGAAGTCAACATCCCCACCCTCACGACCAGAAGAATGCGAGGGTGCACCGTCCTTGTCGCGTACTTTGCGACAGGGCGGGGGACTTTGACTTTTCAAAATCCGAAGCCGTCTCTTCGCTTCGCTCATCGCTCATGGCTCACTGCTCATCACGTTGCTCCCAAAGGAAAATGAAATGAAACCAGAACCCACAAGTATTACCGTAGACCTCGCCGGCGGAAAACAAATCACATTTGAAACCGGAAAAGTTGCCAAGCAGGCGCATGGAGCGGCCGTGGTCCGCCTCGGCGACAACGTCGTCCTTGCCACCGCTGTGGCCAACGCCGAGCCGCGCGAGGGCATCGACTTTTTCCCGCTCACGGTCGATTACCGCGAGTACACCTACGCCGGCGGACGCATTCCCGGCGGATTCATCAAGCGCGAGGGGCGTCCCAGCGAGCGCGAGATTTTGACCAGTCGCCAGATCGATCGTCCCGTGCGGCCGCTGTTTCCGGAAGGATTCCGTTGCGAGACGCAGGTCATCGCGCTCGTGCTTTCGGCCGACACCGATAATGATCCCGACGTTTGCGGCATCAACGCCGCCTCGTGCGCGTTGACCATTTCCGATATCCCCTTTCTCGGTCCGATTGGCGCCGTGCGCGTGGGCTTGGTCGATGGCCAGTTCATCGTAAACCCCACCTACAGCGAAATGCGCGACAGCCTGGTCAACATCATGGTCGTCGGCACCAACGACGGCATCGTGATGATCGAATCCGGCGCCAAGGAAGTGAAAGAAGAGACGGTCGTCGACGCCATCGAGTTCGGTCACACCGAGATCAAGAAAATCTGCGCCGCGATCAATCAGCTGCGCGAGAAGGTTGGCAAGCCCAAGCGCACGGTCGAACCGGTTGAGTTCGACCAGCCCTACTACAACGATCTGAAGAAGAAGATTGGCGACGATCTCGCCGAGCGGCTCGACACCAGGAAGCATCCGAAGGCCGAAAGCTACACGCTGGTCAAGGAATTGAAGAAGCAATTGCTGGCCGAACTTCCCAAGACCGGTAAAGCGGAAGAGGACGAGAGCGCCGAGTCGAAGCTGGAACATTATTTCGAGATTCTGCGCGAGCGCATTTTCCGCGAACAGGTAATCGACCACAAGCGGCGTCCGGATGGGCGCGCCTTCGATGAGATCCGCGAAATCTGGATCGAAGCCGGAATGCTTCCCCGCACTCACGGCAGCGCCATCTTCACGCGCGGCGAAACCCAGGCGCTGGTCACCACCACGCTGGGGACCAGCGATGACATGCAGCGCCTCGAAGGCTTCGAGGGCGAAGCCAAAAAACGCTTCTTCTTACACTACAACTTTCCGCCGTTCAGCGTCGGGGAGGTCGCGTTTCTGCGGGGAGCTGGACGGAGAGAGATCGGGCATGGCGCGCTCGCAGAGCGCGCCATCACGGCGGTGCTTCCGGCGGAAGACAAGTGGCCGTACGCCATGCGGGTAGTTTCTGACATTCTGGAATCGAACGGATCGTCGTCGATGGCGACGGTTTGCGGCGCATCGCTTTCGCTGATGGACGCCGGCGTTCCGCTGAGCGCGCCGGTGGCGGGAGTCGCGATGGGACTGGTCAAGGAAGGCGAGCAGTACGCGATCCTGACCGACATCGCGGGAGCGGAGGACCACTACGGCGACATGGATTTCAAAGTTGCCGGCACAAAAGACGGAATCACTGCGCTGCAGATGGATATCAAGGTAGCGGGGATTACAGCGCAGATCATGCGCGAAGCGCTGGCGCAGGCGCAGCGAGGGCGGCTGTTGATCCTGGGGAAGATGGATGAAGTGATTTCCCAGGCGCGCACGAAGATTTCCGAGTACGCGCCGCGCTTCTATACATTGCAGATTCCAGTGGACAAGATTCGGGATCTGATCGGGCCGGGGGGAAAGATGATTCGCTCGATCGTGGAAGCTACCGGGGTGAAGATCGACGTGGAGGATTCCGGGGCGGTAAAAGTGGCGTCGAACGATCAGGCGGCCGCGCAGAAGGCGCTGCAGATGATCGGCGACATCACGGCGACGGCGGAGGTGGGCAAGACATACCTGGGGAAAGTCACGCGGCTCGCAGATTTCGGCGCGTTCGTGGAAATTCTGCCGGGTACCGACGGCTTGTTGCACATCAGCGAAGTGGCCGAGCATCGGATAAATGACGTTCGCGATGAATTAAAAGAAGGCGATCAGGTGCTGGTCAAAGTTCTCGCGGTAGAAGGCAATCGCATTCGGCTCTCGCGCAAGGCGGTGCTGAAGGAGCAGCGCGCGAAGATGCAGGCGCAACCGGGAGGGGCGCCTGCGGAAAGCGGTGAGGCAGTTCCTGTGACGGAGGGTCAAGCTGCACCGGCGGGCACGGTTGTGATCGAAGGCGGCGGAGACTTCCCGGACGAAGCAGAGAATGAGCCGAACTTTAATCGTGATCCGGCGTTTCAGGGCGGAGGGCGCCCGCATGGCGGGGATCGCGGAGGGGATCGCGGCGGAGATCGTGGAGGACGCGGAGGACGACGTCGCGGACGCAATGGGCGTGGTGGGGGGCATGGCGGCGGCCGTGGTGGGCAAGGACACGGCGGCGGACGGCACTAGCCACTTCTTCGGCAAGGATCTACGCCCATAAAAAGCTTAACCACGGAGGGCACGGGGCTTCAGAGCGCGACACCCATCCTGATTTTTCGTTTTGGAGTGATTGCGCGGAGGCTTGTTCCGATGACGCGTCCCAGTGTCTTGCAGTCGGCCTGCAGCTAACTGAAAATAATGAGGGGCGCCGGTAAGCAATCCCGGCGCCCGAAGTGGATCACATACCGCCCTGATCGAAGACCAGTGCTTCTCTCTGGTGATGGAAATCGATCTCTTTCAGCGACTGGGACGATGCATTGGTATCACTGGTAATTATGCTGTCTTGAGTCACCGAGGTGTCATTTGTGCGCAGCGTGGCTGGCGCGGAGGCCACCACCTTGCCGTTTTGCAGGAAATTCACTTGAACCGCGGAGCCAGTGCCCTGCCAATTCACCTTGTAGTCTCCTGCGGCCAGATGAGTGCCTCCAATACTGACGGCAGCGGGAATATTGACGGTCCGTTCGTTCTTGTCTTTTGCAAATGCGTTGAGGGAAAACAAGATTGCGAAAGTTGAAACGAGAGACAAAAGCTTCAGGTGTTTCATAGTTCTCCTAATGGAAATTCCTAAATGTTGCGATATCGATAGATTGGATGAACTACGTTCTGTCTACGATGCAGGAAGCGCAAAATGCTGAACCAGCCAGACGACTGGCCTCAGAATCGCGAGTTAATGGAAGGGCAATGGCCGAAACGGCAAGAGGTGCAACGAACATATCAACGGAGACGACAACAATCTGATGTCGGAAGCTTCCGATGTCTATCAAGACCCCTCTACCGATATTTCATAGCAATGGTTGTACTGTGCTGGCTCCGCGCCGAATGGAGAAGCGACGTTCTCCGTTAGTGAGTATTCCGCCCTTCGGGCGGGGGATTTTCAAGGCATGGGGGTCTATCGATCCGATGGAGGTTGGGCGGCGCGAGAGCGAGTCCTCGCGCCCCCGTTCATCGTCTCGATGAGCCCACCGGGATATCCGCCGGCATGGTTGCGTCGCCGCAGTGCCCGCTTCCGTTTCACCCGGCAAGATCATTGTCGCTCCGCAACGCCATGCTGTTTTCAGGTTCCGGTGTGCGCGTCACCCGATAGGGTCGCAGCGGTTCAATTCGATGAGCGTCCAACGTCATCGGGGTCGCGCTTCATATAGAATTTGCGATCATCTTCATGCGTGACTCGGAAACCAAGACGCTCGTAGAGCCGCCGAGCGGGATTGATTCTGACAACATTCAGGCAGACCGCAAGACCGAACCCGGCGGCTTCGCTAATCAATCGCTTCATCACTTCTGTGCCGATACCCCTGCGCTGAAACGGGCTATCCACAAACATCTGCGCAACAAAAATCTCATTATCTTCTCTGATGGTCTGCAACCAGCCGACATCGGTACCGTCGAGCGCGATAACACGAACCTGCGCTCGGTTCCACTGCTGCCCGAAGCTGGTTTCCTGAGCGTTTCTGTCTAGACGCAACTCGTCAATGATCCATCTCATTTCGGCGAAATAGAGACGTCTGCAGTACTCAAAGTCACGCTCAAGAGCCGGACGCAATCCAATCTGCACTGGTCTATTCTGCAGCATCGATACGGTGACCTCAAACGACTGTGCTGCCGAGGCAAACGCTTCTCTCCATTTCCAACTGAGGCAGGACACCAGGGTATTTGAAATGCTTTGTTTAACGCGGTGGCTGCAGATTCTCATGGCTGGCAAATCCTTGTCGATCGGTTCGCAGGTCCTTGGCGGTGGCGACATGCTGAGTGCAGATGCCAGCTGCCGGTTGCTGGGACAAGGCCAAGTCGAGCCAGCGGGTGGTTTGAGCGCAACAGGCGCGCGGGGGAGGGTGACAGGAGCGCGCGCTGGTTACCTGGCGCGCGGCTTGTTACCGCACTAACGTGATATGGAGTAAGTAGTTTGGATGCAGTAGCTTACGGGCGAGAAATAATGTTCCACGTGGAACATTGCGGAAATCGGGCAAGTTTGCCGCTCAGCTTTCGAAAATTGCCGTCCCGGCCAACAACAACGCCCCTTCGCCGGGAGCGAAAGGGCGTCAGAAATTCATGGCATGGCTGCCCGGTTTTGCTTTTGGCTCAAGGCCGATTTTCAGCTCAAGACTGTCTCGCCCTCAAGCCTGTTTTCAGCTCCAGGCTGATCTCAGCTCAAAGGCTTTCGCTCGAGACCAGCAGCCCACGTCACCCGC
>JASHPL010000085.1 GCA_030038125.1 Candidatus Sulfotelmatobacter sp.
TTGATCTCTTCACGGAGAACGGTACTTTCGTGAAGACACTGATTCAGGGATTGCCACTGAACCAGGCTTGGGGTATCGCCGCTGCTCCGGGGAATTTTGGCCCGCTGAGCAATACTCTGCTGGTTTCGAACAACGCTGTTGCCGGCACCATCAACGGGTTCGACCCCATTACCGGGAAGTTTGTGGGCACGATAAACGATCAGCACGGGAAGCCAATCGTCCTCAATAACTTATGGGGAATTGCCTTCGGAGGCGGGAACAAGGCAAATGGAGCAACAAACGAACTGTTCGTTACCGTGGGTCAGGGAATTGGCACCGCCGAGTTGGCTGGCACCTTTCTGAAAATCGTCTACAAGCCGTAATTCAGAAAAGACATCCAGAAGAGGACGTAACGAGGGTCGCCTGAAACAGGCGGCCCTTTCTACTTGCGGCCGGTTGGCTGCAAAAAAGTACTTGCCTAGTTTTCGGGAGCGAATGCCAGTAAAACATTTCCCCCGATTGCGTTGTTATAGCCAGCATTCGCGTAGACCATGCCTGCAACCACGGTCGGCCCGGAGCCATTGAGCGAACCTCCGTGTGCCGGAACTCCATTTATGGTTTGGAAATCGCGGACTGTATCAAAGTCCCAGATCATGTGCCCGTCGTTCGTGTCATACGCGCGCAGATGACCGTCGAGCGATCCGGCGAATACCACTCCCGGAATCGCCGTCGGTGGGGCCATCTGCGCTGCACTGCATCCGAATTGACCCAGGCACGCGGGTTTCACCGGCGCCGCAAACCAAGCTTGCTTGCCGGTGTCGAGATCGAGCGCAAACAATCCACCACCTGCTTCGGGACGGCTGTCGTCCCAATCCGACAATGTGTAATATGCGTTCTTCCGATCCGCCGCTCCGCCCCACTGAATGCCGCCTAACGGACCTCCGTGGCCGAGCGTTCGCTCCCACAAGACCTTGCCCTTGAGGTTGGGATCGAGCGCATACACCGCTCCCGATTTCTGCGCCAGCAGCAGCACGTCGCGTCCGTGGCGCGAGGTGCGAAGCATTGGGGGGGCGCCAAAATCAAAATCGTCGCCGCGCTCGTGCGGACAATTGTCTTTTTGCTCGGCAACGCAGCCGATATTCCACAGATCGTTCGGTGTGAACTGACGCGACCACAGGATTTTGCCCGTATCCATGCTCATCGCGATAACCGCGTCCGAGCTCTTGCTGGGCGGATCGGAATAGTTGTTCCCGGTGGCGACATATATGACGCGACGTTTAAGGTCCGCGGTGGGAGAAGACCAAACGGCTGCTCCCGAAGGCCCATAGAATTGCACACCGGAAGCGCCTTTGCGTGTGGGTTGAGCGACGCGCTCGATCGTATACGACTTCCAAATTTGTTGGCCGGTGCCTGCGTCCAGGGCAACAACACTTCCGCGAAACGTGCAGCAGGGATACTTGGGATCGGCGGCTGCTCCTTCTTCTCCCGACGAGATTGGCACATACAGGCGCGAACCGACTAACAGCGGCGATCCCGTAATTCGAGCTGCGACGTGGGGTTCCGGATGAGCCTTCCAAAGCAGCGATCCATTGGAAGTTGAGACCGCATACACATTTCCATTGGTATCGCCGAAAAACGCGCTCTGCCCGTGATTGCCAATGGAAATCGCTGTCTTCACGGTCGCGGGAGCTTTGAAGGTCCACCAGACGCAGCCGGTGGCCGAGTCGAGCGCGTAAACCGAACCATCCTCGCTGCCCACGAAGAGTTTTCCCGCATAGGACGTGGGCTGGCCAAATGTCGCCGAAGCGCCGGGAAATCCGAATGCCCATTTCAATTTCAGTGTTTGGATTTGGTCTGCGGTCAAAGCTGCAGCGCTTCCCGATTGAAAGCGCGTGTTATGCGGATCGACTCCCCACCCATTCCAGACTGGAGGATTCGGGGGAGGATCCAGATCGCGCGGGCATGCTCCGGTCATTTTTACCGAGGCTGAGAGAGCGGGCGATCCCAGATAATCTGCAACCGCGTTGCGTTGCACCTTGGTCAGCCATCGGCCCTCCCAGCGCATTCTGCCCGTCTCGAGCGCCGCGAGAATCGACGCCCGCGACATTTGTTTCAAACTCTCGGGCAAAGGCGCGTCCGATCCGCTATCCGGGCGATGGCAGGTTGCGCATTTATTGGCGAAAATCCTGGCTCCGTCAGGTGTCGCGGCGATCTTTGGTTTAGCGCAGCCAGCAAGAAACATTAGCGCAATTGCTAGGCATGTGCAGAATCCATACTTCGCGAACAATTTCGATCTAGTCAATTTCGTGGTCCCTCGATCACAATCCGCCCCTTTATTCATACTACTAAGGATGGAACAGATGTCGCATGTACACGTAAAGAGTAGTCAGAATGTGTAAAGTTCCTTCACACATGCGGCTTCGGGCTCCCAAAGGCTGTTCCATGCCTCAAGGCTAGATGATGATTTGCGAGCGCGGGTTGGACATTGCCGCTGCGAAGCGCTTGTGCGGCTGGATTTATTGGCAACCGTGTACGGGCGAATTGGCAGCCTGAAGTTAGCTGCCCGGAACGAAACCACCGCTGGCGGCTACGGTCATGCGCAAATATTTGTAGGGATTGACCGGGGTGTCGTTGATGCGGACTTCATAGTGCAGATGCGGGCCGGTGGAGCGGCCGCTGGCGCCGACATAGCCAATCACATTGCCCCGATGAACGCTCTGGCCCGCGGTAACGGCAAATCCGGAAAGGTGCCCATAGCGGGTCGTGATTCCGTTGCCGTGAGTAATCATGATGAGCCTGCCGTATCCGCCCAACAGATCGGCGAATGTGACCACCCCATCAGCCGGAGCGACGATCGGGGTCCCATAAGGACTGCTGATATCCACGCCGCTATGAAATGCGCCTTCTCCATTGAACGGATCAATGCGCTCGCCGAAGCTGGCAGTGACCTGTCCATCCACGGGCCACAGATTGGGAGCCGAATTGGCCTTGAACCAATCTGCCGTCGTGGCGTTGCGGGTCAGTCCCAAGGTCAAGCCGACCATGGTCGCGCCCGTGAGTGCGGAAGTGCGCAACAGATGTAACTGATTGAGCGAGGAACTGACTTCATCGTCCTGGATATGATCGTCGGACGCTGTTACCAACGTGGGCTGCGTCTTCAATCCGTAGAGAGCCGAAACTTCGCTGGCAATTGATCCAAGCGAGGCTACCTGCACGTCCCGCTCCTGGGCGACTTGCTCCAGCCGGGAATAATTATTTTTGAGTTGTTCTTTTTCCGTGCGCAGCTCGTTGTAGCGGGAAACTTTCAGCAGCATGCGGGTATAGGAGCTGGCGATCCCGGTGAGACTTAGGAATCCAATCGCGGCGCCCACCACGAAAATGTAGAGATAATGCAGGGGAATCGAAATCTTGCGCAACTGCCCGTCGTCCCCACGGGCCACGAAAAGGATGTAAAAACGTTTCTGCAAATTCGCCCTCGAGTTGCTTGAATCATCAGGTCCGGATAACTCAGGCGAAGTTCTGAGGTGCAGACGCCTGTGCGGACTGCCTGACTTACTTCGGACGCGTCCCATTTTGGGAATGGAAAGCTCGCACGTCCTACCTACCGGAGCCTGAGGTCGATCTCTAACTGCAATCCTAAGCACTTGCAGCAGTTAGGCTCGCTGAAACTTGTGTGAATGAACTGGTTAACGGTAACAAACTCGATTCCTCGTGTCAACGATGCACAGGGTCATTCTTTCGTTACGGAAGTGGAGGTAACTACGAGTCACTACAGGACAGATTACCGTTGAGCAGGCTTCCAGGGCAGGGTTGGGCGAAGGTGTAAACGCGGCGGCTCAGGTCCTCAGGACCGGAGGAACAAATCCGCCGCCACACCGGCCTGCCGTATATTGCTTCCTAGTGCCCTTAGCTGAAAAAGCGCTGATCGGCCAGGTGCGGCGGATGGTGAAGTCTTCGCGGCGCCCCAACTCTCTGATTGCGAAAGGAATTGGAGATGACTGCGCCGTCCTGCGCCTGCCCCGGCAACATGAGCTGCTGGTCACTACCGATTTTTCTCTGGAAGGCATTCACTTTCGCCGGGAATGGCATTCACCGGAAGTTGTTGGCCGTCGCTGCCTAGCTCGCGGGCTGAGCGATATCGCCGCCATGGGTGGAGAACCGGTTGCCGCATTTCTGTCTCTCGCGCTTCCTCGCGATCTTGAGCAGTCGTGGGTCACGCGCTTCTTTCAGGGATTCCTAAAGCTAGCGAATGAGTACAGAATCACTCTCTCCGGAGGGGATACCGCCGAGTCTTCGAACGGAATTCTCGCCGACATCATGGTCCTTGGCGACGTGCCGAGAGGGGAAGCGATTCTTCGCTCTGGAGCTCGTCCCGGCGATCGCATCTATGTGAGCGGAGCACTTGGCGGCTCGGCCGCCGCGATTCGGCAAATGAGGACGAATCCCAAGAAAAGGTTGAGCCCACAAAATTATGCTCGGCATTTCTATCCCGATCCGCGAGTCAAACTGGGCCGCATTGTTCGTGAGAAGCATCTGGCCACGGCGATGATCGATCTTAGTGACGGACTCTCGACTGATCTCTCGCACATCTGCGAGGAAAGCGGAGTTGGAGCGGAGATCACGGGTGAACTGATTCCGCGTGCTCGCGTCGGCCGCCCTGCTCGCGAAGTCTCGCTGGAGCTAGCCCTCCACGGGGGCGAAGATTACGAACTCCTGTTCACCGCGCCGGCCTCGAAGCGTATTCCGGCTCAGATCGCTGGTGTACCGCTGGCCTATATCGGCGTCATAACGCGCATACCGGGCATTTGTATCCGCGATGGGAAGGGAGTGTCAGAGGAACTCGCGATACGTGGGTGGGAGCACTTCCGACGTTAGCGCAATTTTTCCAGTTGAGCGAGAGCTTGCCTCAGGCGGTTACTTCCGTTACTCCCGGTAACCTTCCCCAATGGGATCTTCCCGACTACATTGAGCTCATGTCGCTCCGTAAACTTTCTCTCGCTGCGTTGTTCCTGGCGCTGGTCGCCGCTTCGTCTGCTGCAAAGAAAGCGACGCTTCCTCCGCCCGTTCCGGCCCACGCGCCTATACCAGCGGTAACGGATGAGTTCATTCAAAAGCAGTTTGGAGATAATTGTTCGTTGCTGAGCGGGCCGCCGCAGTTTGTGGGCGATCTCGACGGCGACGGTATTGATGATCTCGTAGTGGCTGCCCGTTGCAAGAATCCTATGGCAGATCGCGACGAATATAACTTTGTGGTTGCCGATCCTTACGACAGCTTTCTCGGCTTCGGCAATGTCAAAATCACCTCGACCTTCGCTTCCGACGAGCCGGAGCGACGCGGCGTTGTTCTGCTCATCATTCATGGCGCCGGCAAAGACGCCTGGCGCGCCGACAAGCCCAAAGACAAGTTCCTGCTCATCAACCTGCCGTTCAAGTCTCTGGCCGTGAAGAAGCTCACCATGAAGAAGCGCAACACTCTTGGCATCTTCATGGAAGAAACCGGCGAAGGCGAAAACATGTCGTCGGTGCTTTTCTGGGATGGCAAGAAATATCGCTATCAGACACTCGGCTCGACGATGGAAGAATGATGCCGCTACTGGTTGGTGAATGCTGAGATGTATGGAAACTCATTGGTTCCTACGCGGCTGACATTCACTTCGGCAAATTCGCAAACGCGATCCAAAGAACTTTGCAGTTCCGCCGTGTAGCGCTCCAAATCTGCATCGCTTGCGTCGGCTGGAACGCGGATGAGCGTCCCGCAGCGCAGCAGTACGCGGGAAAAAGGCATGGGAATCATCAGGCGATCCCAGGTTTTCAGCACCCAGGCCTTTTCGACCGCCGCATAAAACGGACTCATCGCCACCCCTGACGATCGCGCCAGCGCCACCGGTCCGGGCTTCACTTCATGCCTTGGACCTCTCGGGCCATCGATCGTGAACGCAACGGTCCAACCGTCTTCGAGCGCGCGCCGCAGTCCGAGCAGTGCCCGGACTGCATTTCGGCTGGACGACCCCTTCACGGCGACGAATCCGAACTTGTGGATGATTCGTCCCATATACTCGCCGTCGTAACTGTTGCTGCTCATCACACGAATGCCGTTGGCCCGAAACAAATATGTCGCCGGAATGAGGCACGAATGCCAGAACGCTCCGATCAGCGGACGCTGCCCCAGCGTCTGCTGGGAGTCGTCCTCGCGCGAAATCGAGACGCGTAACGTCGGCCCGATCAGGCGAATGAGCCAGTAGCCAAAAAAAATGATGACACGCAGAACGATCCGCTGGCGCAGTGTGTATTTCTGCGTGTCCCAGGCAGGCTGCGGAGTTGTGATCGCTTCCGGAGCGTGTGCTTCGGCCACGAGCCTATTGTAAAGGTGAGGTCTGATCCGCGCCGAACACGCCGAGAGCGCCGAGAAATCAAACGGCAGGGCTAAAGCGGGCATTCAAGTTTGTATCGATTTATGAATGAATGAAGGAGGACCTATTGGTCGAAGAACTGAGCGTCCTCCGCGGTCTCGGCGGTGAAATCATTCTTCGCTGCGAAGGCAGCTTCCTGCTTGCGTGGCGACGGGCCTCAGTTCTCCAGATACGATTCCACCCAGCGCTTCACCGTCTGTCGCCGCTGATCGCTGGGATCGAACTTCACTCCAAACGATTTCGGCTTGCGCCAGCTCACAGTTCCCTTGAGATTCACTCTCGGCATGGTCATCAGCGCGAACGATACTTCCACGCCGGTTCCAATCGAGAAGTCTTCCGGACTCTTCACCGACATGCCACCCGTGCTCATCTCGATGCTCGAACCGACGGCGCGCCTTCCATCGCCAACCACGAGAACTTCCGTCATGATCGGAATGCGCGCGTAGCGCCGAAACTCGTGCAACACGAGCATGCGCGTCGCCCGGATCAATTTCATCGCCGCCGTACGCTCCAGCGGTTCGGTAAACATCGCATTGATTCCATATTTCGAGTACCGCATGGCCTCCTGCGCATTGCCGCCCACGCCGTAGATTACACAGCGGCTATTCGAGCGTGAAGCTCGTGCCGCCTCCATAACGGATTCAGCGCCGTTGCCCAAACCGAGCACACAGGCCTCGAATTTCTCTTTTGTCAACCGCTTCGCCACGTCGTCATTCAGAGGGACGGTCTCAATGCCGAATTGGCGAAAGCATTCGGTGAGCAGCGCGCGGTAGGGATCTTTCAGCCCTACAACGGCAGTGCGGGCTACAGCTTTACGTGTGAAGGTCGCGCCGATAAGAGGGGAACTGGGGGAGGGGATAAGCGTGTTGGCCATAATCTTCGGGGATTAACTCCGCTCTCCGAAATCCCATTGTGTTCGAATGGATGGAAAACGGAAGGGCACAAAGGACCAGCCGGGGGCCGTGTTCCGAGGGGCATCGCGCGGCCGTCAATAGGCCATCCTCCTGGTGTTCGCGCGGCCATGCCGGCCATGTCCGAAGGCTTGCGACTTTTCGGGACGGCGCGAGAAAGGACATTACTACGGGAACCCGTCGATGTTACGCGGTTGACGCGAAACTTACTGGATGTTCACTTTCGCCAAATACTCCGCGACCAGCACATTCCAACCCAGCTCTTGCTTCATCACATCGCGCAATTGGGCGGAAGCGGGCGGTTCTCCGTGGACGAGATAGGTCGTGGTCGGCTGGTTGCGGAACGTGTGCAGCCATTGCAGCAATTCTGGCGGATCGGCATGGTCGCTGAACTGCTCGAGCGCCGCAACCTGCGCCCGGATCGGGATGTACTCCCCAAAAATCTTGACCTCATCCGACTTGCTCTTGATTGTGAACCCGCGCGTGCCGGGCGCCTGAAATCCAATAAACAGCACCAGGTTCTTGGGCTCGGGCAACCGTTGCGCGAGATGATGCAGGATCCGTCCGCCGGTCGCCATTCCGCTGGATGAAATAATGATGGCCGGAGTCGTAACGTCATTGATCTTTTTGGATTCATCCGGCGTAGAGGCAAAGGTGAATCCCGGCCACTCGAGCGGCGAACCATAGCGGCGGATCATGTCGCGCGTTTCGTCGCTGTATTCCTCATCGTGTTTCAGGAAAATCTCAACCGCTTTGATGGCCATGGGGCTGTCACAGAAGACCGGAATGCGCGAAATCTGGCCCGACTCCATCAGATGCTTGAGGATAAACACAAATTTTTGCGTGCGCTCGATGGCAAAGGCGGGCACAATCACGCTTCCGCCGCGTTTCGCCGCGCCGCCGATGAGCGCGGCTAATTCCGGCAGGGGATCCTCTTTCGGGTGCGTGCGGTTGCCGTAGGTCGACTCCATAACCAGCACGTCGGCGAGTTCGCCTTCCTGGGGGCCGGAGTGAACTACCTTTCCCGGAGCGATCTTGTGATCGCGCACGCGGCCAATATCGCCGGTAAAGAGCAAACTGCGAGACTGACCATTTTTTTTCAACGAAATCTCGGCCATGCACGATCCCAGAATGTGGGCCGCGCGAACGAAGCGAAATTCCATCTCCGGACAGAGTGATGTGGTCTCGCCCACGCTCACCGGCTTGAAATATCCCAGCGAATTCTGCGCTTGTTCGAAGGTGTAGAGCGGCAGCGCGGGAAAGTGCTTCGATTTGCGGGTCTTGTTGTAAAAGGCCGCGTCTTCTTCCTGCAGATGGCCGGAATCGGGAAGAATGATTCCACACAAATCGATGGTAGGCGGCGTAGCGTAGATCGGCCCGCGAAACCCCTCTTTCACCAATCGCGGAATCCATCCGCAATGATCGAGATGCGCGTGAGTGAGGATGACTGCATTGATTTCTCTGGCTGGAACCGGAGTGTCGCGCCAGTTGCGCTCCCGCCAATCCTTCTGGCCCTGAAACAGCCCGCAATCGATCAGAACCTTGAAGCCGCCATCTTGGGAAGCGTCTGCGGTATTGATCAGATGCTTCGAGCCGGTCACGGTACCTGCGGCGCCGAGAAACTGGATGTAGGCCAATCTTCATCTCCTTTCGAACAGACCAAGCTAGCATACTGTCGCCATGGCACTGAGGTACGAAGGTCTTCGGCGGTGTTTTAGTGAACCACAGAGGGCGGGATGCGAACGAAGCTTGCCAAAATGCGTAGTCAGCCCCTCATGCGCCTTCGTGTGCTTCATGGCTTGCCTGAATTTCGGACCAGGAGATCGCGCGATCGATTTCGACGAACGACTAATATTTATAAAATCCGTGTCCGCTCTTCCGTCCCAGCCAGCCTGCGTCCACCATTTTGATCAGCAGCGGACAGGGCCGGTATTTGGGATCTCCCAGACCAGTCTGCAGCACGCGCATGATATCGAGGCAGACATCGAGGCCGATAAAATCCGCCAGCGTCAGTGGGCCCATGGGATGGGCCATGCCGAGTTTGAACACCTCGTCGACGGCCTCAGGCGTGGCGACGCCTTCCATGACGGCGTACATGGCTTCATTCAGCAGCGGCATCAGCACGCGGTTGGAAACGAAACCGGGGGCGTCATTGACCTCAACCGGCGTTTTTTCAAGCTTTAGAGCAAGTTCGCGTACGGCCGTGAATGTTTCGCCCGAAGTCGCCAGTCCGCGAATTACTTCCACCAACTTCATGACCGGGACAGGATTGAAAAAATGCATGCCGATGATTTTGTCGGGCCGCTTAGTCACTGCGGCCAATTTCGTGATCGAGATGGACGACGTATTCGACGCTAGAATGACGTCCGGCCGCGCCAGCCGATCCAGATCGCGAAAGATTTCTGCTTTGAGTTCGAATTTCTCCGTGGCCGCTTCAACGACGAAGCCGCAGGCGGCGAGTTTGCTGCGATCCGTGACCGTCTGAATGCGGCCAAGCGCGTTCGCTTTGTCGTTCGCGGAAATCTTGTTTTTCGCCACTTCGCGCTCAAGATTTTTCGCAATGGTTTCGAGGGCGCGCTCCAGAAAGCGCTGCTCGATATCGCAGAGAATTACGCTGTATCCCGAGCGCGCGAAGACGTGTGCGATGCCATTGCCCATCGTGCCCGCGCCGACTATGCCGACAGTTCGAATGTCCATCGCTGCCTCGCAAGAAAGCTTTTGAGTGTAGCACCGGATTGCGGGATCTGGACGTTAGGCTAGCGTGTATCGACTTTCAAATCCAGGTAGACCTGGGAACGGTCGTCGAACTGGCTCACCGATTTGGTCTCGCCTTTGTGCCCCTTGTATTGTGCGTAAATCTCATAATCGATGGAATTGGAAAGGGCGGGAAAACGGTATGTGCCATCCTGTCCAACAATGTACGTCTTAATCGAGCGGGTGCGAGTGTTGGTGAGGTAAACAATGGCGTCGGGCAACGGGTTATCCTGGCGATCGAGCACCTTGCCCAGAACCAGGCGGCCAACATTTTTGTCTTTCTTATCCGGAGACGCGCTCGAAATAGTGCCCAGCAATGTTAGAGCACAGAATGCCGCCAGGCATGCCATTCGCTTGTGAGTCATGTTGGCTTCATTGTCTCACGGTCGTGGGTGGCCGTGACCGCAGATCTCAGTAGGCCAGATGCAGGCCGGTGTCCTCGCGCTCGTCGTTGTAGACATGAACGGTGACTTCCTGGACCAGATGCAAGGGCCGGCCATCAGGGCCTTTGACGCCTTTGGCATTGGCGGAAAGAATGTAGTCAGCTTCGCCAATCGGAACTCGCTGGGCGAACTCGCCATGATGATCGGAGTAAACCTCCCAGCGAACCTTCTTAGGCTTGTCGGTAGCGCGGCGAATTTTCACGGTGACGCCATAGATGGGGTGATTGTCCGGCCCCCACACGGTTCCAAAAATCAACGCGTAAGGCTTCTCTTTGTCGCTCTGCGCCGCGGCATTCAGGAATTTTGGGTTGAAACCAATGAGGGATGCGAGGAGAAAGAGCCCAACGGCAAAGAACCGCAGAGGACGCGAAATGGGGCGGAGTCTAGGAGTAATCACCGTCTTCATTTTCTTCTTCCGCTTCTTCTTCCTCGTCTTCGTAGCCTTCCTCTACTGCTTTCAGTTCCAGCGGATTGGTCGTAACCACTTCGAAATCGGTGCCGCACTCCGGGCACGAGATCACTTCTCCTTCGTCGACTTCTTCTTCTTCCACGTCAAGATCACTTTCGCATTCCGGACACAGAACCATAACGCCTCCAACGCATATTAGAGCCTCTTGATATATTTAATTCTCCTCGGCTGTTGGTCAAGAGGATCAGGTGGAAAACCGATGATGCGGGATCCCATGATCGACGGGCCTTTGAGATTAGAATTTCATTTGGTTTGCTCTAAATCTATGTTGAATGTCCTGAAATCCATTTTTCTGTTTGCTGTTTTCTCATTCCTCGCTCGGCCCGTCCTAGGATTGCAAGCCGCGAACGCGCCGGCGGCCCAGGCCACTGATCCGCAAATCGAAGCAGCCTTGCGGCAGATTTCCGCCCAGACAATTCGAGCCAATATCGAAAAACTGGTCAGTTTTGGGACGCGATCCACGCTTTCGGCTCAAGATGATGCTTCAATGGCGAAAGGTCGCGGAATCGGCGCTGCACGCGAGTGGATCAAATCCGAGTTCGAGCGCTATTCGAAGGATTGCAATGGCTGTTTGGAAGTCAAGACTGACAGCTTTATCGAACAACCGGCCGACCGCATTCCGACGCCAACCAGAATCACCAATGTTTACGCGGTTTTGAAAGGGACCAATCCAGCCAACACAAACCGCATCGTGCTCGTCTCTGGTCACTACGATTCGCGCGACAGCGACACGTTCGATGCAAATGGCGATGCGCCCGGCGCCAACGACGACGGCAGCGGCACTGCTGTCAGCTTGGAGTGCGCTCGCGTGTTAAGCAAAATGAAATTTCCCGCGACCGTCATTTTTCTAACCGTTGCGGGAGAAGAACAGGGGCTCAACGGCAGCCGCCATTTCGCGCAGATGGCCAAGGATCAAAACTGGGATATCGAGGCCGTGCTCAACAATGACATTGTTGGAGGAGACAAAAATCCGGGGCAGGACGCCTCGGTCGTGCGCGTGTTTTCCGAAGGGATTCCAGCTGCTGCAGACGAACGGGAAATCCGCCGCATTCGTATGCTCGGCGGCGAGAGCGACTCCGGATCACGCGAACTGGCCCGTTATATCGCCGATGTGGGCCGGAGTTATGAGAACGGCGTGAAACCGATGCTCGTCTTCCGGCTGGATCGCTATCTGCGCGGCGGCGATCACTACTCGTTCAACCAGCAGGGATTTCCCGCGGTACGCTTTACCGAGTATCGTGAAGACTTTCATCATCAGCACCAGAATCCACGCGTCGAGAACGGCATCGAATATGGGGATTTGCCCAAATTCGTCGATTACGATTACGTGGCACGCGTAGCACGGTTGAATGCAGCGACTCTGGCCTCGCTGGCCGCGGCCCCCGCGCCGCCGGCGAATGTGCATCTGCTGACAAAAGATCTGGAAAACGACTCGACTCTGACTTGGGACGCTTCTCCGGGCGGTTTGGCAGCCGGTTATGAGATCGTCTGGCGCACCACCACCAGTCCGGAATGGGATCACGTGCAGAGCGTAGGAAACGTGACTCAAGCCACGCTGCCAATTTCAAAGGATCAGGTCATTTTCGGCGTACGGGCGGTGGATGCCGCCGGTCATCGCAGCCTGCCCGTGATTCCGTTTCCGCAGCATTGAAACCAGCCACGAACGGGTAGAATGAGGGAAGAAGAGTCCAGCAGAGTCGGATATTGAAAGTGACTGCTTTCGAGGCCGACCGGAAAGTGAACTCGTTCTTGAATGCGGCTTCAGCCGCCGAAGGATTTAAGCAAAGGACTTAAACATCAGTGAGACGTGGCGAACCAATGACGCTGAGCTTGCCGCCCTTCACCCGGGCGGTGATCTGGCTGCTAGGGATCAATACAAGCATTTTCCTGCTTATGGAGCTCTGCGACATGCTCCGAATTCCCCTGTTCGGCTACATCTTCGAGTACTGCAGCCTGATTCCGGCCAGGGTGATCCAGCACGGCTGGATTTGGCAAATCGTCACGTACAGCGTTCTTCATGTCGGGTTCTGGCATTGGTTTGGCAACATGCTTGGACTGTGGATGTTTGGCGCTTCCATCGAAGAGGCCTGGGGCCCGCGTCGCTTCGTCGAATTGTATGTGGTGGGAGTGATCGGCGCTGCGGTATCGACCATTGCGCTTTCGTATGCACACATTTTGGGCAATCCGCTTCAGCCCACAGTCGGGGCCTCAGGCGGTGTGTTCGCGATTCTGATCGCCTTCGGCATGTTGTTCGGCGATAACGAGATCATGCTGATCCCCTTCCCATTCATGCTCAAGGCGAAATATTTCGTCGGAATTTTGATTGTGGCTACGATTGCCCTGGCCATGTCGGGAGGGGGAAATGTCGCCTATGTGGCCCATCTTGGAGGCTTGCTATTTGGTTATCTCTACGTGAAGCGAGGGCCAAGAAAGGCGATGGTGAACGTGGGTTTCAGCGAACGCTTTTACGGCTTGCGCAACTCCTACTATCGCTGGAAACGGCGGCGAGCCGCACGCAAGTTCGAGGTCTATATGCGGCAGCACGATCGGAAGGTAGAATTCGACGAGCACGGCAACTACATCCCACCCGAGGACGATGCACGCAAAGGCAACGGCGGCGGAAAATCGGGCTGGGTGAACTAACTCGGTCTTCGGCGGACACGCTCCGCGCTGACGCCGGTTGTCATCCTGAGCAACGCGATTTCTGCTTTGCGCAGGGCCTACACATTCTGCCGGCATCGTGCAAAACCCACGGGTTGGTTCTATCGCTCAGGCTGACAAAGCAAAGAAGTTACTGAACTCCCTCAGGACTTCGTCTGGCAATTTCTCCCGCCCGGTTTTCCCTTTGAATCCCAGATCATGGCCCATGCCTTCAACGACCAACATTTTCGTTTTCCCGGCGATCATCTTGACGGCCTGCTGCAATTCTTCAATCGATCCGAAGGGATCGCGCGTGCCGTGTACGAAGAGCGCAGGCGTGTGCAGATTGGGCAAGTGCTGTGTACGCTGCTGCTCCGGCCGCCGCGGCGGATGCAGAGGATAGGAGAGCAGCAACAGCCCGGACGCGATTTGCGGTTCTTCGGCGCAGAGCATACTTGCCTGACGCCCGCCGTACGAATGCCCTCCAAGAAAGATCTTGGGGCCCCCACTTCCCGCCGACTTTGCGAAAAGTGGGGGTTGTTTTTCGCCCTGAGCGTCCTTTGAGACCCTCCCAAGTGCCGCGACGGCGTTCTTCAATCCGGCGCGATCATGCACCGCATCCCCGGGCCCGGGAGGTCCCCAGGATCGCATCTGCCTGAACGGTAGATCGCAACGCAGCACGGTGAATCCTGCGCTGCAGAAAGTTTCAGCCAAAGCCACAAGCAGCGAACCCTGCGCATTCCCGCCCGCACCGTGGGTCAGGACCACGCCGTTGCAGTTGGGTTTGTCGGGGACGTGCAGAAATCCGCGAACCCGAGGTTCGACGGAGTTATCAACGAATGGCTGTGCGCATGCGCCGGGCAAGCGATTATTTTAAATCCAGCGAGTTCCCCGCGTATCCTCTGCAAGCTTCGCGTGCGGTTTGATCATTTTGTCTTCTCCGCCCCCACTGCGCTGAGCGTCTCGTACACCTTCACAATCTCAATCTCATTGCCCAGCCGCGCCCAGCAGCGCAGCATCTCGGGATCTTCCTGCGCCATGCGACGGGCATCTTCCGATTTCCAATACCGCAGCAGGACAAATTGCCCACCGCGGTCGCGGTAGAGCCGGTCGCGTCCATATCCCTTTTTCGCTAGGATTGACGTAAGCTCGCGCCAAGTCGCGAACGACGCTGATTCCATACCGGGCGCGGGTTTCCAGATTGCCACAGACAAAATCTCGTTTTCTGCGGAGTTCTCTGGCGGCATAAGTGAGGATTATAGCGGCAGGAATTTCCATCCTTCACGAAAATCGAACCTGGAGCCCCGGACGCCCTCGTCCGGGGTTGCGCGGGAAGCGCGGAATCAAGCGGCCTATGGCAAGACGGGGCCGACATGATCGATGCCGCCGGACACGCTCCAGCGCTTCGGTCAGGGTCACGTGGGCACTGGCGGAGGCATCCGCCCCTGCACAACCGTTCTATCGCTGGCGTTTTGTTGGATGCGCAATCCGTTCGGCTTCTTCTCGTGTGACGATATGCAGCCGCATCAGGTTAGTCGAACCGGAGGCTTGACGCGTGCCGGCCACGACCCCCAGCACGTCACCGGGTTCGATCACGCCTCGCTGAACCAACTCCTGCTCGGCCATCGTCACCATCTGCTCTGCGGAATGAGCCTGGCGGCAGCGTACTGGGTGCACTCCCCAATAAAGATTGAGCCGTTGCACGACCGGAATGACATGGGTGAATGCGTAAATCGGTGCTTTCGGCCGATACTTGGAAATCATGCGGGCGGTGTTGCCAGTTTCGGTAAAAATAGCAATCGCGCCCATCGGCAAGTCCTCCGCGGAATGCGAGATCGATTCACAGATCGTTTCCGCAATCGATAACTGGCGATGCTCGCGACGGCGGCGCGGTTGGGTGAACTCCTGCATGTTGCCTTCGGCTTCGACGACGATGCGGGCCATAATCGAAACCGATTCACGAGGGTACTGTCCGCTCGCCGTTTCGGCCGAAAGCATGACTGCATCGGACCCGTCGAAGATGGCGTTAGCCACGTCGCTGGTTTCGGCCCGGGTGGGTCGCGGGTTTTCAATCATGGACTCGAGCATCTGAGTGGCCGTGATCACCGGCCGCCGCCAGGCCGCAGCGCGGCGGATGACATGCTTCTGAATGACGGGGACCTTCTCCGGAGCCAATTCCACGCCCAGATCCCCGCGTGCGACCATCACGCCGTCGGCAACTTCGAGAATCTCTTCCAGATGATCGATGGCCTGCGGTTTTTCCAGCTTGGCAATTACTGGAACATCAGAGCCGTGAGCAGAAATGATCTGCTTCGCGGTACGCACGTCGGCGGCCGTACGGACAAACGAAATCGCGACGGCGTCAACGCCGTGCGCGAGACCGAACTCCAGGTCTGTGCGGTCCTTTTCCGTGAGCGCCGGAATAGAAAGCGCGATGCCGGGAAGATTAATGCCCTTGTGCTCTCCCAGCGTGCCGCCATGGATTACATCGCAGATTACATCTTTGCCGCGGACGGAACGAACTCTCAGCTCGATCAGCCCATCGCTGAGCAGGATGCGAACTCCGGGTGCAACCTCGCGCGCGAGGTCGGGGAAACTCGTCGCGATGCGAGTCGCTGTGCCAACCGCACACCGCGGCGTAATCGTTACAATCGAGCGCGTCTTCAGCAAGACCGGATCATGATTTTCGAGCACTCCGGTGCGGATCTTGGGCCCTTGCAAATCCTGCAAAATGCAAACCGTACGCCGTTCCCGCTCCGCTGCGCGTCGCAAACGCGCAATGTTGTGGGCGTGGTCTTCATGGGAGCCGTGCGAAAAATTCAGGCGCGCGATATCCATTCCCAGGCGAAGCAGATCGCGCATCACGGCTTCCGAATTTGAAGCAGGGCCGATGGTGCAGATTATTTTGCCGCGCCGCCCATTGCGGGTAGACTGGTCCGGCTTGATGTCGGGTTCGTTTTTCACTCTGTTTTCCAGGCTCAGGGATTGTGGGGAAGATCGCGGCCGCGCCGTGTCGTAATCATTCTGCCCTAGGTGTATTAATTGCGGTTAATTCTTTCCCCAGTCGCGCGCGCGGGAACAGCAGAGCATTCAACTCGGCGCCGACCAGGACTACAAGTGACATCATATACATCCACACCAGCAGCGCCATACCAGCGCCCAGCGATCCGTAAATCGTGGTGAAATCGCCAAAATGTTGCAAGTACGCACGAAATCCCACTGTTACCGCAAACCACAGAACCGTGGCTAGCACTGCACCCGGCAACACGCTATGCCAGCGCTGTGTGCGCGGCACGGCATTGTGGTAGATCAGGGCAACCACGGAAATGCTGGTGAGGGTGGCAATCAGCCACCGCATGCTGCCCCATAGCAATAAGATATAAGCACTGAAATCGGGATCGATGTAGGACAGGATTCGGGTCTCAATCTTGCTGCCCAAGGCCACCAGCAAGGTCGCAAAAGTCAGGGGAACGAGTGCGAAGATGACCAGGGAAAACGCGACCAGGCGCTCTTTGAACAGTCCCCAGGTCTTGGGTAGTTCGTAACAGCGGCGGAAGCCATCCATCCACGAGACCATCACGCCGGACGCAACCCACAATGTCACCAGAGAAGTCGTGAACAAAAATCCGACGGGATGCTTGGCCGTTCCTTTCAGGTAGGTCAGCGCCGTGGTGCTGCCGGCGGGAAGAATACTTCCCAGCGCATAGGAGATCTCTCGCAGGTATGGACCACCCTTGCGCCAGGTTGCGAGCGCCGAACCGATAATCAGCAAGAGAGGGAAAAAGGTCAAAATGGAGGAATAGGCAGAAGCCTTCGCGATGGCAAAAGCGTCATGCTGAAAAGCCCGCCAGACCGCTATGCGTAACAGCCGGAGTAGACGCATCATGCGCTGACTTAGCTTAGGGCCGGGAGTCGCGGCGCGCAACGAGGGAAGTTCTGTAGGTTCCTCAATGCGCACTTGGTGGGGGGTAGCGTGCATTCGTCTTGTGGTCAAATAATTAGTCGGGAGCGAATTCTATCCGCTCCCGACCGTTTTCGCTATCAGCTATTCTGCAGGCAGCTCTGCCGGCAGATCTTCGTTCTCGCCCTCATGCCGCATGAGTTCGAGAGCGCGCTCGGCCTCTTCGTACGCAGCCGAGACTTCCGC
>JASHPL010000086.1 GCA_030038125.1 Candidatus Sulfotelmatobacter sp.
ATTGGCCAGCCGCGCGGGAATTTGTCTTTCAGCGGTCAATTTACCTCCGATGGCGGTTCAATCGCGGATGGCAGTGGAAACGGACTGGCGGACATGCTTCTTGGGATTCCGATTACATCGGTCATCTCCACCGTGACTTATTTCGGCAATCGCCAGCACACGTATGGCGCCTTCGTGGAGGACAATTACAAAGCCACATCCCAACTGACGCTCGACCTCGGTTTGCGCTGGGACTACGCCACGCCAATCTACGAAGCCCATAACCACGAAAGCAATTTCGATTACACCAAAGGCATCATCGTCCCTGCCGGAACTCCTGGTTACCCCAGCAAACTGGCTACGCCGCACAAGGACGATTTCGCGCCCCGACTGGGGCTGGCCTACAGCCCATTCCCCAGCAAACCCTTGGTGGTTCGCGCCGGATACGGACGCTTCTTTGTTTTTTATGAGATTCGTACCGGTGATCCCCTCGAACTCGATTACAACCTGCCGTTCTTCTTCGAGCCCACTTTTAACAGCGACGGAATTACTCCCTCGCAAATAACCCTGGCGACTGGATTCCCCCCGCTGAATCCTGTGAACGCGCCATTCGCCGGCGTTACCAGTCAGGACTTTAATCCCGAAACACCTGTATATGACCAGTGGAATCTTGACCTCGAATATCAACTGCCAGGGCAGATTATGATTAGCCCGGCATATGTCGGGACGAAAGGGACGCACCTGCAGGTGCTGCGTGACCTGAATCAGATTCCTACGCCACAGCCTACGTATGATCCGACGTTGGCGCCCTACTGCGACGAAACTGGCCCCGGAGTTTGCAAATACGCAACTTTCGCCTCCATCTTGAACCGCGGAAACTCCACCTACCACGCCTTCCAACTCAAGGCAGAAAAAAAGACCAGCCATGGTCTTTACTTCCTGAGTGCGTTCACCTTCGGCAAGGCGATTAATGATCAGCCGGAGATTTGCTGCAATTCCCCGTGGCCGCAGGACAGCTACAACATCAGGGCCGAAAAAGGGCTGGCGGATTTCGACAATCGCGAACGATGGGTGAGTAGCGTCGACTACGAGATCCCGGTGGGCAAAGGCCGGCAGTTCTTGAATCGCGGCGGTGTACTCGATGCAGTGGCAGGCGGATGGCACGTCGGAGGCATTATTACCTTCCGTTCGGGATTCCCGTTCTCTCCGCAGATCGGTTTCGACCCGAGCAATACCGGCTCTCCCGGATTGCAGCGCTCCGATGAGGTTGGCACTGGCCATCTGGCGAATCCTGGCCCCAACCTTTGGTTCAACACCAACGACTTTCCAGTTCCGAACTGCCCCAACGGCTGCTTTGGAAATTCGGGCAAGAACATTCTCGAAGGACCGGGGGAGAAAACGGCGGACCTGTCGCTGCGAAAAATCTTCAACATAAAGGAACAGACCAATCTGGAGTTTCGTGGCGAATTCTTCAACGCTCTGAATCATCCTGTGTTTTCGCAGCCGGACCCCTACATTACTGATGGGCCCGGAGCTGCGGGTGTGATCACGTCAACAGTAATTCCGGAGCGGCAGATTCAATTTGCTCTGAAATTTCACTTCTAGCCTTGCATCGAGAGAACTGGAAATGAAACGTAGAGACTTTCTAAAAACTGGTATCGCATTGGCGGCTGCCGCCCCATTAGGGTCCCGGAGAGCGAACGCGTTAGTGCCCGCGCACAACTGGAACCATTACGATTTCGGCTCTGGCCCGCCCGTGACCGACCGCCTGAATCAAGGACCATTTCCGCAATATCCGCCCGACGCCGTGATTCCGACCGACGAAGTGGTCATGACCACGACTCCGTCCGAAGAGGCCGTTCCGAATTATGGAAAAGGCCTGATCACCTATATCACCGCAGATATGGGCACGGACGAGATCAAGTCAGACAACATTTCTCAAGCGATCGAGGACCTCGTTCGATTTCCGCTGGGAGAAAAGCTTTACATCCGCCCAACCTGGCGCGAGATTCAGCCGCAGCCGGGACGCTTGCAGCTTCCGGATTACCTGAAGCTGACTTTCGATCTGTCAAAGAAGAACGGCAAGGCAATTGGGATGCGCGTTCAGATGAGCGCTCCGGATTATTGGCACGCCCCGGCGTTGCCGGAGTTCGTTCTGGCCAAAGTTCCGACTGTCGATCTGGTCATGGATCCCCACGAATCCGCTGCATCGGGCGCGAGATTCCTGAAGAATCCGTATTCCAAATACCAGCCCCGTTACGACGATCCATTCTTCCAGCAGGCGTTCAAAGATTTGATTGAGCAGATGGCGGGAGAATTTGATGGAAATCCGTCGGTCGAGTTCATCGATACCTTTATGTATGGCTTCTGGGGCGAAGGACACACGTGGCCGTTTGGCAATAGTCCTTTTCCGGATTACCAGACGGCGGAGCGGACGTGGATTCAGATGTGGGAGGTCCAGCAGGAAAACTTCAAGAAGACTCCGCTGCTCACCAATACGCAGCCCGATTACAGTCACGTCGGCAATTCTGAGGTTCTGGATCGCACGGTTCGCAGCAACAATTGGATTCGAAGCGATACGATCTTTATCGAGAACGAGCAGATTGAAGCTCTGAGCAACCGTCCACCGTGGGCCGCAGTTACGATCGAACAAGGCTTGCCTGGCCAACCCCCTGACAAAGTCACCTCGCACGAAGGGATTTCGCCATCGGATGACATGATTGTGCACGTGATGGATGTGGGCGCGAACTACTGGTCGCTCTGGAATTTTCATCAGATCAGCGCGAAAAATCTGGAAAGTTACTACCAGGCATCTCCGAAGTGGTTCGACCGGATCCAGCGCCGGATCGGGTATCGTGTGCGCCCGTCGTTCATCTGGAGCTATGAAGATCACGGCTATCAAGGATTGATCGTGGGTTTCGCCAATGACGGCATCGCCGGAGTGCCGGGAGTTCTGCGTGTCACCGTCGAGACTGAGGATGGAAAGCAATTAAAGAGCGGCTGCCTGGACGCCGGCTATCCGTTGCCGGGAAAAGTGCGTCAGGCGCAATTCGTTTTGCCGCAAGGAACGAAGTGGCAAGGTTTGCGCCTCAAGGCAGAGATTGAAGTGAAGGACGCGCGCTATCCGGTACGCTGGGCTTGCCACCAGAAGTTGAACGACGATGGCACACTGAGCTTGCGTGCAAATGGCCGACACGCCTCGTAGTCGCAGTTCAACTCGAAATTAGTTAAGAGATGGTTCAAGAATGCGCCGGAGAGATTTCGTCAAAACAGGATTAGGCCTCACAGCAGCTGGCAGCCTCGCAACCCGCCGGATGTGGGCGGATGTCCCGGATCATTTGTGGGAGGGATACAAGTTTCCCGCGCCGCCGGTCACCAACCGCCTGGATCAAGGACCGTTTGGCATCAGCCAGGACGAAGGCTGGTTCACCATTTTCGTAACCGATCCTTCGCGCGAGCATATTCGAAATTTCGGCAGCGGCCTGGTCGGCTACACGTGGGAAGAAAACGGGCCGGCATTGACCGTGCAGTGCGGCAGGGAAACGCTTGAGCAAGCCGTCGAAAAGATGGCAACGTTGCCGTTTGTCGATGTTTTGTACATCCGCTGCGATTGGCGCGATGTGCAGTCCGGTCCCGGCAAACTTAATCTCTCGCCGGTTTGGGACGCGACGTTTGACGCGGCAAAGCGTCACAACCTGCGAGTTGCGTTCCGCATTCAACTTTCCAGTCCCAATATCCAGCCGCAGAAACTTTCCTTGCCCGACTTCCTGCGGGAGAAAGTTCCCGTGGTTAATATCGGCGGCAAATCCAGAGAACACCACAGCGGATTTGATTTCTACGAGCCGCGCTATGACTCGCCGGAGTTCCAGCGCGCGTTCACCGAATTCAATGATCTCCTGGCCGAGCGTTTCGACTCCAACCCGCAGATGGAATACATGGACCTCATGATGTACGGCTTCTGGGGCGAAGGTCACACCAACGACATCCCCGCTCCGTTTCCGGACTACGTGACCGCCGAGAAAACCTTCGTCCACATGACCCAGCTGCAAATCGATGCCTGGAAGCGCACGCCGCTTGCGGTGAACACGGAGCCGGATATCAGTAACGTCGGCAATCGCCAGGTCCAGGATATGGCGGTGCGTGCTGGTGCTTGGCTACGATCGGACAGCCTGATCATGGACGAGCCCATCCAGATAGAGGAGCTCGGACATCGGCCTCCCTGGCTTGCGACCATAATCGAGGACGGCGAAAATCGTCACTATGTGCTGGAGGACTACGCCGCCGACGAGAAAGAGTGCCTGAACAAATTGCCGCCATCCATGCTGGCGTTTGTGGGCAACGATAGTGAAGTCTATCCGAGCGATGACTATCCACACCGGATCGGCGGCCCGATCAAAGAACCGTATCGCGAAACGGCCGGCTTTCACGCCCTGGATATCGGCACAAACTATTTCGGTCTTTGGACTGAAGCCGACAACATTCGCCGTTACTATGAAAAATATCCGGAATCGTTGCGAGCGATGGAACAGAGGCTCGGGTACCGGCTGCGTCCATCATTAGTCTGGCAAAGAAAGCGCTACGATACGATGGAATTGATTGTGGGTATTGCGAACGATGGCGTTGCCGGCGTGCCGGGAGTGCTTGGTGTATATGCGGAGAGCCTCGATGGCACCGTAAAAGTCGGGGGAAACCTCGATGCGGGCGAACCGCGCGCCGGCCAGATTCGTCAGGCGTCTCTTATTCTTCCTAAGGGGATGGACGGGCAGCAGATCATTCTTCGCGCGGAACTGGAAGTCAAAGGTGTACGGCGTCCAGTGCTTTGGGCCTGCCGGCAGCCCACCAATCCTGACGGTTCTCTGACTATCCGTCTGAAAAAAGGCAGCGACCCGAACTGGAGAAAAGGAGTTTAGTGTCAGACGAGAACAGGCATGATCGGGCGCTCGGCCTTCATCAACCAATTTGCCGGCGTGACTTCTTAAACTCAACCCTGCTTGCTACGGGTGGGGTGTTGCTCGGCCCGCTCACCCCTCAGCAACTACTGGCCTCCGCCCGAGACGAATGGACCGGTTACGGCGGCGTTGGAGACTACGCCAATTCGAACGGAAACACGCTTGAGGTGCTGAACGCGGGCCACCAGATTCGCGACAGGGTCTTTGATTCACTTCCGGCTGACACGATCGACACCGGCGAAGTTTTCGATTGTGTCGTCGTAGGCGGAGGAGTGAGCGGCCTTTCCGCAGCGCTGTTCTTCCAGCAATATTCGGGCTCGAAGCTCAACTGTCTGGTTCTCGACAATCATCCGGTTTTTGGCGGCGAGTCCAAACGAAACGAGTTCATCGTTGATGGCCAGAGAATCATGGGACCGCAAGGTGCGGATCATTTTCAGGTCCCTCTTCCGCACAGCTTCATGGCGAGGTTTTTTGAGCTGATCGGTCTCAACTGGCGTGAATTTGAATATCAGAAATGGGAGAGCTCATCTCCGGAAATTCCCCTGGGCAACAGCTTCGAAGATTCGAGAGGTCCCGGCGGGTTTTATTTTGGCGCGAAGTTTGGTCAGAAACCCGGGATGTGGCTGATCGATCCGTGGAAGAAGCAACTGCGGGGCGCGCCAATTTCTGAGAAGGTGCGCTCGGAACTGCTGAAGTACAACCAGCAACAAAAGCCAGGCTTGCCCTTTGCCTATCCCGGCGACGAAAAATCGCGGCAGCTCGATCGTGTCACGATCGAACGCTACTTCATGGACACGTACGGCCTGAGCCGCGAAACCATTCAAACCTTCATGGCCGACGAAGGCAGCGGTTTCGGAGCGGGACCAGATGTGGTCTCCGCCTATTGCCTCTACGCGTTCGATGTCGATCGCTCAATGGATGAGCCTCCCCTGTCGTTCCCTGGCGGAAATACTGGAATCGCTCGGCATATGGTAAAGAAACTGATCGCCGATTCGATTGCAGGTCCCAGCACGCTTGAGGCAGTCTGCCGCAATAACATCGACTTTCAGTCACTTGATCGTCCCGGTCAGCCGGCAAGAATTCGACTCGCCAGCACCGCTGTGTGGGTGCAGCATGAAGGCAACCCAGCCGCATCGAACTTCGTCACCATCGCGTATACCCGCGACGGCAAGCTTTATCGCCTCAAAACCCGCTCCGTAGTCATGGCGGGAGGCTGCTGGACGACGAAACGGGTGATTCGCGACCTACCCTCGGCCCATCGACAGGCCTACGATCAGTTCTTCCGTTCGCCGTGCATGATGGCGAATGTTGCTCTGCGCAATTGGCAGTTTCTCTTCAAATTGGGCATCTCCGGATGTCAATGGTTTGAAGGATTGGGTAGTTTTGCCGCGGTCCGGAAGCTGCCGACATTTTCGACCGACATGAAGACGATCGGTCCTGATTCTCCCGTTGTGCTCACCCTCAAAATTCTTTTCCCTCATTATGGTCAGCCGCTTCAGCAGCAGGGCGACTTGGGCCGCGCCCAACTCCTGACCACTCCTTTTCGCGATTATGAACGGCAGATCCGCGCTCAACTGACAGAGATGTTCTCCGCCTCGGGATTCGATGCGACTCGCGACATCGCAGGCATCATTCTGAACCGCTGGGGGCATGCATACGTAAGCCCGCAGCCGGGATTTTTCTTCGGCAGCGATGGCAATCCTCCAGCGCGGGCCATCTTGCGAGCCGCACCGTTCGGACGAATCGCATTCGCAAATACAGATCTGTCCGGCACGCCGGACCACCGTACTGCCATCGGAGAGGCGCATCGCGCTGTCAGCCAGTTACTGGATCAGGTGCTGATGCAGTAGCCGTCACATTTCGGTCAAGCTTTTATCTTTCGCGAGTTCTTGAATTAAGAACGCTCAGGAAGAAATGAACCGAGTTGAGGAGAAACTGTGATCAGCCGGCGTGATTGGCTTCGATCGTTAGGCCTTGCGATCGGTGCCTGCACGCAAGCAAGTGCAAGTCCCGACGCGACGGCAGAAGCAAGATCCCAAGCCAGCTCAAACCTGCAGCCGCTGCCTCTTGGCGAATACCAGCCCAGGAGCATGCTTCATGCCCGGGAAACGAGCGTCGCGCGTGCCGCTTTCCCTGTCGTCGACGTGCACACGCACATTACAGTCTCGGCAAAATCGAAAAACGGAGTGGCCTTGTCGGCGCAACGCACCTACCTTGGCGCGCCGAATGAACTTCTCCCGGTCATGGACCGCAAGAATATCCATGCGATGGTGAATCTTACCGGCGGCTATGATGAAGGTCTTGCCGAAGTGCTGAAAAGATACGACCAGGCTTTTCCGGGACGGTTCTACAGCCTCACCGAGCCTTGCTATTCGAGATTTCTTGAGCCGGACTATCCGCGCATTCAAACCGACGCGATCGAACGTGCCCATCAAGCAGGGGCTAAGGGCCTCAAGATCCTGAAGACGCTGGGGCTTTACTTGCGAGAAAACATTACGTCTGGCAGATTGGTCAGAATCGACGATGCGCGGTTTGATCCCATGTGGGACGTCTGCGGGCAACTGAACATGCCAGTCGCAATCCATGTCTCCGACCCGATTGCGTTCTTTACTCCAACCGACCGCTTTAATGAAAGATATGAAGAGCTTAGTAATCATCCCGACTGGTCGTTTTACGGCCGGGACTTTCCGAGCAATGCGGAGTTGCTAGAGGCTCGCAAGCGCATGATCGCGCGTCATCCGAAGACGCAGTTTCTGGTTCTGCATGTTGGAAATTTCGCGGAGAATCTGGACAATGTCTCCGAGAATCTGGATCGTTTTCCGAACATGAGCGTCGACATTGCCGCACGCATCGGCGAGCTAGGCCGCCAGCCGCGGCGGTCACGTCAATTCTTTGACCGCTATCAGGATCGGATTCTATTCGGAACCGATGCAACGCCACATGGCGATGCGTTTCCGCAGCAGATCTTCAACGACAAGTTATACGAGATTTATTACCGCTTTCTCGAAACCGAAGATGAATATTTTGACTACGCTCCGGCTGAGGTGCCGCCGCAAGGACGCTGGCGGATTTATGGACTCGGCTTGCCGAACTCGATTCTGGAAAAAATCTACAACCGGAACGCAGCCCGGCTGCTGCAGATCAATGTATGAGATTGTTTGAACTTTCGCGAGTTTTCATTCTGATCTTCGCGCTTGCCTGGTTGGCTCCAGTATGCGCCGCACAAGCGATCATCCAGAGTTTGTGGACAGCCGCTGACGTCCCGCTCAACACAGATCCCCAGTCACTATTGTGGAGCGCCGCGCAATCTGTGTTTATGGATGCAGATCCTCACGGCAACCCCGTACCCGGATATCGAAGCGAGGTGCGCTCGCGTTGGTCGCCGCGGAATCTTTATTTCTTATTCGTGTGTCCGTATGAGCAGCTCAATCTCAAGCCTGAGCCGAAGACAACGGTTGAGACGAACGAACTGTGGAATTGGGATGTGGCAGAAGTCTTTATCGGCGCGGATTTCCAAGACATTCGACGTTACAAGGAATTTGAATTGTCACCGCAAGGCGAGTGGGTGGATCTGGACATCGATCTTCACAAGGCTCACCATGAGGGCGGATGGACTTGGAACTCAGGTTTCGAGGTTTCGGCGCGCATCGATCGTGAGAACCACGTTTGGTATGGCGCCATGAAGATTCCATATGCGGCAATTGACTCACGTGCGGCAGCCGCAGGAAATCGATTGAGGATAAATTTTTTCCGAAGCCAGGGACCCGGGCCACATCGTCACGAGATAACTTGGCAGGCTCCCATGGCCGATACCTTCCATGTCCCCGAGCGCTTTGGATTACTTGAACTCGCTAAACCGAATTAAGTCGTACCAGAGATTAAAGACAGGGTAGCGCTACTTGGCCGCAGGCTTTCGCGTACTTGTGCAACACGGTTCCAATGCGATGCCGGATCATCTCTGATGGCATCGGGCGTAAAGCTCCAGCACGAATCGCGGCATACTCTTCCGGCAAATATTGGCTGACCAGAGTGAGGGCCGGAGGATAGGCGTTCAGATTCTTCACGAGAAGGTCGACCTGGGCCTGCACCTCCGGCTCGAACCAGTAATATCGGCATCGATCGCTGTAGCTGTAAAAGCGGGAGATGCGGAGCTGATTCTCATCCCCATGGTAGTAATCGCGCCAGTAGCTTGGATTGCGCAACATGGCCGCTTCGAGGGCTTCGCGGACGCTGGAAACGCGCTCCCCTTTTCCCCTCAGCATTTCCTGCTCTATCGCGGAAAGCGCGAACACCGCCTCGCGGAACGCATATGTCAACTCGGGCCCGACCTTGAGAATGGCAAAATGATCTTCAACCAACTGTTTGAGTCCGGAAGCAAGCTGATAATCGGTGGAATGCGCTTCATAGACAAGTTGCGGACTCACCGGCAGAGCCGAGCTCAGTGATGCAGCCTTGCGACGGTCGTAGTCGAACACGTTCCACTCGCCAAACTCAACTCCCGGTTGCACCACCAGCCCGATCACTCGCTCCCATGCGTGCTCCAATCTGCGCTCAGCAAAAGCTTGCTTGAATGCATGCAGAGTCGATTGCACGTGAGTGGCGGGCGTGACCAATAAGGATCCTTGGGGAGCTGATTCTCCTCCCGGGGGTGGCACTTCGGTTCCCACGACATATAACAATGGCGGCGAATTCGACGGCAGATCACGGATTGCGTTCTCAGCGGTTTCGCACAATGAGGCAGCACGATCGGCAATGGTTCGTTCGTCGAGGCCAGAGGGGGAATCATCAGCGCAAGCCATGCTGGCATCCAAGTGAATTTTCTGATAGCCCGCCAGTACACACGCGCGAACCAAGTCATGCGCATTACTCATCGCAATGGAGGCAGCCTCACGGCGCCACGGAAACGGGCCAAGATGATCACCGCCCAACAGGACTCGATCGCTGGGGAGACCAGCTCCGTACGCCACGCCTCGGACGAAACTCGCAAATTGTTCTGGCGTTTGTCCGGTATACCCTCCCATTGGGTTGACCTGGCTGGAAGTCGATTCGACATGCAAAATTGACTCATTCGCGCGCGCCTGATTGGCTGCTGCCATGATCACTTCGGGGTGGGCCGAACAAACTGCGTACGCACCGACGGCCTCGCTCGAACGGTTTCGGCGAATAATATCTTGCAGGTGCGCGCCCGGATGCGGCGGTTTGGACAGATTCTTGTTTCCAGCATTCACATCAACTACTTTCTTATATGTGCGCAGCTCTCTGCAATACCGCCGTCGTCGCCGGAGGATTTCGGGTAATTCTCAACTGACCGCAAAGCCATTTGCGCCAATCCAGGACTGTGCAAGAAGTCGCAGATTCTTTTTATAAACACGGCTGACGGTGTATTGCTGGCCTCCTTTCACACGAAGCACATAATCCCGTGTGGGATTTGGATCAATCGCTTCAACCCAGGCCGAGTTCACTACTAAGGATCGATTAACCCGCACGAAACCGTATGAATTTAACTTCTCCTCTACAATTGAAATGGATTCTCTTAGCAAAACCGATCCTGATGGGCGATGTAGCAACACGTAGTTTCCCCTGGCCTCGATCGCAATAATGTCCGCCATATCGAGGAGAAGAATTCTTCGACGGCTCTTAATCGCAATACGGCACTGTTCCTTTGCTGACATGTTTGACAGGTCTCCGACGCGCCAAATATGACAGGTCCGAATGCTGGGCGATTCGTTGGCAATCAAAGTGTGGGTGTTTAATGCGAGGCGATACTCTTGGGTCCACATGAGAGCGTAACGGACCTGGCACATACTCGCCACACCTAAAAATCTGCCCATGATAAGCCGAGGCAATTTGTTATCCGTCTATTGCGCCAAGACTATGTGGCCCGGCTTACCTTGCTTCGACTAATGTCGAATTAAAGTGGATGTGTTGAGTACACGGTCAGAGAGCAGTATAGAAGTGAAGTCAGGTTGCCTCTAAAATGGCCTAATATCCACAATTCTACGGACTTCTAAATCGCGTGTACCAACTGCTATAAATCGTCCAGCTTCGGTGACATCAGGGCCGAATAGTGATTTAACGTGTGTTACACGCCCTTTGACCTAGGACACTTATCCTCTGCAAAACCGCACCAGCAGACACGCACGTCTCCCTTAACTTGCTGAAAATGTTCGTAGCGTAATCGGCCATTGCGTTGCAAATGCGCAATGGGGCTCGCCACATTCCCGCGATCCAAGCGTTTGGCTCGATGAGCCTGTTGAACTCAGACAACAACTCTGGAGAAGAAAAGCATGAATTCGAGAATTCTTGGCAGGTGGATATCGCCGCTCCTGATCCTCATTCTGTTCTTGGCAGGGGCGTCAATGGCGCAGGAGACGACTGGGGGTCTGCAGGGCACCGTGAAAGATTCCAGTGGAGCAGTCGT
>JASHPL010000087.1 GCA_030038125.1 Candidatus Sulfotelmatobacter sp.
AGTTCCGCTCGGCGGCGCAGATGCTTTTGCAGAAGCAGCAGATCGAAGACGCCGTGCTCAGCAATCCGTCGCTGAAAGAGTTCATGGAGGCCGAAGGAACCGAGCCGGAAATCGCAGCCGACGTCATCGATCTGGTCAAGACCTTTCAGCAGGTGCTGGAGCGAGTGCGCACGCGCCCGGTGCTCAACGTGGATGAAGAAACGGTCACGGTCGGGCAGATGATCGATTATTTGCGGCGGAGATTATCGCTTGAGGATCGCCCGATCCGGCTTAAGCAGCTTCTGATGCGCATCCCGTCGCGGCAGGCTCTGGTATGCATGTTTCTGGCGTTGCTGGAACTGGTGCGCCTGCAGGCGATCCAGGTCCGGCAGGAACGGCTGTTCGGCGAAATTGCCGTGCGCAAGCACACGCACTTCGACGAAGTCATGAAAGAACAGGCTGCGGTGAGAGATGATTGGAGATGAACTTTAGGGATCAGAGGTCAGCGACCAGGAACCGGTATCTGACCCCTAGCCTCTGATCCTGGCCCCTATGTCGTTAAAAGCTGAACTCGAAGCCATCATTTATGCGGCGGAAACGCCGATCACGCTGGAGCAGATGATCCCGCTGGTGCGGCCATCGATCGTCGCGGAAGGCGTCTCGGGCGAGACCGAGATTAAGTCGCGCGTGCGTCTTGCCTTGGAAGAATTGACCGTCGAGTATTACTCGCCCGATCACGGCATTGAAGTTCGCCAGGTCGCTGGCGGATATCGCATGTCGACCAAGCCCGAGCAGCACGAAGTCGTGCGCGCATTCGCCAAGAGCCTGAAGCCGCCGATCCGGCTCTCCCTGCCTGCGCTCGAAACGCTCGCGGTGATCGCCTACAAGCAGCCGGTGACTGTGCCGGAGATCAACGACATTCGCGGCGTCGATTCCGGCGGCGTGATCGGGACATTGCTCGACCGCAAACTGATCACCACCGCGGGTCGCAAGCAAGTGATCGGGCGTCCGATTCTCTACAAAACGACCAAAGAATTCCTCATGCGTTTCGGGCTGAAAGACATTAACGAACTGCCCAGCATGGAAGAATTTGAAAAGCTGGTGGCGGAGTCGTTCCAGTCAGAATTGCTGCCGGCCGAGAGTGCGCAGGAGCCGACCGATTTCGCCGCACAGGAGCCGCACTCTGAGGCGGACGCATCGGAGCGCGTCGAGCCGTTGAAGGAGCAATCTCGAGCGTCCGAAGAGGAACCAGAATCCGAAGCCGCAACGGAAAAGAAGGCAGGCTGAAGTCTGTAAATCCGTGCCCTTCCCCATCCCCGCCAGCCCTCACCGGCGCGAAACCCTGTAACATCTCACCAATATGCCTCTGGAACGCTTGCAGAAGATCATTGCCGCCGCGGGGATCGCTTCCCGCCGTAAAGCCGAGGAATTGATCGCCTCCGGCCGCGTGCAGGTCAATGGACAAACCGTCACGGAACTGGGCAGCAAGGCTGATCCCGAAAGCGATCACATTCGCGTCAATGGCAAGCTGCTCCACGGAGGGCAGCGCCACGTCTATCTCTTGCTCAACAAACCGAAAGGCTTTGTAACCACGACGAGCGACCCCGAGAAGCGGCCGACGGTCATGGACCTGATTCACGGGGTGAAGGGACGCATTTATCCTGTCGGACGCCTCGATTACGCGAGCGAAGGTCTGCTCCTGATGACCAACGACGGCGAACTCGCAAATGCGCTCATGAAAACCGCGTCGCATGTGCCGAAAACCTATCTCGTCAAAGTTGCCGGAAGCCCGAAAGAAGACGCGATTGCCAAGCTGCGCGCAGGAGTCTCGATTGAGACCGACGAAGGCAAGCGCGTGAAAACCAATCCGGCTGCGGTTCGCATCGTGAAAGAAGCGGCGAACCCCTGGTATGAGATCACTTTGATCGAGGGGAGAAACCGCCAGATTCGTCGCATGTTTGAGGCGGTCGGGCACCACGTCGAAAAAATCAAACGGGTGCGCTATGGCCCGCTTACGCTCGATGTTCCGCCCGGAGAATTCCGTCTCCTGAAGCCCAAAGAAGTAGCACGACTGAAGTCGGCTTCTTCGCGTTCCTAGCTCATGGCCAGCTTTGCGCCGCCATAGAGTCCGGCATCGCTGCCGAGCACAGCGCGGGTGACGATCGTCTGTCCTCGCGTGCGCTGCGCTGCCGTGGCTTGTGTCAACTCATCATCGCGCGCGGTGGCCGCATAGATGGTGGAACGTTCGCGCATTTCCCGAAACATCGCGGGAGCGAATGCGTCCCAGGCGCTGGCGACTCCCCCGCCGATCACGTACATGGGGAGGTTCAGAACGTTGATCAGATCAGCCAGCATGATGCCCAACGCCCGTCCGAAGCGGCCGAAGATGCGTTGCGCGGATTCATCGCCGTGGACGGCAAGGTTGTAAATGGATTTCGCGTTAAACTCCGGGTCGGAACTGAAAGCTTTCTCGAGTTCGGGAGCTCCTCCTGAGGCAATGGCTTCCCGTGCCATGCGCACAATCGCCGTCGCCGACGCATAGCGTTCCGCGCAGCCGTGATTGCCGCATCCGCACGGCACACCATCGGGTTCCACGGTAACATGACCGAACTCGCCAGCCATGCCGTTCATGCCATGAAAGATTTTTCCATCGAGCACGATGGCGCCGCCGATGCCGGTGCCCAAGGTGATCATCGCCATATCATTGACGCCCCGTGCCGCGCCCATCCATTGCTCGCCGAGAGCATGCACCTTGGCGTCATTTTCCAGAAAGATGCGAGCACCCAGACGTTTCTCGATCTCAAAACGAACGGGATATTCCGCCCACTCTGGCAGATTCGCTGACCTGCGCACTACGCCGGCGTCGAGGTCGATGATGCCGGGAATTCCAATGCCTGCGCCGATCAGCGCTCCGCCATTGCAGTAATGGCTGGACAGGCGCCGGATCGCATCACACATCTCATCGATCACATGGTTTGGACCTAAGCCAAGTTTTGTGCTCAGTGCAACTTTCTCGAGAAGCTTACCCTCGCTGCTCACCGCCGCAATGCGCAGATTCGTGCCGCCGAGATCAACGGCAATGCAGAAGTCAGACATAAACGGTACAGGGTACCACGCGAACGTTGGAATATTTGCAGCAGCTTGGCGCATCCCATCCCCCCACTCCGCAGTATGAAGGCGCACGCCGTTCCGGCGGACTGAGGCCCACAGGCTCTGAACGCCCACGAGTTACTTCTGGCATTTGGGGCAGTAATGGCTGCTGCGCCCGGCGATCACGACGCGCTTGATTTGTGTCTTACACACCAGGCAAGGCTCGCCTTCGCGGCCATAGACGCGGTGCTGCAACTGAAAAAATCCCTCCTCCCCATCCGCGTCAACATAGTCGGAAATCGAGGAGCCGCCCAGCGCAATCGCTTCCGCGAGCACTTCTTTTATCGCGCTGTGTAACCGGCTCAACTCCTCCCGGCTGAGGCTCGCCGCACGGCGTCGCGGACGAATTCCCGCCCGGAACAAAGATTCATCAGCATAAATATTCCCCACACCCCGGAGCAGCTTCTGATTCAACAATGCGCTCTTGATGGGAGTCTTGCGGCCGCGAAATAGTCTGACGAAATGCTCCAGGTCGATTTCCAGCGGCTCGACACCGCCAGCTTCGAATTCAGATTTTGCCACGCTCAATCGTCCAAAGCGTCTGGGATCAACAAAGCGCAATTCGCGACCTGACGACAGCTTCAGAATGGCATGCGTATGTTTTTCAACTTCCGCCTGTGGATCGAACACTTGCAGCCGCCCGGTCATGCCGAGGTGAACGATCCATTGCGCTTTAGATTGGGTGGTGCGGGTGTCGCCGCCCGCCACGTGGCGCAGAGTCGGTAAGTGCCCGCCCTTGCCTCGCGGATTTTGATGTGCTCTCCGCTTCTTTGCGGACAAGGGCGTCCGGGCAGCACCAGCTCGTACAAGATCAACCACGATGTGCTTGCCCATGCGGCGAACGTTCACAATCCGGCTCTGCTCCAGCGTGGCGGCGATTTCGCTCGCCGGAGACTTGAGCGGTTCCTTTTTCTGTCCCAGCCAGACGGATTCAATCACTTCTCCGATCACGCGCTTGGCCAGCCCGCGGGCGATGGTTTCGACTTCGGGGAGTTCGGGCATGAAGACTCAGGGGAGCCGACGGAGCAAGAAAGCAGTGAGCTCACGAAATTGTACACGCCGCCCGAACCGCTTCGCGGGCTGACCAGCGGCTGTTGGACCGGGACTTGCGAATTTTCCCTGAACAATGTTATGTCTACAATGTAAATAAAATCACCATGCATTGATCATCGCGGGAGCGACTCCACATGCCGAGACATCCGGATCCAGATCTGGAACAACGGGTTCTCGACGCCGCCCATGCCCTGTGGAAGCGCGGCGGCGAGAGCGCCCTGACCATGCGCGCGGTGGCTCGCGCCGCGGGCTCGAATACTCCCGCTGTCTATCGCCGCTTCAAGGATCGCGAGGATCTGGTGCGTGCCGTCCTGCGCCGCGTCGCCGCGCGCATTCGCGATGAATTCGAGGTCGGAAACACGATCGAGGGCATGGCTGAGGCCTACATCGATTCAGCCCTGCGCCAGCCCCATGAATACCAATTGTTCTATTCCCACGCGCGCTGGCTCTCTCCTGCGAAGCGATCGGGCCCAGAGCTTCGGCCTATTCGCGATTCAAGGCCCAATTTCGGCTTCCTGGAACAGCAACTCGCCACACGCCTAGGGGGCTCTCCCGAGGACCACACACAACTCGCCCTGGCTCTCTGGGCTGTTTTACACGGCACGGTTATGTTGCTGCTTCCGAAAAGTATCCCCGAGGGCCATGAAAAACAATTGCGCCGCGCCTGCCGCATATCGGTCCAGGCTTTGCTCGACCGCGCATCGGTATTTACTGAGAAGTGCGACTCATAGCGTTCGACATAAGAAAAATCTCAAGTCTCCCTTTCGCTGATCTTTCCCGCGATTCTGCCGATACCACCCATTGAAGGGTTGGCATGACGAAGATTCTTCTCGTAGACGACAGCAAGTTTCTGCGCCTGGCCATGGAGCGCGCGCTGGCGCATGCCGGGTATAACGTCACCACGGCCAGCGATGGCGAAGAGGCACTGCGGTTGGCCCATGAGCGACACCCGGATCTTATCCTCCTCGATATGCTGCTGCCGAAAATTACCGGGCTGGAGGTTCTGAAATCTTTGAAAAAGGACGCGGCAACCTCAGGAATCGCTGTCGTCGTTCTCACCGGGCTCTCCCAGAAAAACGCGACCCGTCTGCAGCAGGATGGAGCCCTTGCGTACCTGGAAAAATCCGAACTCGGCCTCGACAAGGGCTGCCAAGCTCTGCTTCGGGCTGTGGGCAACATCGTGCGCGATCTGCCACAGAAGCCGTCACGATCCATCAAGACCAGCGACGCAGCCAGCAGGGGCAAATCTGCCGGCCAGGAGAAAAAGAAGCCATTAACCATGACCCAATCCGCCCGATAAAACTCCCCCACCCCGCCACCATCGAGCCCGAGGCTTTCCAGATCTGTTGTTGATCATTTCGGATTCCATTGCAAATAAATGAGTTAAGTTGGGAACTCCGCACAGCTGCCCGGAGTCTATGTCAGTAGGTATTCGGCTGCGCCGTTGCCTGCGTTTCGGCTTGGTTTCGCGAAAAATGGGCCCGCAATCGGGTGGGAAAATCCTATAATGAAGGGATATTGCTGGGCGGGAGCAACCACCTTGGGTGAACTGGCGAGTGCGATAGGAGTGCGGCCGCAAGAAGAGGCGGCGGTCGTCGCAGAGCTTAAAGCTGGCTCAGAAGCAGCCTACAACTGGCTGATTGGCGAATTCCAGCAGCCTGTATATGGGCTCGTTTACCGGATCGTGAACGACCCGGCGGATGCGGCGGACACCACGCAAGACGTTTTCCTGAAGGTGTTCCGCGGCATGAAGCAATTTCACGGGGAATCCAGCCTGAAGACTTGGATTTACCGGATCGCCCTGCATGAGGCGGCGAACCGAAAGCGCTGGTGGTTCCGCCATAAGGCGCACGAAACCTCCATTGAGCCGGCGCCGCAAGAAGGGTCGGGCCTGTCGGAAAACGCAATCGAGGCCGCGCTGACAGATCCCGCCGAGTCGCCTTTCGAGAGCGTAGCGCACCACGAAGTCAAGCGGCGGGTTGAAGAAGAACTGCGAAAGCTTCCGGAGCCCTATCGCACGACCTTGATCCTGCGCGATTTGGAAGATATGTCCTATGAGGAGATCGCGGAAGTGCTCGAGATTTCGCTGGGCACAGTGAAGTCTCGGCTCACGCGTGGAAGAGAAGCCCTGCGGCAGCGGCTGACACCGTATGTCCGCGAGGTAGGAGACGAACTGGGGTTGGCCGCACCGCTTGACACGCCGGATTTGCGGCCTCAGGTAGCTGGAGGGGTAGAAAGGCTGAGGTGATGCCATGATGGGCACAGGGAAGAACTCGGGAATGAAGTGCCCCCAGGCGCAGCGCTTGTTCTCGTCTTATCTGGATGGCAGGGTCTCGGGAAGGGAGATGCTCGCGCTCGAAAAGCACTTGCAGCAATGCGCGAGTTGCAATCAGCATTACGAGTCGCTCCGCCGCACGCAGCAGCTTTTGGCGGGTGTGGGCCGCCCCAAACTACCCGAAGATCTGGGCCTGCGTTTGCGCGTGGCCATTTCCCACCAGGTAGCCCAGGCGAAACGGCCTCCTTTTGAAGGATTTTTGGTGCGGCTGGAAAACTCTTTGCGCACTCATATGGTCCCGGCGACTGCCGGCTTTCTGAGTGCATTGCTGATTTTCGCCGTCGCCATGATTTACTTTGTCGCGCCGTCTTCTTTGCAGGCCAACAATGACGTGCCGCTGGTCATGGTCAATACTGGTCCGGAGTTGCAACAGACTCCGCTCGGCATCACCCTCGACACCATCAATGCCGATTCCCTGGTGTTGGAGGCTTATGTCGACGCCAACGGCCGAGTGCAGGACTATCGCATTCTTTCCGACAGCGACGCTTCCAAAGACGTTCTGCCGGAAGTGAAGCGCATGCTTATCTTCACGACCTTCCGCCCGGCCTTGTCGATGGGACGCCCCACTGCCAGCCGCGCCGTGCTGTCGTTTTCAAAAATCAGCGTGCGGGGATAAGATAGGCAGGTCTGCCGGTCGGTAATTCCAACCCTCAAGCAGAAAATCGTCCGTTGAAGAAGGAGAGCAAGTATGTCCCAGCACATGACTCCGGAATTTGCCACCACATATCGCGACCTTACGCTTGATGGATTTCGCCACGAACTGGAAATAACTCGGAAGGTGATCGCAGCTGTCCCTGATACGAAGTCGGACTACAAACCGGATCCGCACGCGCGGACGGCCAAAGAACTGGCATGGCACATTGCCGTATCCGAAGTGGATTTTCTCGACAGCATCCTGAACTTGAAATTCGAGATGAATGCCGAGCCCGAGACGCCAGCGACGATTGCAGAAATCCTCGCGTGGCACGATCAGAAAATTCAGCCCGCCCTCGACCGTATGTCCGCGATGACGGCAGAGCAACTGCTCACCCCGATCAATTTCGTCGGACTATTCAATTTCCCGGCGGTTCTATATATCGGCTTCTTGAATAATCACAGCGTTCACCATCGCGCTGCGCTGGCAACCTATCTCCGTCCCATGGGGTCGAAGGTGCCATCGATCTATGGTGGCAGCTACGATGAGCCATTCAAGATGCCCGAACCGGCGGAAACGGCAGCGTAGGGTTTCTTTCACCGAGAAGAGGAAAACGGCAGCGCCCCTGTGCAACTTCATCGGACAAGCCTCGCATCCGACGATGGAGCGCGTGTGCCCATATAGGATAGGTTTGGCTATTCGTTGCAAGTTCTCACTACGGGGGACTCGCGGAGCGCGAGGAGAAAGACGTAGTTTCAGCCTTCCATTGTTGCGGCACTGATCTCAGGCTGGCTGAAAAAACCGGCGGTGTGGTGCGACATCCCGTAGGCGACCTGGCGCGCTTTGCTCTGCACCTGAGCGAAATTGGCCTTGCCGGGCTGCGGAACTTTCGCTTCTCCCGTATGATATGGCTTACGCAATCCAACCTGAGTACGGGCATGTTGCGGAATAACTGTCTCTGAATCTCTCTGTGGAGCTGGGAATGGTAAAAAAAGCGGCGGCTATGTTCTCGATTTGCGCGAGCATAGCAATCTGTCTGGGATGTACGACCACCTCGAACCATATTTTGTATGCAGCGCTGCCACAATCGGCTCAAATTGTTGCCTATCGCGAAGATCCGAACTCGGGCGTTCTGACGCAGTTGACAATCAGCCCCATCACCGCCGGTCCGGCCGTGCAGTCGCTCGCGGTTCATCCCTCCGGCAAGTATCTGTACGCGGCGAACGCCGGCGAAAATGACGTTTCGCTGTTCGCCATTGGAACGGGCGGCTCTTTGGTGGAACAAGGCACGCGAACTCAGGTTGGCACCAGCCCGACCCTGCTTGCCATCGATTCGGCCGGGCAATATTTGTACGTCGCCAACTCCGGTTCGGAAAACATTTCGGTTCTTTCGATCAGCTCCAGCAGCGGGACACTCACTCCGGTGGGCCAGCCTTTTCAGGTCGGTATTTCGCCGCTCAATATGAAAATTTCGCCCTCAGGAAATTTTCTCTATGTGACGGGAGCGTCTTCGCAAGTGGGCGTGCCGGGATACATCGAAGTGCTCAGTATTACTTCTGGAACGCTTGCGATCGTGCCCCCGATTGTTCAGCCGGGCTCAAATCCATACGGGCTTGCCATCACTCCAGACGGCAATTATCTTTACACTGCCAACTTTGGAGACAACACGATTTCCGAATTCACCATCAATAACAGCGGTTCAGCCACTTCTTCCGGCGTTCCTCCTGGCGGGCTCGCGCCGATTGCCGGCTCTCCGATCGGGGAGACCTATACTGGACCGGTCTCCCTGCTGGTAAACACGGCGCAACAATACCTGTACGTCGCGAACCAGCAGAGCTCGGGAAATGTGGCAGGCTATGCGATTGGCACGGGTACGTCGGCGGGAGCGTTGTCACTGTTGAGCAGTTCGCCGTATCCTACCGGCGCACAGCCAAGTGTCATCGCTACCGATGTAGCCGGAAATTACGTGTTCGTCGGAAATCAGTCGAAACCGGCGATTGAGTCGTTCTGTCTTGCGTCGAAAAACCTTACGTGCAATTCGAGTACAGGAATCGGATCGCTGACCGAAGTAGATACGTATCCTCTGGGGAATGCTCCAACGTCGATAGTGATCTCACCGTAGTGGTTTTTAGATCGTTGATTTGAGCTAGACTACTGGCTGACAACTTCGTGACAACCGCGTCTCAGGCCCTTGGGACAATGTCTTGCAGTGGGGAACGATCTGCAATCGGCATTCGCTGATGGTGATCTAGGCGCCATCGCTGCGATCTCAAGGAGCGGGGTTGCTCGCGTAAAAGGGGAGCCGAATCCAATCATGAAAATTGCGAGTGCCGCCAGCGCTTTTCCCGAGCATTATTATTCGCAGAAATTTCTGCAGCAGCAGTTGCAGGAATATTGGGGAGGTCGCCTTCCCAATCCGCAGGTGCTGGAACGCCTGCATCGCAATGTCGCGGTCGAAGGCCGGCATCTCGCCATACCCACAGAAAAGTATTACGACATCGCGACCCGGGGCCAGGCCAACGACATCTGGATCGAGGTTGCCAAGGAACTCGGGGAGCAGTCGCTATGCCGGGCTTTGCATCATGCCGGTCTGGATTCGCAAAAACTCGGGGCATTTTTTTTCGTATCCGTGACTGGCATCGCCAGCCCGTCGATTGATGCGCTGCTAATCAATCGCCTCGGGCTTCCCACCAATATTCGGCGCGTGCCGATCTTTGGACTGGGGTGCGTGGCCGGGGCGGCGGGAATCGCGCGCGCAGCCGACTATGTGCGGGCATATCCATCGCAGGCCGCGACTCTGGTCTCAGTTGAGTTGTGTTCTCTCACCATCCAACGGGACGATCTTTCCATGGCAAATCTCATTTCTTCCGGCCTGTTCGCGGACGGAGCAGCCGCGGTGATCGTTACGGGAGACGAAATCGATTCCACCGGCCCGAGAATTCTGGCGACCCGCTCGATCTTTTATCCCGAGACTGAACAGATGATGGGATGGAAGATCACGGAAAAAGGCTTTCGCATCATGCTTTCTCCCGAAGTGCCAACGCTGATTCGCGAACACCTCGGACACGATGTCGATGCCTTTCTCGCCGATCAGGGCCTGAAGCGCAGCGACCTGAAAAGCTGGGTGCTGCACACAGGCGGTCCCAAAGTCCTGGAGGCGACCGCGTCTGCGCTCGATTTGCACAACGGCCAGCTTGATGCCTCGTGGGATTGCCTGAAGCGCGTCGGAAATTTGTCATCTGCGTCGGTGTTGGTCGTGCTCGAAGACGTGATGCGCAATCGGCGTCCGGAACCGGGAACTCTGGGACTGCTGGCCGCGATGGGGCCGGGCTTCTGTTCAGAACTGGTGCTCCTCGAATGGTAGGGGTCTCGCGTGAGTTTTAGCTTGCCCGGCGCAGCCGAGGTCTTTGTGGTCGGGGGTGGTCCCGCCGGCCTGGCTGCGGCGATTGCCGCCCGGCAACATGGGTTCAGCGTCGTCGTCGCCGATGGAATGGAACCGCCGATCGACAAGGCTTGCGGCGAGGGCCTATTACCCGACGGAGTCGCTGCGCTGGAGCGGTTGGGAATTCAAGTTCCTGCTTCCGAGACTCGGGCTTTGCGCGGAATTCGATTTCTGACCGCGGAACAATCTGCGGATGCATCGTTTCCCGACGGAAACTATGGTCTCTCCATTCGCCGTACTTCCCTGCATCGGGCTATGGCTAAGCGCGCCGAACAACTTGGCGTTCAATTGACGTGGCGCACTCCGATATCGGGCATTTCGCACGAAGGCGTATATCTGGCGAAAGGTATGGTTCGTGCCCGCTGGATCATCGGAGCGGACGGCTCGAATTCCCGGGTTCGGCGCTGGGCTGGTTTGAATCGAGGTTCCAGGCCGCGCTTTCGTTATGCCTTTCGCCGGCATTTTCGCATCGCTCCCTGGACGGATTACATGGAAGTGTACTGGAGCGGGAAATGTCAGGGTTACGCGACGGCTGTGAGCAGCGACCAGGTGTGCATCGCGCTGGCTTCTGAGGACTCCAGGCTGCGTCTGGAGGAGGGCCTGCGTGCCCTACCCAGATTGCGTGAGCGAGTTGACCAAGCTGAAATCGTGTCTACAGAACGTGGCGCGATTACCGGCAATTGTCAATTCGATCGAATATGGCGGAAGAATGTTGCGCTCATCGGAGATGCATCAGGCACCGTCGATGCCATCGTGGGTGAAGGTCTCGGATTGGCATTCAACCAGGCAGTCACGTTAGCCCAGTGCCTTGAAACCGGCGATCTGGAGCGTTACCAACGGGAACACAGGAAATTAGCTCTGCGACCGACATGGATGGCGCGCCTTATGCTCACGCTCGATCGGCGTCCAGGACTGCAGCGCCGCACTCTACAAGTCTTTCGGAGGCATCCTGAGATCTTCCCGCGATTGCTTGAACTTCACGTGGGAACTTTGCCGCCGCTCGATCTTGTCACAGACGGCCTCGCTTTGGGCTGGGGACTGTTAACGACATAGCCCATGTATTTCATCACGCAGCGTGTTCACAAATATGCACTGAAAGCACTGGCTGTTCTGAGTGTCGCGGTCGTTTCCGCTGCGGCGCAACAGACCACTCTCCAGCTCGATCCCGTAAAAACATCGATCCAATTCACGCTCGACGCAGCGCTTCACACGGTGCATGGCAGTTTCCAGGCGAAGCCAGGCGAGTTGAAGTTTGATCCGGCTTCTGGCGCGCTCTCCGGCGAGATTACCGTTGATGCGAAAAGCGGCCGCACGGGCAACGGCATGCGCGACCGCAAGATGCACAACGATGTGCTGCAGAGTGAAACCTATCCTGAGATTTCATTTCGCCCCGAGAGGATTACCGGAGCGGTTGCCCTGCAAGGCAAATCCTCAGTGAAAGTTCGTGGAGCTTTCCGCATTCACGGAACTGACCGCGAAATCGAAGTTCCGGCGGAAGTAGCCATGGCAGCCGACCATTGGACCGCGGACGCTCATTTCACAATTCCCTACGCGAAGTGGGGAATGAAAAATCCCAGCACATTATTTCTGCGAGTGAGTGACTCAGTGGAAGTCGATCTGGCGGCGGCCGGCAGTGTGGTTCCGGCCAGCGGCGCGTCCCACGGAGCCGCTCAGTAGCCGGCGCGCGAGCTGATGCCCTTTCCTTCCGTGCAGAGATATGAATGGCCGGAGGCGAGATCTTTGTACTCCTCCGTCCTGCCGCTCGGCCACTCAATCACAACGCGATCAATTCGGTCGCGGGTTTCGAGTCCAAAGGTCACAGGCAGTTCCGATTGCGAAAGATAACTCGATCCGCCTTTGACCATGCGCGATTGCGTCATCCCTCCGGCAAAGACGCGTAGGGTCGCGCCGATGGCATCGCGGTTGGACTTGGTTCCCACCAGATGAAAACGAATGCTGCGGTTGTGACTTAATTGATCGTTGCGGTAGAGGTACGCGGGGCCGTTATTGGTGGTGAGCAGCAGATCGAGATCGCCATCGCGATCAAAGTCGGCGTAGGCGAGTCCGCGCCCGACTTTGGGCGCGTCGAAGTTTCCTCCTGCCTCGGCGGCAACATCATGAAAGTGGCCATTGCCGGCGTTGAGAAAGAGTTGTGGTGGCTGCGCGTATCCGACATTGCCACGGATGTTGCGAACGGTTTCGTCGATGTGACCGTTGGCCACGGCGAAGTCGAGCCAGCCGTCGAGATTCACGTCGAGAAAAGCGCAGCCGAATCCAAGACTGTTTTTTGACGCCATGCCAACGCCCGCCTGCGCCGCGATATCTTCGAAACCACGTGCCGTGGGGCGATAGAGGCCAATCATTTCATTATCGAAATTCGTGATCGCCACCCCGGTCGAGCCGGTATTTTCGAAATCGGCGGCGTCAATTCCCATGCCGGCGCGCGCTTTGCCTTCATTGCTGAAAGCGAGCCCGGCCTCGACCGCAATATCTCGGAAGGTGCCATTGCGCTGGTTGCGATAGAGCTTGTTGGGCTGAGTGTCGTTGGCCACCAACAGATCGGGCCAGCCATCCTGGTTATCGTCGAGCAAGGCAACGCCCAGCGACTTGCAACTGCTGTCAAAAATGCCGCTGGAAGCCGTGACGTCCTCGAATGTGCCATCGCCGCGATTGTGGAAGAGCCAGCACGTTTCGCCGCGGTAGGCTTCGGGCGTGCAATACGATTTGTGTTTTCCGTCGAGGCTGCAAAAGATGTCGTGCTCCGGCGACCATTTCACATAATTGCAGACGAACAGATCAAGCAGCCCGTCGCGATCGTAGTCAAACCACAACGCCGACGTGCTGAATCCCTCGCGCTTGCCGAGTCCGCTCGAATTCGTGACGTCAACAAACGTTCCTCTTCCCGTATTTCGAAAGAGGTGATTCTGACCGACGCAGGTGATCAGGATGTCAGGAAAGCCATCGTTGTTGTAATCGCCGACCGCAACTCCCATTCCGTAAAACTCATGATCGAGGCCGGCTCGTAACGTTACGTCCGTGAAAGTGCCGTTGCGATTGTTGCGGTAGAGGCGGAGCGTGGTGCGGGTTTTCCTGTATCCCTGCCAATCGCAGCCGTTGATCAACAGGATGTCTTGCCAGCCATCGCAATCGTAATCGAGAAAAGCGCAACCGGACCCCATGGTTTCAGGAAGATACTTGCCGCCGAAGGCTCCCGTGTTGTGCTGGAATTGGATGCCCGCCTGTTCGGTGACATCGGTCAGGCGAAATCCTAAGCCGGCCGAATTGGCTTGCGCCGCAAAAAGGCTGGGCGACAGGAGCTTCGCAGAAGACGCCAACCCTGCCATGCCCCAGAGGAAAGACCTGCGATTCACGGAACGTTCACCAGCCCCGCGCGAATCGCATAAACCACCAGTTCGGCGGTTTTGTGGATTCCCAGCGTGTTCATGATGTTGGCGCGATGAACCGCAATCGTGTTGGCGCTGAGATCGAGAGCGATGGCAATTTCCTTGTTCGATTTGCCGTCCACGATCATCTGCAGGACTTCCAACTCGCGCGCTGTCAGTGCGTTGCTGCGTTCTCCTTTGAGAACGGTCCGTTGCTCGACTTTCGGATCAAACACCGTCTCGCCGGCGGCCACTTTGCGAATGGCGGATCCCAATTCCAGATCCATGGCGTCTTTCAGAACGTAGCCCTTCGCGCCAGCTTCAACGGCTTGTCGCACCCATGTGTTTTCGGTGTGCATGCTGAGCATGAGAACTGCGGTTTCGGGCGAGTGGCCGAGGATTTTGCGCGTCGCGTCGAGGCCGTTCATCCCGGGCAAGGCGCAATCCATGACGACTACCTGGGGGTGAAGTTCCTGGGCGAGCTTGATGGCCTGTTCGCCATCGCCGGCTTCGCCGACGACCTGCATATCCGGCTCGTCTTCCAGCATGCGCCGGAAACCCCGGCGAACCAGGCTGTGATCATCCACGAGCAAGACTGTGATCTTCTTTTCCATAGGACTCCGCCTTGTCTCTGGGAACCACCAGATGCACTCGCGTTCCGCCTTCGTGCAGACGATCGAAAATAATCCGACCACCCATCAGTTCCGAGCGCTCGCGCATGGCCACCAGACCAATTCCCTGCCGTGCCGGCCTCTCCGCAAAACCGACGCCGTGATCTTCCACTTCCAGTTCGAGCGCATGGGGCAGAAAGCGCAGGCGCACCCACGCCTGTTTGGCTCCGGAATGCCGCGCCACGTTGTTTAGTGCTTCCTGCAAGATGCGGTAGATGTGAACGCCGGCAGCTCCATCGACGGTAAAGGGCTGGCCAAGCTTTTCATAGGATACGGTAATCCCAGTTTGCCTTTCCACGGTCGGGATGTACCAATCGAGCGTGCTTTCCAGTCCCGCCTCGTCGAGCATCACCGGATGCAGCGCCTGCGACAGACTGCGAACGTTCTCTAACGTCGACTGCACCGTCTGGAGCACCTCCTGCAGATCGGCTCGCAGCGACGATCCTTCAGGCGCGTGGGTTCCTGCGCGGCGAAGCATGGAACCGACGGCAGTGAGAACTTGCCCGAACTCGTCGTGCAATTCGCGGGAAATGTAGCGCAGGGTCGATTCCTGGGTGGAGATCAGTTTTTGAGCGAGTTCGCTGCGGCGCTCGGAAATTTCCTCCAGACGCGCGAACAGGCGCCGGTTCCAGCGAATGAGAGAGAGACTGCTCAGCAGGATGGCAAGCAGGGTTGCCGCGAGAAAAACGTAAACCTGGCGCTGCACGCGATCGTAGATCTGCACAATTTGATGCGTGGCCTGCTCGGCGTTCTCGGTATTCTGCACAAGCAGGCGGGCTACGGCTGTACTCAGAGCTGCCTGGCGTTCCTGCAACGAGAGTTGAATCTGCTCGCGTGCTTCTTTCGGTTTGCCCTGCTGGGCGAGGGCGAAGACGCGATCCACTGCATTCCAGAACTGGATGAACGAGCTCGACAGAAACGCGCTTTGCTCCGGAGTTCGACTGGCCGCGGCAAAACCGGCTTCCAGGCGCATGGCATCATCGAGATCGGTATGAATCCGCTGAAATTGCGCCGACCACGCCGTCAAGGGATAGGGTTCGTCCCCGCTGACCATGTCGCGCATGGCGACAGCCAGCGAGTTGAGATCGTTCTGTATGCGGAGCAACTGCAGCGAATCCTTGCGACTACGATCCACCAGTTCGGTCTGCAATTTACGCAAGCCATTCACCTGCCAAGTGATGTAGGCGGAGTAGGCAACCACGGCCGAGAGTGTGATGAGCAAGCCTAGCAGCAGGCCGAGTGTCGGCGAACGGTCCGGCGCAGATTGCCGAGGCAAAGACGGGCGGGACACGCCCCGAGCATACAACGGGCGCGCCTGGGCTGTCACCGAGGCGCGGCGTCATGAATTGGGCAAAATCTTGTCAAGGGGGTTTTGAAGGGCGATTTCCCGTAAGCTGCTGAAAGCAATTGCAATATATTTTTTAAAAAATGTCCGGTTTACCCCCTTCGATTTGCTATTCTAAAAATAGAGAGGAAAATCCAGAGGGCGCGGCCTACAGGTCGCGCCTTTTGTTTTAGGACGACAATCGCGCCGGGTGTGTGACAATGCAATATTAAGAACCCAGCCGATATTGAGCGCAGTCCAATACTGAATTGAACCCTGAAGGGAAAGAAGCAGCGAAACCGCCGAAAATTCAGCGCCTCAAGGCAGTGATGCCGGAAGTGTGGAACTTGATGGTTCCGCGGCGCGGGCTGCTTTTCGTCGGGTTCGTCTTGATGGTTATCAATCGGCTGGCTGGATTCGTTCTGCCGTATTCCTCAAAATTTCTGATTGATGACGTGGTCACCAAACACCACACCGGAATGCTGCGGCCGTTAGTGCTTGCGGTATTGGCCGCAACCGTCGTGCAGGGCGTGACTTCCTTTTCGCTGACGCAATTGCTTTCGAAAGCGGCGCAGCGCCTGATTACCGAACTGCGCGAGCAAGTGCAGAAGCACATTTCGCGCTTGCCGGTCGCTTTTTATGATGCGAACAAGACGGGGGCGCTGGTGTCGCGCATCATGAGCGATGTGGAAGGCGTGCGCAATCTGCTGGGTACAGGTTTGGTGGAGTTTGCCGGGGGATTGGTGGCGGCCTGCATCGCGCTGATTCTGTTGCTTCGCATCAGCGCGCCGCTGACCCTGATCGCCGTGGGATCGCTGGGATGCTTTGCATTCGCGTTAAATCGCGCCTTCGCCACGATTCGTCCAATTTTCCGCGAGCGCGGCAAAATCAACGCGGAAGTCACGGGAAGACTTACGGAATCGCTCGGCGGAGTGCGAGTGATCAAGGGATATCACGCCGAAGAGCGGGAAGAGAGAATTTTTGCCTCCGGTGTGCGGCGGCTTCTGGACAACGTTATGCGCACGCTGACGGCAACGTCGCTGATGAGCCTTTCGGCGAGCGTGCTGCTGGGAGTAGTTGGCGCGGCTACGATGTGGGTGGGCGGACATGAGATGGAAACCAACCGGCTCACGGCCGGTAGCTATTTTTCTTACAACTTTTTGCTGGTGTTTCTCGTAGCACCCATTATGCAAGTGGTAGCGATCGGCACTCAATTGACTGAGGCGCTCGCCGGCCTGGAGCGGACACAGGAGATCATGCGGGAGCGGCCGGAGCATCACGATCCGAGGCGGACAGTTGCGCTTCCCGATGTGATCGGCACAGTTGAGTTCGACGATGTGAGCTTCAGCTATGACGGAACGTACGAGGTTCTGCACAACATTTCGTTTCGCGCGGAGCCGGGGACGATTACAGCGCTGGTGGGATCGTCGGGATCTGGAAAATCGACGACCATCGGACTGGTATCGGCGTTCTACGTGCCCACAAAGGGAGCAGTTTATGTCGATGGAACGGATTTGAGCACCGTGCGCCTCGATTCTTACCGCACGCGGTTGGGCGTCGTGCTGCAGGAGTCGTTCTTGTTCGACGGAACAATCCGAGAGAACGTTTGTTTTTCGCGGCCGGATGCCAGCGAAGAAGAAATGCTGCGCGCCTGCCGCATCGCGCGTGTGGACGAGTTTGCCGAATCGTTTGCCGACAAGTATGAAACGATTGTAGGCGAGCGCGGCGTGAAATTATCGGGCGGCCAGCGGCAACGGATTTCGATCGCTCGAGCGATTCTTGCCGAGCCGCGCATTCTGATTCTTGACGAAGCAACTTCCAGCCTCGACTCGGAGTCCGAGCAAATGATTCAGCAGGGGCTTTCTTACCTGATGCAGGGAAGAACCACATTCGTGATTGCACACCGCCTCTCCACTATTCGCCGCGCCGATCAGATCCTGGTGATGGAGCAAGGGCGAATTGTGGAGCGGGGCACGCATGCGCAGTTGTACGCCGCGCGGGGGCGATATTACGACCTTTACACTCGCCAGCATGGTGTGGAAGAGAATCTGTTTCTCGCTCCGGGAGAAGGCGACGCTGTTGCGGTTGGCGGGAATGGCACGCAAGGCAACGGAAAGAACGGCGACGTGAAAGCGGGAGACGCATTGCGCGTGCTGCGAGGAGAGATGCGCTGACGTTATGAGCATTGGTTCCATCGTATCTGCAGCGCGCGAAACGGTTGCGATCCGCAGCGAGAATCTCTCCCGTTATTACCGCATGGGGGAAACGGTGATCCGCGCGGTGGACGGAATCTCACTGGAAGTGCAAGCGGGCGAGTTTGTGGCCCTGCTGGGAAGTTCGGGCTCGGGCAAATCCTCGATGCTGAATCTGATTGCGGGATTGGATCGCCCTACATCGGGCAGCGTCATCGTGCAGAATCGCGATCTGGCCAAGCTCTCGCGTGAGGAGTTGGCGAAGTATCGGCTGCATGTGGTGGGAATGGTTTTTCAGTCGTTCAATCTGATCGCCAGCATGACGCTGGCGGAAAATGTCGAACTTCCATTGCGCTTTGCGGAGGTCGAACGCGGCCGGCGCGAAGAACTGGCGCGGGAAGCGCTGGATCGGGTTGGGCTGCGGGCGCGCATGAATCATCGTCCGAGCGAACTTTCCGGCGGCGAACAGCAGCGGGCAGCGTTGGCGCGGGCGTTAATCAATCGTCCGAAACTTCTGTTGGCGGACGAACCGACGGGCAATCTCGACAGCCATACCGGAACCGAAATCATGGACTTGGTGCGCGAGTTCAATCAACAACTGGGAATGACGGTGGTGATGGTTACACACGAGCGACCTTTGGCAGAACGTTACGCGCAGCGCATGATTTTTCTGGCGGATGGAAAACTGACGGATGACCGCCCGAACGTATAGTGCGGACCCCATCCAGCGAAAAACGCGCGGCTGGGGGGACCGCGGGCGAGGGCGGCCCCTACATTTTGAATTGCGAGAGGTACATTCGTGAAAGTTTCTGATCTCAGCGAACTCGCGCTGCGTAATTTGCGGGAATCGCTGCTGCGAAATTCGCTGACTACGGTTGGAATCTCGGTGGGAGTTGCGTCGCTGGTCGCTATGCTCTCGCTGGGCACGGGATTGCAGGCGATGTTTTCGCGGCGACTGGCGAAATCAGGATTGTTCGATACGATCGTCGTGACTTCGCGGCGAGAGATGCGCGGCATGGGACGCGAGGAACAGCGGAACGGACCGAGTCCCGGCGAAAGCCGTGTATTAGACGAGCCGGCGCGCACAGAAATCGAAAAGCTGCCGCATGTACTGGAAGCTTATCCGGACATTCGTTTCGCCACGGAATTGCGTTTTGAAGACAAACCACATCTGACCATGGTTTCGGCTCTGCCGGAATCGGCAAAATCCAATGATGCGTTCGACGGAATGAAAGGCAGCTTTTTCTCGTCAGAAACCGCGCCGGAAGTAATTCTGCAGAAATCATTCGCCGAAGAATTGTTGGGCCAAACACCGCCCCTGGGAGCACCCGAACCGAATGTCGGAGACCTGGCCAAGCCTTTGCTGGGCAAGGAACTGGTAATGCGTTACGCGCAGCGAGAAGCAGCGCAAGGGCAGCCGGTTCCACTGCGGCCGGCCGATGCGGGGTCGGGTGATGACAATTTCGCTGGCGCAGCCTATTCGGTTGTGTCACGCGAGCAGAAGCTGAAGATTGTTGGCGTTTCCGATCTCGATCCGGAGACCATGCGGGGTCCGATGCGGGCGAAGGTTTTTCTGCCGTTGAGATTGGCGGAGAGCTTGCACGTGATGCAACCGACCGACCTGCGGGAGATTTCCCACGCGGGCGATCAGCCGGTGTACTCCTCGATCAGTGTGAGAGTGAAAGATCCGTCGGAGGTGCAAGCGGTGGAGGGGTCGATCAAGAAAATGGGGTTTACGACCTTCTCGATTCTCGACGCGAGTCGCAGCTTGCAGCAGGTATTTAAAGTGCTGTTTGCGTTTCTGGGAATCTTTGGCAGTCTGGCGCTGACGGTCGCTTCGATCGGGATCGTCAATACCCTGGTGATGGCGATTCTGGAACGGCGACGCGAGATCGGAATCATGAAGGCGATCGGAGCCAGCGATGGCGATGTGCGGAAACTTTTCTTCGCCGAAGCTGGAGCCATGGGCATTCTGGGCGGAATCGTCGGCGTGGGGTTTGGATGGGCGATCGGGCAGATCATCAATTTCGGCACAAATATTTATCTGAAGAGCCAATCGATTCCTCCGGAACACTTCTGGGCGGTGCCGTGGTGGCTGGCGGTATTTGCCGTGGTTTTTGCTTTTGGAGTGAGCCTGGTTTCGGGTTTGTATCCTGCGGAACGCGCGGCGAAACTCGATCCGGTGCAGGCGCTGCGCTACGAATAGTTTTCGCATGCCATCGAACGTTCGCTTCCCGTTTCTCATTTCGCTGCTCTCATTTGCTCTATTCGCCGGCAATTCGGGATTCGCACAGAGCCGGATCGACTGCAATGCACTCAACAGTCATATTCTGAAGCGCCTCGTGCATTACTGCGTCTATTTGCCGGAGGGCTACGACGGGAGTGCGGCGCAACATCCGGCGAGGCGCTACCCCGTGCTGTATTTTCTGCATGGCCTGGGCGATAACGAGCAAACGCTGTTCAATAGCGGCGGATGGACGTTGATCGACGACCTCCGCCATCAGCACAAGATAGGCGATTACCTGATTGTGGCCCCAGAGGGCTGGCGCAGTTTCTATATCAACTCGGCGAACGGTTCCTTCCGCTACAACGACTTTTTTCTGCGTGAATTCCTGCCTTATATCGAGAGCAAGTACCGAATCGTGCCAGGCCGCGCAGGGCGCGCCATCAGCGGCATTTCGATGGGAGGGTACGGAGCGCTGCGGTTTGCATTCGCCGATCCTCAGCTTTTCTCTGCGGTGAGCGCACAGGGTGCGGCGCTCATTACGGACACGCCGCAGCAATTGGACGCGGCGATGCGGTCTGGGTATCCGTTGGCGAGGGTGATGGCGGCGGTCTTTGGCGATCCGATCAACAGTCTTCACTGGGATGCGAACAATCCATTCTTGCTGGCCAGGAAGAATGCCGTGGAAGTGCGGAAGGTGGCGATCTATTTCAACTGCGGGCAAGAAGACAATTACGGATTCGAAAAAGGAGCGGGAGAACTGAATGAGGAACTCGACCGAGAGCGCGTGCCCCACGAATACCGTCCATATCCTGGGGATCACAGCATTGGATATTTTTTATCGCACTTCGACGAGGTGATGGAGTTTCACTCCCGGGCGTTTCATTTGCCGCCTTAGCCCCGACTTCCCAAACTGAGGGACGGTGAGCACAATTGAGAAGAAGCGGGAGCGTTAGAGAACCGCTATTCGATATCGCCCTTATCCGGGTTGTAGTAGAAACGGAAGCGGAGCGCGAGATAAGGTCCGTTAAATTCGGTGGGCAGCGGCGGGAAGGGATTTGAGGCAGTAATGCCGATCCAGGCGGCACGATCGAGAGCGGCGTCACCGGAGGTTACGAACAGCCGCATATCGGCGATGCTTCCATCTTTGGTGATGGCAAACTCGATGGCGAGCTTCCCTTTCTTCATCTCGGCGGATTCCGGGATAGCGAGGTACCAGTTGCGGCGGACATCCTCCAAAATGCGCTGGAGATAGGGGCCAAAATCGACGCCTTGGGTATCGCTGAGGATGTCGAGCGCGCCGAGTTGGCGTCCACGAGCGCCGGTACCGAGGCCGAAATCGCCACCCTGGCCACCGCCTCCGGCGCGATTTGCGGCGGCTGCCTGGGCGGCCTGCTGAATCGCGGAGCCAGCACTCATTCCGGCCGCATACTTATTGAAAACATTGTCGGCATTGGGCCGGGCTGGCATTTGCAACTGAGCCGCCTGATTGCTGTCGAACTGAGGACGCGCAGATTGCTGGCCCTGCTGCTGGCTCGGCGGTTGATTCTGCGCCACGGCGGGCGATTGAGCTGCTATTGGAGGCGCTTTTGGGGCTGTCATCCCGGGGGTGCCGGGAGGCGGAGTCGCCAGAACCTTTCGCAATTCTTTGGGATCCAGCTGCGGGTGCCGCGACATCGCCATACGATCTTTGTCGGAAAGAACGTTGGTGCTGGGTTTGTGCGGGATTTTCTGCGCATCGGGAGGCAAAGTCAGAAAGGTCACGTTTTTGTCGCGATCGGGACTTAAGGCCACAACCACTGGCCTGTGCCAAGGAATGTATTTCTGGATCAGGTTCAGGTTCCAAAGCACAATAACCAGCACCAGGTGAAAGATGATCGAAATCCATAAGGCTTCGCGCTTGCGGGAGCGCGCCAGATCATCCTGCAACTGGATGAGCAGGTGGGGAACGCGGTCTTCCCAGTCGCGATACGCGGTTTCCCAATCGCGGGCGTCATAGAGTCCCAGTTGCTCGGGCTGAGGCTTCTCCGGCGGGGCGACCGGATCCTGAAATGGAATCTGGGTTATGGGCATGCTGTAGCCGACATAGGACTTGGCGAATCAAACCTGCAGATTAGACACGAAAAGCCCACCGCGCGTTGCACCGGCCTTCGTGGGGTGATGCCCCTGCGACGTACACCCGCCAAGTTACTGATATTTTCGCATCTTTCGCGGAATTTTGCGCAGACAAATACAGATGACTTCGGTGTGTAAACAAATGTAAAACGAAAAAGGAAGATTGAATCAATTCTTGACTTTGGCCATGCCAGCAATATTGATCTTTTTGCTGTGATCGCGGATCGCCGAAATGATTTTGAGGGCTAAAGCGAGCGCTTGGCGGCCATCCTCAAGCGGGACCTCGGGAGTGGAGCGTTGGCGCACACTTCGCAAGAACGATTTGAGTTCGGCGTGCAGCGGTTCCTCGGAAGCCACGGGCGGTTTGCTCACCCCAATTTGGGGGTTCACCGAGGGCATGGCTGCGGGTTGCTGGTCGTCGCCGACGGTGAAGACGAGAACCTCCTGCCGCCCGTAATCGACAGAAATGTATTGCCGCGGCTGAAAGAACCGCAACTTGCGGACGCGCTCGGTAGAAACGCGGCTGGCGGTGAAGTTGGCAATGCAGCCCGACTGAAGCTCTAAACGCACGTTGGCGATATCCACTTTGCCTGACAAGATCGGCAGCCCGACCGCCCGCACTTCTTTCACGGGCGATTTGGCAAAGGTGAGCACGATGTCGAGATCGTGGATCATGAGGTCGAGGACGACATCGACATCGAGCGACCGCGGCGTGAAAACGCTGAGCCGGTGCACTTCGAAAAACATCGGCTGGGTGAGAATCGGAAGCGTGGCTCGCACCGCCGGATTGAAACGCTCGAGATGCCCGACCTGGGCCACCCGTTTGTGCGCGGCGGCAAGGGAAACCAGTTCATCGGCTTCATGCAGTGTGGAGGCGAGCGGCTTTTCAATCAGAACGTCGACGCCCGCCTTCATCAGATCGCGGGCTACCGCCAGATGATGAACGGTAGGAACAGCAACCGATGCCGCCTGCAATTCGCTGTGCGTGGTGATGATCTGGTGGACGGAACCGAAGGCCTTGCACTCGAATTCGCGGGCCACAGCATCGGCGCGCGCGACATCGGGGTCGACGACGCCCAGCAGACGAACGCCTTCTCCCTGTTCTTCGAGTTCTCTGTAGATTCGGGCATGATTCCGCCCAAAGACGCCTGCGCCCACCACGGCGACGGAGATTGGATCCTTAGAAGGCAGTGGAAATTCTCGCCGGCCCGTTGCCGGAACGAAGAATTGTAAATGTAAATGGGGGAAAAGGGCATCCGACGACGGCGAGGGGGGCGGTGATGCTGCGGAGCTTCGCTCCGCGGGACCGATTCGATTCGCTTCACTCGCTCAGAACAGCGCATGAGGGCGGCTGTCCCTACTTTGACGAATGTCTCCTGCCAAAGCATGGGATGCAGCAGCTCTAGATTCGCTTTAAAAAACAATCAGTACACAGAACCGTTCGGCTGCGTGCTGTGAATTTTTCCGGCATCGACCGAAAGCCGATAAGCCACACCGCCGTCGCCCTTCCAAGAGAGAAAGTCGAAATGTCCACCGGTCGACACTCGATAAACATCGATGTTCTTGAATGTAAGAGGCGTTGACTCTTTACAAGTTTCCGGCGGCTCGGTGGGATGGAGGAAATATGCTCCTTTTCCGCTGCCGACGACTGTGGCTTGCCCATCCGCATCGACGAGTACCGCGGATTTTTCATCGATGGCCACTTCTCGAGGGTGCAGCGACCAACCATCCTGCATGATGCGCGCCAGGAAAACGAGACTGCGTCCCATGCGGTCCCGCTTGGCGAAATGCGAATCCGTCAACAGATTATTGAGACCAGGGACCTTCAGGAAATTTCGAACCAGCGTGACGCGGTCAAAGTAGGGATTAGGAAGAACATCGGTTGAGGCCAAGTCGGGACCATCCGGTTGGTCTTCCAAAGACGCATAGACGAACTCACCCAAGACCGCTAAACCGGCGCTGGTGCCTCCAATTGGCTTGCCCAGCGCGACATTGGCATTGAGGGCATCCTGGACGGGAGTATCCTGCCATCCGCGAATGTAATTCGACTGATCTCCTCCGGCGATAAAAACCACGGTGGCATTACGAATGATCTCGGCCACTCTGGGATCTTGTGCTGACTGCCGGTCAGAAAGGATCAACGTAGCGACAGAATTCATCTTGCACAAGCCGTTTATGTAAGAGTTGTAGTCGTCGTTGCCCGTGGCGCGCAGAACCAAAAAATCTCCGTGATTTCCCTGGTTGCATAACCACTCAAAAGCGGCGTCCAGGTCCTTGCCGCCGCCCATCAACGCAATGCCGGCTGAAGCCTTCGTTTGGACATCGACTTTGTTGCCGACGCGAAAATAGCGATAAGAAGCGGCCTGGGCCGTGTTGAAGGCAATGGCAAGTAAGATCAGGACAGCGAGCAACGATCTGTGGCGGGAAGCTGTTTGCATGAAGGCGAAAGTATACGCAAGTTGCGCGAGCTGGAGACACGGCATTTGGGCGGTGCAGCGACGTCAGTGCGACAATTCCAGTTCCTGCGCGATCTCGAGCATGTTGACTGCACTGTTGAGATTGCGGGCCGTGCCAGTCACTTTCAGCAGCTTTTCCACCGAAGACCAGGGCACCTTCGATTTGCCGATGCCGTCAGGAAAATAAATGTAGAGTTCGCGGCCGATCAGATGCAGCTCCTCGCGCTGGATTTTGAGATTGCGCAGCGTGGTGTGGGCTTCCGGGCCGGGCTCAGCGGCCAGGAACGTAATCAGCAATTGGGCAGGGTTCACGTCATGTCGAGCCGAGAACGGGTTGGCATCAATCGCTTTTCTCAGCTCTTTTGTGGTTCGGAGGATCACTTCCGGACGAAAGCCGAATTTCTCTGCGATGGCGTTTTGTATTTTCTTTGCGACCGGGGCCGGGTTCTTTTCTTTACTGCGAAAAATCACGTTGCCGCTCTGTACGTAGGTTCGCGGATTCTGGAAGTCAAGCGATTCGTAGAGAGAGCGCAGGGCGTCCATTTTGATCCGGTTGTGAGGGCCGAGATTCACGCCACGCAGCATCGAGATGAGAATCGGCATGAACGGCAGTATAGCCTTCTGTACCTCGTCGAGCATGCGGAGCCGCGATTCTCTCTGGAATTCCTGCCTTGCACTTCCCATTGCGAGCGAACCAAGAAAAACACTATGAGGGCTCGGTGCACTTCTCTGAAAATTGAGACAAAGATAACCAGCACGGGGTGCGACGAGCACGGCTCGTCGAACCAGATCTTTCCGGGCCCGACCGCTGAGGCCCTCCAGGGAGAAATTTATGTCGGGACAAGTCGTTCTGTATTTTGAGGATCAAGCGGACGCGTTGCGATTCGCTCTGGCAGCGGGATCGGTGATGTCAGGAGAACTGGCCAACTTCGGCAAAGACCTAGTGGAAAAGACGAGCCGGGTGACGCGCATCCGCCTGGACACGGTCAACAGCGGGAATGCGAAAAAACCGGATGGTGGCCGCGTGGCGTAGCAGACCTACGCAAGCTCGCAACGCGCCTCAAACCCCTAAGCGCCCCGTGGGGAAAGTCCAGTACGAGGCCGACGTCTGAAGGCATCCATTCTACAGACCTTGCGGCATGCACAAATGCGCCCCCTGATGCGAATCGCACTACCACGAGCAATAAGTCGGGGATCCTTAAAATTACGTTTAGCAGGCTTCTGGAAAAAGCATGTCCCTCGCCGTGCTTACCAGGCAGTCCCACCCCAGCAAACGGGTTCCCGCTCTCGCACAGCCAGCGAGACTTGGGACACCCCCGCTCTAAGTGATTGAGGAGGGACTAGCAGTCCTCAGGCCGAACCAGCGTTGGTGAAGGCTTCGAGGGCATCGGACAGAGTGGGAAACATCAGAAAGATCTGCTCGACCTTGGTAATCTCGAAAACTTTTCGCACCCGCTGATTGACGCCGGTGAGGGCTACGCGCCGTCCGGCTTTGGCGCAGGATATATAGGCGCTGACCAGAGATCCCAGACCGGAGGAGTCGAGGTAGGGAACTCCGGTGAAATCGAGAATCATGGTTGGGGCGCCTTCGCGACGGACGGCGTTCAGAAACGGAGCCACATTCTCTATCGTCAAAGGACCGTGGAAGCTGAGCACTCCGTGGTCTAATCGCTCGACTTGTAACGATTGCGCCATGGGGACAAAATTCTAGGTCAGATGGCAAGCTTCCTTCAACCCCGGTGTCAAACTTTCAGAATGCCGCACTGCATTTTCTCTTGAGACATCCGGATTCTCAATCTGAATTTCTGTTTTGTAATTTTTTTGTGTTTTCTCGAACGCTGAAGTTGCGAATGATAAAGGCGGGCGTACCATGCATGCAACGGCTTTGTGGGAGAAACGGATGAGAACCAGCAGTGGAAACTCACGCCAGTACCCCGAACGGCCTCCAGCGCGATCTGTCTGGAAACCTTGAAATTCACCCAAAAGGAAATCGAGCCCGAGTACTGCTGAGCTCTGTTTTCGGCCCCTACGCCCGAGACGACGAGTTCGGCAGCCGCTCCATCAATCCGATGGAGCTCTATCACAATCAGGTGACGCGAGCCCAAGGCGCATTTTCGCTGCGCATGTTTCACCGCTCCTGGGGCATCATGCTGATTCAGGCGAATATCTCCGCTCCTTGCACGGTACTGGAATTTCCTAGCAGAGAAAGATTCGCGCGCGAGCTGAAGGCGCATCCATACGACATCGTTGGCATCTCGTCGATCATCGTAAATATCGCGAAGGTACGGGAAATGTGCCGCCTGACGCGCAGACTCTCGCCGCAATCGGTGATTATTGTCGGCGGCCACGTGGCGGCGATTCCCGGAATCGAATCGCAGATCGACGCCGACTTCATTGTTCGCGGTGAAGGCATTTCGTGGATGCGCCGCTATTTAGGCGAAGCGGAACATGCCCCGATTCGTCATCCCGCGATTATTTCCGGTATGCGCACGCGCATCATGGGAATTCGCTTGCCCGAGCGCAGAGGAACCACGGCCGCGACGATTATTCCTTCGGTGGGTTGTCCCATGGGATGCAATTTCTGCACGACTTCGGCATTCTTCGGCGGAAAGGGAAAATTCGTCAACTTCTTCGAAAGCGGCGACGAACTCTTCGAAGTCATGCAGCAGATGGAAACAGAGCTGGGAGTTCATTCGTTTTTCATCATGGACGAAAACTTCCTCCTGCACCGGAAGCGGGCGCTGGGTTTGCTGGCGCGCATGCAAGAAGCAGAGAAGAGGTGGACGATGTCGGTCTTCGCATCGGCCAACGCGATTCGCCAGTACAGCATGCAGGAGCTGGTGGATCTGGGAATCACATGGCTGTGGATGGGCCTGGAATCCCCACGGGCCGGATACAACAAGTTGCAGGGGTCCGACACCCGCCAGCTGACGCGCGAATTGCGCGAGCATGGCATTCGCGTGCAAGGGTCGACGATTATTGGATTGGAGCACCACACACCGGAAAATATCGTCGGGGAAATTGAACACGCGGTCTCGCACAATACCGACTTTCATCAGTTCATGCTGTACACACCCGCTCCCGGAACGCCTTTGTACGAGCAGATGGCCGCCGAGGACCGGCTGCTAGGCGAGGTTGATTTCGCTGATATTCACGGGCAGTTCAAGTTCAATTTCAGGCACGCGGCAATTTCCCGCGAAGATTCGAAACGATTTCTGGATTGGGCGTTCTGGCGGGATTTCGAAATCAATGGCCCCAGCCTGTACCGCATTGCCCGAACTTTGCTGGCTGGCTGGAAGCGCTACAAAGATTGGCCGGACGCGCGTGTGCGGGAACGTTACGGGCACGAAATGCAGCGCCTCGGCGGAGTCTACAGTTCGGCGTTGTGGGCAATGGAACGCCAATTCAGCCGGGTAGATCGCGAAGTCAGCCAGCAAATTCGGGCCTTGCGGGAAGAGTTCAAGCACGAATCTGGCGCGATCGCTCGCATCCTGCCGGCGGTCTTAGGTCCGGTGCTGTTGTGGACGACGCGGCGCGAAGAGCGAAGATTGGCCCGAGGCAAGACGTATGAACCGCCGACAATCGTCGAGCGTACGAATTGGGCGGAAACATAGGCGGCAGAATTCGAGCGCAGCTATCCTGTTTTGCGCGAACTTAGCAGATTCAGAATTTCGCGCAGACCCCGGCGGATCTGCTGGATCTCGGAGGACGCTTGAGAAGGAAACGGAATTGCGGATTGTGTTTTATCGGGCTTCCCTTCCGAGCGCAACTGCAGTCGAGCGCCCGCAATCGTGAATCCCTGCTCGTAGAGCAATTGCTTGATCCGCAGGACGCTCTCGACGTCGCGTTTGCGGTACATGCGTTGGCCGGTGCTGCTCTTTACCGGTTTCAACTGCGGGAACTCGGATTCCCAGAAGCGCAGCACATAAGCCGGCAGGCGGCACAGTGTCGCGACTTCCCCGATGCGGAAATAGAGCTTGTCGGGAATGAGGACTTCCTCAGACTTATGCCGATTTGAATTCTTCTTCCTGGCCATCATTGTTATCTGGCGGCAACAAGCCCCATTCTGACACAGATTGCGCGCTGCTCGTCAGAATTTCCGCACCATTTTACATTCCCACGGTGGTGCGCACAGATCCAGGTTTCTCTTGCAGCCTTTCACCAAAGCAAAAGCCTCTCGAGAGGTACTTCTCTGGAGAGGCCATGAAAACTTCAGTCGATGCGAGAACTGGTCCCGCCAACGGTTAGTGTTTTTTCTTTTTTGCTTTCTTCTTCGTTGCCATGAGGTTCCTCCGTGAACGATTCTTTCCCTTGATAAGGTTTACTGAGGGCCCTACACCGGAGAGCACCCACCACATTTTGTAGGCGGAAGCCCCACAGCTCAAGATATTGCGGCAGGATGAAAGAAGTGTCAATAGAATTCTACGGGATTGAGAATTTGTTTTTTGTCGAGTGCTGGGGGAGAAACAGCGGAAATACCGGCGGCCGTCATATCGATAACAGTGCAGTGACAAATTCTGGGGCAGCGGTAGTACACTGCCCGGTTCGGTTCGCCGACGAAGGATTGGCCGAAGAGTTCCGCTGATGTGGAGACGCGCTTGACGGAGATAGTTATGCATATCATCAAGTCTGTAGGAGTGCTGTCGGTTGCCAAAATCATGGGCCTGATTTATGGCTGTATGGGGCTGATCTTCGCCCCACTTTTTCTGTTGTTTGGCTTGCTTGGAACGTTAGTGGGCCAAAGCAAAGCCCCATTTGCGGGAGTCTTCGGCATCGTGTTCGCGGTGGCAATGCCGATTGCGTACGGCATAATTGGATTCCTCACCGGCGCCATTGGCTCGCTGCTTTACAATCTTTTCGCGAAATTCGTGGGTGGGTTTGAGTTGGAGCTCGATCTGCGCCGGACTGCGCCGTTAGCACCTTACCCGATCGTTCCGCCAGCCACGTCGAACATCTAATCGTGGAGGAAGGCTATGTCCCTCGATGTTGCCAGTCATTACCTCGAAGAAGCGCGCCGTCAGTTCCGCGGACACAAACGCAT
>JASHPL010000088.1 GCA_030038125.1 Candidatus Sulfotelmatobacter sp.
CGCCGCGTCCTGGTCGTCGACGTTCCGGCGCCGTCCGATGGAAGAACGCCGCAGCAAGTCGTCGATTTTTATAAGGAGTCGGTGCGTCAAATCGATGCGCTGCCGGGAGTTACCGACACGGCTGTCGGCATGATCGCTCCTTGGCGGGATGCCGGCGGCGGCTTCGACGTGGGCCTGCAATTTTCTGGTGATGGTCACGTCCATGATAAAGACGATCCTCGCGCGCTGTGGCGCACGATTTCTCCCGGCTTTTTCACCTCGCTCGGCGTTCCTATCATTGCCGGGCGAGACTTCAACGCGCTCGACGACCAGAACGCAGAGCCGGTCGTGATCGTTAGCGCGACTCTAGCGCGGCAGATGTTTCCCGGTCAGGATCCGATCAATCGGCATGTGTATTGGACCGATCCCGTGCTCGAATTCGCTACCGGCACTGCCGCCGAAAAGGCGCGACTTACGTCGCCGCACCGAATTATTGGGGTCGCCGCCGACATGGACGACGAACACATCGTCCCGGTGCCGACCGCCACCATTTATGGCGCATTGGCAGACGGCGGTATGTTCGGCGGTCACATCTTCATCCACACCACGGGAAGTCCTTATTCGCTAGTGACGCCAGTCACGAAAATTATTCGGGATATGGCCGCTGATGAACCAGTGGAGAACGCCGCAACGCTGGAAGACATTCGCGCGAAGGTGTTGGCTCCAGATCGCTTGAACTCGCTGGTCTTTGGCGTGTTCGCCGCGGTCGCGTTGCTCATCGCGATCGTCGGTGTCGCCGGAGTGCTGGCGTTTTCGGTCAGCGCACGGACCCGCGAATTCGGTATCCGCTTGGCGCTTGGGTCTCAGCCGAAAAATCTACTCAGAAGTGTTGTTACCGAAGGCGTGGTGATGGCTGCCGTTGGCGTCGTGGCCGGCGCGGCGTTCGGGCTCGTCGTTCTGCGCGTGACAGGCAGTTACTTCGGCGATCTAAAAATGCCGGGCGCATGGCCCGCGATCGTTTCTGCGTTTGTGCTGTTAGGCGCGGCGGTAGTCGCTTCGCTGCTCCCGGCGGCACGCGCCGCCCGCGTCGACGTCATGCAAGCTTTGCGCTCGGAATGAGTTTTCCCGGCGCCCGGTTTTGCGTAAGACGATGAAATCTGAGCTAAGACTCTATGTGTGATGGGAAGGAAGATCCTTATGAAATACATCCGTTTGGGCCATCTCGATCCCGGAAAGGTCGAAAACATGTCACTGCGGAGGCTTTGTTTAAGCGTGCTTTCGTTACCTGGCCGAATCGTCGTCTTGCCGGGGTGACCCTTGGCTCAACAGCCGCTTTGAGGCCAACGGGCTCATCGAGCAAGGATTTGAGTCGGCACCGGACAGATTAGTCCTGGGAAACGCGCTCATCGCCATCAACTTCAGAATCGTCGGCCATCCGGAAACTGCGTGCTGCTAGTCAATTGATGTTAGATCCTGAATTACGCTCAAATTCCCCTCGTGAGCATGATCCTTGTCACAAAAAATTTTTTTCTAGGCGCTCTATGGAGCGTACCACACCCTAGCCGACCACCCTTTTTGCCCCCTTCGGTCCAAAGCATTAGGCGGAAGTGCCGCATTATGCCGCATGTATCAACCTTGCGGCCATATAGGATTCTGTGCGGGTGACAGACGCTCAGATTCTCCTGCGAGATTGTGCCCACTTTTGTGCCCCCTCCCGATCAATAAAGGTAGCAAATGGCAGTAGAGAGCACAGAGTGCGAATTCGTGAAATAGCGTGGCATTTCAGCGCGGTAGCAATTGCTCGTTATCTATCGCAAAAGGGAGCCCCGCAACTGTTTAACCGGAGGGTTGTAGGTTCGAATCCTACCTGAGGAGCCATTCTTTCAATAGGTTACGAACCTCTCCATGCCGTTTCCATGCGGTATTAGCTTCGGCTAGTGGCGCCCGGATGAACAGCCTGGCGCAACGTCTCGCGAAGCCATGTATGCCGCGCGTCCGCTGTGAGTCTCGGGTGCCAAACCATTAAGAAATGAAATGGACGCAACTCGCGCGGTGCTTCCACAAGCCGCACGGTGGAATTCCTTTCCACCATCTGTCTCATGCCATTGGTGAGAGTAAGGACAAGTTCCGTGCCAGGAAGGCAACTAAGCGCCGCGCCAAAATACGGCATGCGTACAGAGGACCGGCGCTTTGCACCCAACGCAGCGAGTTGCTTGTCCGGGATGTTCTGAACGCTGGGAAGAGTGGTGACAGTAAGGTGCTCCGCCGCCAGGTACTGCTTCAGCGTTAGGCGATCGCCAACCTTGCTCTGGCGGGCGACAGCGCAGATCCAATCCTCGCGGTAAAGCTTCTCCGAACTCAGATGAGAGGGCAACAAGCCGTCGTCAATGTGGAGAATGAGGTCGAGCTTTCCGCTTTCCACAAGCTCCACAACCTCAGCTTGCCACGGCAGGAAATCAAAGTTCACGTTATACCGTTCGGTCGCATAGCGGCGGCACAACTGGGGTAGCAGCGCCATACAAACATTGTCCGGGCCAGAGATGCGGAAATTGCTCCGCTCCCTTTTCGGATCGAAGACGCTTGGCACAACCAGGCCTTCTATTCTAGGAAGAACCTGTTCCAGTTCCTGGAGAATCTTGCGCCCTCGCAACGTCAGTTCAAATCCTGAAGACGAGCGAATCACCAAGTCGTCCTGAAACGTGGAACGCGCACGCTGAAGAGCGCGGCTGACGGCCGGTTGACTGAGCAACAGCCTGGCGGACGCTTTGGTGACGCTCTTTTCCTCGGCGATCACCGCAAAGATGATCAACAGGTTCAAATCGACTTGACGCAGTTTCTCCAGACGCATAGAGACTATGACCATTATGCATGATCCGTATGAGGGAGCAAACCATCTACTGCAGTGTGGCAACGCTTGCGCCACAGAACGACGAGGGCTTTAACATGGCGAATGTAGTCATAACGGGGACAAGTACAGGAATTGGTTTCGCAGTGGCGCTGGCTCTTAGGCAGGCAGGGCACAAAGTGTTCGCCACGATGCGTGACCCCTCCCTCTCGCCAGAGCTCGGAGAAAAGGCCGCGAAGGACGGACTCCCGGTCAAGATCTCAGCAATGGATGTCGACTCCGACAGCTCGGTGAAAACAGCGATCGCGGATATCCAAGGTCCATGACCGACGAGGAGTGAGTAGCGTTGAATGGCGCGGACGACGACACCTGGTATCGGCGGATGGAGCGCGACCTCGGCCTGGCGATTCGTCCAAACACCGCCCCTAACTCCCAATTAGTCGGTAACTGGGATCTTCGTTTATCACGCAGGTGAACAAGCAAGTAGAGAATCACGGGAGCTTTCCGGGGAGGTGCCGAAGTGAAGACCCGAAAGATTGATCTCTGCGAGTGCTGCCGGTTGCCGCGGGATTGCTGACTGCGGACGAGCCGGCTTTGGAGCCAGACCACCCAAACCCAAGCCGAAAGGAAGACCATTATGACCATGAAAGACGATCTGGCGCATCGCGCGCCTGAGATCCACTGGCCTGACGGGTTCGACCCCGCCAAGGCCGATCTGTTCTCGCATAACGAACTTCTCATAGACGCGCCGAGCGAGCGTGTCTGGCAGCACATCGTCGATGCAACCAAATGGCCGGAGTGGTACCCGAATTCGAAGGATATCCGGATCGTCGACGGCACCCATCTCGCCCAGGGCACCATCTTCCGATGGACGACGTTCGGCCTGCCGCTCGAAAGCAAGATCAATGAGTTCGTGCCCTGCACGCGGATCGGCTGGTATGGCTATGCGCCTGGCACGACACCCAGCGCCGCAAACAGTTTCTATCACACCTGGTTCCTGACGCCGGAAGGTGATGCCTGCCGCGTCGTCACGGACGAAGTCGGGATGGGCAAAAATGCCGCACATCTCCGCGAGACGGACGAGAGCTTGATGCATCGGGGCCACGATCTGTGGCTCGCGACCCTGAAATGGATGGCCGAAGGCCGGTAACACGAATGCTTACCAAGGAGGTTTCTATGTACGCAATCACGGGAATAACGCGCAAAGTCGGCGGTGCACTCGCCCGCACCCTCTTGGCAGCCGGCCAGCCAGTCCGCGCCGTTGTGCGCGACGGCGGAAAAGCAAAGGCGTGGGCCGAGCAGGGATGCGAAGTTGCATTGGCGGAGATGGAGGATGCGAGTGCTCTTGCTGCCGCCTTCAAGGACACGGATGGCGCTTTCGTCCTGCCGCCGTCCGAATTCGATCCCGCGCCCGGCTTTCCCGAGGCCCGTGCCGTCATCACTGCGGTGACAACGGCGGTCGAAGAAGCGCGTCCCCGGAGAATCGTCTGTCTCTCCACAATCGGCGCCCAGGCGACTGAGACCAACCTTCTCACCCAGCGGACGCTCATGGAGCAGGCGCTCAGCGAATTGACGCCTCCTGTGACCTTCCTGCGACCGGCCTGGTTCATGGAGAACTTTGCGTGGGACGTCGCTTCGGCGCGTGACCACGGCATCATTGCAAGCTTCCTGCAGCCGCTGGACAAGCCGGTGCCAATGGTCGCGACGGCCGATATCGGACGGATCGCAGCGCGGCTGATTCACGAAGATCGCCTCGGACATAACGTCGTCGAGCTGGAGGCGCCGCGGCGCATCACGCCGAACCAAGCCGCCGACACCTTCGCCAGGGTCCTTGGACGCCCGGTCCACGCCGAAGCCGTGCCTCGCGAGACGTGGGAAAGCCTATTCAAGTCGCAGGGCATGAGGAACCCCACGCCGCGTATTCGCATGCTCGACGGCTTCAACGAGGGTTGGATCGAATTCGAGCACGGCCAAGCAGGTTCGACAAAGGGCGATGTCGCCTTGGAAACGGTGCTGCGCGGATTGATCGAGGGTATGGCCTGACGGGCGCCCTGGCGATACTCGGTCAGCCACGTTCGTACTGAGTGAGTAGGGGATTGAGGGGGCGTTGAACTTAAGATGCATCTGGGAGTCTAGAGTTCGAGGTGCAGATCATCCCGCCCGGATGATGAGCAAACCGGAAGTCAGAGAACCGCTTCGTCAGTTTCTTCTTTGCCGACAATACGTCCGTAATATGAACTCGGCTTCGGGTGCATGTACTCCAGCCCGTCTGCCTGCTTCTCGGCGCTCCGCATATTTGAAACCTTCGGGAATTGTGAAAAGCCCCGCGCAACAACGGCTTGCGGGGCGCCCTCGCGGTCGAGTGACCTCAACGGTCAGGGCCGCCCGCCCTTGCAAGGGGGAGAAGGATTAAACGTCGTATAATCTCGTGCGCGCAATCAGGGAGCAGAACATATGAACGTACACGAACAAATCAAGAACTATATAACCAGCCAACCGGAACCAAAACGCAGTGATCTGCGAGAGCTGCATCGGCTCACACTTCAAGTGTCACCAGAATGCAAATTATGGTTCTCCGATGGTAAAGACGGCAAAAATCATACTGTTTCCAACCCTACGATTGGATATGGATTTCACACAATAAAATATGCCAATGGAAAAAGTAGAGAGTTTTTTCAAATTGGTGTGAGCGGAGACAAAACCGGAATCTCTGTCTATATTCTTGGTCTCAAGGATAAGAAGTACTTAGCTAAAACGTATGGAAAAAAACTAGGCAAGGCGAGCGTGACCGGATATTGTATTCGGTTTAGAGCTCTAAAGGATATACACATCGATACGCTTGAAGCGGCAATACGATATGGGCTTGCAGCTCCGAATGAAAAAGGCAAGCTGATGAAATAATTTCACTGCAGTTTCGTGTTCGGAGCCTTGGATGTTGTAAGAGACCGTTCGGTCTCATATCTTTGGTAAAGTCGCAGAATGCTTTGGTGGAATGGCTCAAAACCCACAAGCAGCCTGTCAGCTCACACAATGTCGAACGGGGGAGTCTGGAGGAGAAGATGAAAGGAAAAGGACAGAACAGCGGTGTCATCGTCTTGATGCTTGTTCTCCTCGCAGCACCATGCAGGTCGATGACGCCTTTGCTATTAAGCGGTTTTGCTCGTCGGTGATATTGCATTCCACGTAGCCAACGGTGCGGCCGCGCTGGAGAACCACTCCTTCTGCTTTGAGTTGCGCCCGCCGGTGAAATAACGATAGATTCCACCCTTTTCGAGTCCGGTGGCCTCCATGAGATCGGACAGGGCGGTGCCCTCATATCCCTTTTGATTGAACAGCGGCGCAGCCCTGCGAATGATTTCTTGACGCGTTTGTTCGCCTTTCCGCATCGGATAATGACTCCCACCCGCGACGATCTCGGTTGCGGGATGAGCGGTCGGCACTTTGACAATCCCCTTTTGCAGGTCTATCACAATCAGCGCTGCGTTTTTATCCCACTGCATGATGAGCCCTGCATGCCGAATTACATCGAGTGTTTCTTCGAAAATCGCAGGCTCGAGGCCATACTGTGCACAGCGATACCGAAAAAGAAAACCAAAAGCCCGAGATCATTTCCGCTCGCAAGCCGGCCGATTCGCACGAGAACGTAGCCGACAAACAGATTCAGGAGCGCCCAAACCACGTTCAGTACGGGCGAGGATAGACCCTTGCCGGGAGGGTGAGCAAAAGGCGTCGGAAATCTGTCCCCTGAAATTCCATGCACGAAATGCGGCACAACGTTGGCAAGAAACATCCCGGCGAAGAAGCAGGCAACGTAGTTGTACCAGGTCAACGGAATCACCTCCGGTGCACGATCGTTCGACGGCGCGGACTCATAGCACCGGCTCGCATTCGTCACAAATCGGATTTGTCAGGGCTAGTAGCCCCTTCTCCCGATAGATCGGACGCATGATCGACCCGATCCTAGGCAGTTCTAGAGCGAACCACAGCGAAGCCACGACGCAGCAAGCCCCGGTCAGCATGACGGTGTAAGACGCTCCGATGCGATGGGCCAGGACACCGGCCAGCAAACTACCGAATGGCGCCGATCCGAAGAAGGCTGTCGTGTAATAGCTCATCACGCGGGCGCGCTTGTCTTCCGGCACGAGAGATTGGACCACGGTGTTGCTTATGGCAGCACACTGCATCAAGCCGAAGCCGACGAAGACCATCAGTACCAGTGAGAGCCACAAACGATGCGACATTCCGAACAGAATCAGAGCTACTCCTAAAACCGCAACCCCAATCTGCTCCATGCGCGTCAACCCAATTACTGATTTGCGTGCCGCGAGCGAGAGTCCCGAAATCAAGGCCCCGATTCCTGAGGCCGACGTAAGCCAGCCGAGAGTCGCCGCACTGCCCTTGAGCTGTGCGGCAAAGATCGGCAGAAGCACGGTATAGGAATAGCCCATCAGGCAGACGATGGAAAACAGCAGAAGGATGCTGCGGATGGGGCGAAAGCTCCGGACGTAGTCCCATCCTTCGCGCATCTGTTCGAGGACGTTGTCTGCGGTTCGGAAAATGGACACGGGCTTGATCTGCATCAGCAACAAGGAAGCGACCACTGCGAAATAGCTCATGCCATCGATCAAGAAGCACCAGCCTTCGCCAACCGCTGCAATCAACACTCCGGCAATGGCCGGCCCAATCAGTCGTGCACCATTGGCCATGGAGGAGTTGATGGCAATCGCGTTGCTCAGGTCGCTCGGATCATCGACCATCTGAATCAGGAAGGACTGGCGGCCCGGCATGTCGAAGGCGTTAATGAAACCTTGGAGAGCGGTCAGCGCGGTGATCTCCCAGAGCGTAATGACGTGAGCGAGTGTCAGCGCCGCCATCGCGAGCGATTGGATGGCGGCAGCGGCCTGTGTCCAGACGAGCAGCTTGCGGCGGTCGAGACGCTCTACCAAGACGCCGGCGAGCGGGCCGATCAGGAATGAAATGATCTGGCCGGCGAAGCTCACGATGCCGAGCAGCAGGGCGGAATGAGTCAGGCGATAGACCAGCCAACTGGTGGCCAATCTCGTCATCCAGGTGCCGACGACCGAGATACTCTGCCCAAAGAAGAAAAGCCGGAAGTTGGGATGCCGGAGCGCACGCCAGGCGTGCGAAACAGAAGAGAGCCAACGGGCTGGCAATGTGCTGGCAGCCGGCCCACGTGATCTATTCGCGCTCATTTTCCACCAGACGCTTGATGATCTCTCCCGCCTGAAACAGGTTTTCCTGCTCTTTTTCGTCGAGCCGCGCGATGGCTTCGGCCAGCCAAGTTCGCTTCGCATCCTTGGAGCGGTTTCGCACGGCGACTCCTTTGGCGCTGAGCTGAATATTGACCTGGCGCCCGTCGGTCGGATGTGGTTTACGTTCGACCAGCCCCATCTCTTCGAGCGTCGCAATCGTGGTTCCCATGGACTGCGGTTTCATACTCTCGGCACGAGCCAGATCGGCGGTGGTGGCCGGTCCTTGCCTTGCCAGGCGACCGAGCACCATGGACTCCGTGAGAGAGAGTTCGTGCGAGGCGGCCGCGGCGCGAATCCGGCGCACCAGAAGACCCACAGCTTGCATTAAATCGGCAACCGAAGCCTCAAGGCTCTTTCTCGCCATCGGATCCTAGAATAACACATAAACAGATAAACTGGCAAGTTAGACTGGTAAGTCTAGCTGCCAGACTCTGCACGCCCCCAGGCCGATCGGGACCAAGATTCAAGACTGATGAATTTCTGTTTTTGGTCGGTTGCTCGACTCGGCTCTCACCAGGGTGATTCGAACCGTTGTGCTCGATGGTCTTGCGAAACGTGCCCCTCGGAACGGAGCACCGAACGACGTGCTCGCTTCGACGATCAGTTCGGCAATCTACGGTGCCACTCGCGAATGGTTCTATCAGACGAAACGGCGGAGAAATGAGGAACTCGTGTCTTTTATTACTGGTGTCGTTGGGCCTATGCTCGAAGCCAGCGTCGCAGGCGGCACAACTGATTCTCGCCACGCCTCGCGGTTCCGCGCTAGGGCGTGACTTATCCCAATTTCGGTGATCTTTTGAGACTGCCTCGAAAGAATTGTGCCCGCCCGTTCATTCTGCGTCCTCCGAAGCGAGTTCCCAGCTCACCGCAGAGACGCCGGATTCGAGCCCTAAGCGCTGAACAATGTCCTCCAGCATGGCATTTTGGCGCTCCGAACTGCATAGGGAGGCTCGTACTTCCACCTTGCCACTCGCATTCAAGTCCTCGCTGCGCAGCGCATGCAGTGTAAAGGGCAAAGCGTGTAACAGGTGGATGAGCTGAGCGCGTAGCTTGGTCTCGTCCTCAACGCGACAAACCAAGCGAATTACATAACGCGTCTCGATGTCGCTGGCATGGCTGGGTTGGCGGTCAATCTTACGCGCGAGTGGACGCAACAGGACATTCGCTCCCATGACTCCTACTGCTCCAATCACCGCCTCGCGAACAAATCCAAACCCACAGAGCGCTCCCACCGCGGCTGAGCACCAGAGGGTAGCCGCGGTGTTCAGCCCCCGGATGCTCAGCCCTTCTCGCATGATGACCCCCGCCCCTAGAAATCCGATCCCAGAGACTACCTGGGCAGCCACCTGTAGCGACGTGGGATTCAGCGGCACCAGATGTGAAATAGTCACGAACATGGCGGCACCGCCGGACACGAGCGCATTCGTACGCAGACCGGCAATTCTCTGGTGCCACTGCCGTTCTGCACCGATGATCGCCCCCAGCAGGAGCGCGGTTCCGAGATAGACGATGAACTGATGCCAAGCCATTTTTTTCTCCCAAGGTTCAGAAATTGAATTTCAGCGCCACCTGCCCGATGCGAGCTGGCGCAGCCTTCAGCACATCTCCGAACGTTGCATCGTTTATATCTCCGTCGACGGAGCCGTCTGGATAGAACTGCGCATGGTTGAACGCATTGAACGCCTCGAAGCGAAACTCCAGCGTCTTGCTTTCTGTGATTTTGGTCAGCTTGTGAAGCGCAAGGTCGAAATTGTTGATTCCCGGCCCATAGAAAAACCTGCGCTTGGCATTTCCCTGCGTTCCGAGCGCATTCGGAGTGAAGAGCGCAGTGTTGAAGTAAGGCTTTCCGTTGCGCGGATTGTGATTGATCTCGAGATTCCCGGGCGTGTAGTTCGGCAAATCAATGCTGACCGAATTGACGCCGTTGTTCTGGACATTCACCAACGCGTTGTCGCCAAAGCTCATAAACGTGACGGGCAAACCGGTGGCAAAGCGAGTAATACCGGACAAGGCCCATCCCTCGGTCCATCGATTATTTCTTCCTGAGAGCTTGGCAAAGGGGAGTTCATAGTTGTAGCTGAGGACAAAGTTTTGCGGAATGTCGAACGCCGAAGGTGCGTACTCCATCCGGTAGTTATAGGGATAGACCTGCTCCTGAATACTGGAAGCCCAATCGAGCGACTTGCCGTAGGTGTAACTCGCCAGCAGCGTCAAAGGCCCGGTTGTGCGTTTCAGAGTGAGTTGCAGTGCGTTGTAGTTGGCGTTTCCCATATTTCTGTACCACGCGTCTGTGCCGATCGTGTTCGGGAACGGCGCCCGAGTGCCGTTGACTACGGTTCCATCGGCACGCGTGAACACGTCGTTCTCGAGGAAGGGCCCGCAAGTCGGCGAACCTGGAGCCACGTCTTGCGGCTGGCTGAGGCCGAGGCACAGAGAAGGAACGCCTGGATTCGCACCGACTACAGCTAGCAAGTGATGGCTTACCGATCCAATGTAGCTGGCGCTCGCCATCATGTTCGGTCCGATCTGCCGATCGATGGTGAAGTTCAATGACATTGTGTAGGCGGTTTTGTTCTTGTAATAGACGCTTCCCGCACCACTGATCGGCGTGTAGCGCGACCAATTCACATTCGGATCGGGATTGGTGGGCGCCACGGTGTAAGGAGGAACATCAACCGGGAATTGCTGAATGTACTGTGTTCCAGTGAGCGCTCCAACGAACGGAGTCGCCATAACCGGCGGCTCCGGGCTCGTATAAGTGAGTCCGTAGGGTGGATTCCCAGTCGGGTAGGCGACAGTTAATCCTTCGGGCGAAGTAAAGAATCTTCCACCTCCCAAGTGAATACTTGTCCTTCCCGGCCCTCCGGTCAGGTTACCCAGCAAACCGTCAGACCAGTTTGGCGAGTAGGCGATGCCAAAGCGAGGCGAAAAATTGTCTTTCGGTGTGGGGGCGATTCCTTTGGGAATCGCCTGACCGTTCGGCAGGTGATCGCCAGGCACAAGATAGCCGAGCGGAGCTCCAGGGAAAGTCTGCGACTCCACGCCAGGAATCATAGTCGTGATCTGGCGATTCAGCTCGGACCAGGGAGTGACGTAGTCCCAGCGCAGGCCAAAGTTCAATGTGAGATTGCTTTTGATTCGCCAGCTATCTTCGGCAAAAAGGCCTCCATCGGCCGCGCTCTCATGGAACGGCGGAGAAGATTGCTGCGAGTAGTAGTCCGGTATGCCCAGCAAGAAGTCAGCGTATCCATTTCCGGTGGACTGGGTTCCCGTACCAAAAAACGAATACGTTCCATTGGCGACCAGATCTGGAAGTTGAAGCACCTTGTACCCGATGTATTGGCCGCCAACTTTAAGCGTGTGTTTGCCACTTACCTTGGAAAAGTTGTCGCCTGCTTGATAGTTGTTGTTGACCTGGTCCAAGAAGAAAGGATTGGTTCCAACGGTGAAACTGTTGAAGTAAAGAGTCTCCACCCCGGCATACTGTGGGAACCCCTGTTGGATCCCTTGAGGTCCGCTCGAAATACCTTGGTCGGCCAGACTGACCCCGACGCCGCCTTTTGGGACACCAAGCAGATTGCTCAGCCGGGTATAGCTGATGTGCGCTTCATTGACCATCGTCGAACCGATCGTCTTTGTGTCACGCAACACGGCGACTTGATCTGTTCCACTCGAGAGGGCATCATACGCCCCATTCGGACCAGGAACAGTTGCGCCTCCCAAGCCTACCGGGTAGGGATTATCCAAGGTGTAGCCATCGACGAAATAGTAAGCGGAGACATTTCCGTATTTGCTGCTATTCAGATCAATGCGCACCGACCCCTTGTCGTCGCCCGTTCGCTGCTTCTCGGCACCGGAAGAAAACTCATTACTTCCGATGTTTGGCAGTGGAATGTATTGCAGCATCTTCGCTGCCGGCAGATTTGTAAAAGCTTTCTTCGGAATGATCGCGTTGGGGAATACACACTGCGTGTTAGTCGTGCAACCCGTCGTATAAAAAGGCTCGCCAAGATTGACGGTATAGCCAAGATCATTCGAAAGCGTCTGGGCAAGAAAACTGCCATTAACTTTTCCCGTCAACGTTTTGGTCGAATCGGAGAAATTGCCGGCGCGGTCGAGCAACGAAGGCACATTTACGATTCCGGTCTCAATTCCTTGGATCGTGCGCTGCCCCTGGTAGTCGACAAAGAAAAATGCCTTGTCCTTCTTGATCGGTCCACCGAAGGTTCCACCGTATTGGTTCTGCTGAAACGTAGAACGTGCAGGTGAAAAGAAGGCGTTCGCATCCAGATCAGTGTTGCGAAGGAATTCGAATATCGATCCGTGGTATTGATCCCCGCCGGATTTCGTGACGACGTTTACCAATCCTCCGTTAAAGCCACCGTACTCGGCATCGGCGTTGCTGCTGATGATCCGGAACTCCGCGATCGAGTCAAGGTCGGGAATAATGCCCGCCTGCTGACCGATCGTCTCCTGGACGCTCGCACCATTCAGGAAGAATTCATTGGCTGACTCGCGCTGGCCGTTGATTGAAAACTGACCCGTATTTTCATTTCCGGCTACGGGTACCGTGCCAAATCCGCCGCCCGAAGTGCTGTTGGCGGCACCGCTGGTCGTGATCGGGGAAACGCCAGCTTGGGTCGCCAGCAGGTCGGTGTAGCTACGACCATTCAGCGGCACGTCGACGACTTGTTGGCTAGCGATCGTCTGGCCAATTTCTGTGTCGGACATTTGGACCGTTATGACACTCTCACTGACGTCCACAGACTGCTGGCCCTGCTCGATCTTCAGTGCGGCGTCTATCTCCAGTGCGGTATTCACGTCGATTCCGATGCCAGTCTTCTTATACGTCTCAAATCCGGGAACGGCGATTTCGAGTTGATAATTCCCAACCGGAACTACCGGAAACGAGTATTGCCCCTGCTGGTTAGTGGTTGCAGTCTGTTTGGTTCCATTGCTCGAATTGGTGAGAGTGACGGTTGCGCCGGAGACAAACGCATTACTAGGATCGGTCACGACGCCAGTAATCCTGCCGCCGACGTCGGCCCATGACAGATTGAGGAGGACGGAGAGCGCAAGCAGAACCAGCGCAACCCAACGTACCCTGTTTGCGTTCGTTTCCGATAGCCGTGATACTTGAAAGCTCACGAGCCGAGGTTTGAGCTTCCGATCTCGGCCCATCTCTGTCTTTTTTGTGAGATTAGAGCTTTCTACACAACTGGTTGGCGTCTTCTGGAGATACCCGAACCCGTAACCGCGCATTTCGGGATCAATCCAGACGCAGGCCAGGGGCTGACGCGGATTTCCGGTTGCAATCCAGACGCAGTACAGGCCCATGCGGGGCACGGTGGAAATGCAATTGGTCGGCATGATTTTCCTCCAGCTTGAGACACGTATCGTGTCGGCGTCGCCGGACCGACTCCGGCGCCGGGAGCAGTGTCGTCAAGGTTTTGGTTAGGAGGAGTGAGTCTGGCCGTTTATTTTCGGCGGCAAATTCGCTCGCTCGGATTCACAGATCTCATGCTGTGAAGAGCGAGCAGAATCAACCCACAATAGAACAGGTGGGACTTCCAAAACGCAGATCACAGCACAGTGCTGCCTTCGGACATTCCGGAGGCTCTTGTGCAGATTCGTTATTCATAGCCCTCACTGTCGCGGACGGTCATTTCGGGCCACCCGTACAATCATCATATACCATACCCCCCTATACATCAGTCAAATAAAAAAGTCATAAAGAGTAGAGGATCGGCATGAGGAGAAACGCCTGCGATGTATTGAGTTGCTTTTCTTTGTCGAACGCGAAATCCGTTAGGACACATCGTTTCGTTGCTTCGCGAACACTTCCCGAAGGTTCTACGTTTAGGGGGTGGAAGCAACAATCAGGCTTGTGTTTTTCGCCGTGCGCCGGGATCGGAGAAATCGGATTAGCGGGAATCGCAGCAGCCATCACCGAGCCGGTCTATCATGCGACCTGGGTTCCGGTACGCGAACGTCCGGTGAGAATGGAGAATCTGCTGGTGTTAAGCATGCACTTCCTTTCCTGCCAATCAATCATTGGGAGACCGCTCCGATCTGTTTGAGGAACGTCAGGTTATCTTCCAAGTGCCAGTTGTCGGTGATTTGACCGTGCTGGTCAATGCGGAGAATGTCAGTTGCGACAAAGTCTACGTTTTGTCCACGACCCTGAAGCTTTCCAAATCTCCCGGTAAAGTGTCCGGTAAAACGAAGATTGGAAACCACCCGGTCTTGCACAATGATTTGTTGCAGTACATAGCAATGAAGATCGGGCACGGCTTTTGTGAACTGCCGGAAGGCGAAGAGTGGACCATCAGGGCCTTGTGGTCGCCCGGGCGGGAGATCGCGGTCTGTAAACGACGGCGATATCACGCGGGAAAGCAACGCGGAGTCGCCCGTATTCCAGAACGTATAGAAACCGTGGGCCGTATCAACCAACATTTGCCGCTGTGTCCCCTGAAGATCAGCGGACACAATCAGCACATCCGGCTTGCCGAGTTGTGAGCTTTTCTTGACCGTGCGATAGGGCCACGGCGCAGCAGCTAATCAGGCAGAAAACTACAGGTAGGTTTTTGTTGAAAACAATATTCCTCATGGGTGTTCCTCGTCGATCGCAAATGTGCTCTCGTTCGTCAGCAAGAACTGCACAAAGCTGATCAGATGCCTGGAAGGCCGGTTACACTGGCGGGTCCGCGCTGAAGGATCGGAGTATCGCTCCGGTTTTCGAGAACCCACTTGGCAATCTCATCCTTGCGCGCAAACCAGACGCCATCGTGGCTTTTCGCATAAGTAAGGAAGCGATCTAACACTCGAATACGATTCGCGTGACCATTAATTCGGTCATGGAACAAAAGATCAACGCCTCCATTGCCTCCAGTAACGGATAATTTGTTCATTCAGTTTTCCTATATGACGTTCTCCGCTACGGCGCCAATCACTTCAAATGCAACATCCACATTGCCCCGTGTGGCATGGGAGTAGGGACAAATCTTTTCATGAGCCTCCCGAACGAACGCCTCAAGTTCGGTCTGTCCAATACCCGTATCCTCGACGCGCATCTTAGCCGCGATGCCAAAACCGCCGCCATCACGCGGGCCGATCGAGACGGCACAGGTAATCTTGGCCTTCGTAGCGTCGCGCTTCTTCTGTTTCGCAACGAAATCGAGCGCTCCCCCAAAGCAGGCAGCGTAGCCCGCTGCGAACAGATGTTCGGGCGTGGCCGAGCCCACTTTGCCTTGGCCGCCCAATTCCTTGGGTAGAGACAAGTCTGCTTTAATAGCTCCGTCCGTGGTTTCCGTATGGCCGCTACGACCGCCTATTGCAGTCGCCGTTGCAGTAAAGAGTGGCTTAATCTTGTCCATAGTTGGTTCTCCTTTAAATTACAGGCCTAGGTCACTTAACCCTGAGTGGTCGTCGGGACGATGCCCGAGCACCCAGTGATACTTGCGTTCTGATTCCACAATGGGAAGGTCATTGATCGACGCCTGCCGTGTGCTCATGAGCCCATCGTCGTTAAATTCCCAGTTCTCGTTCCCATAGGAGCGATGCCAGCGACGTGAGTGGTCGTGCCACTCGTAAGCGAAGCGTACCGCGATACGATTTCCCGTGAACGCCCACATTTCCTTGATGAGTCTGTAATCCAACTCCTTGGCCCATTTGCGAGAGAGGAAGGCAAGGATTTCGTTTCTTCCGTTGATGAACTCCGAGCAGTTCCTCCATCGTGAATCGATGGTGTAAGCAAGAGCTACAATCCCTGGATCGCGTGTGTTCCAGCTATCTTCGGCCCAGCGCACTTTTTGAATCGCGCTCTCGCGAGTAAACGGAGGCAATGGGGGACGGTTTGTGACCTCTGCAGTTGTCATGATTTCTCTTCCTTGAGCGCGGTCGGACTCAGTCGCCTTGCTGCTTCCAGTGATCGAGGGTCGCGAGCGCATGCTCGGTCATGCGAAAACGCGGTTGCGTCAGGAGCCGCAGCTTTGTGATATCTCCTAAGTAAAGTATCGGCCGAGAAGTAATTATCAGCCAGGTTCTTAAGCAGCAAATAGTAGATGATCGCGTAGATCATCTGGATACCAGCCGTTGGCCAGTCGCTCCGGAGAGCTGTACCGAAGACGAGAGCCGCGATCAGCAGGCCCCCCAGCGTCAACATCCATCGTGTGAACAAGCCGAGGACCAACAGCATGCCCAGAATGGTCTCGACGAACGGCAGGATTACCAGGAAAACATAAACAAAGCTGTGCGGCAGCGGAGTGGCGACGAATTCGCTCGATGTCTTTGCGGCGAATTCTCCTGCGCCTGACCCGAACAGCCGGCCAACACCGTGTATCAATATGTTCACACCCAATGTGAGTCGGAAGACAGCGTAGGCCTGCCAGCGATCCACGACTGACGAGTCGGCCTTTGTAATCCGTGAAAAACTGCATATCATATCCCCGCCTTTTTCGGTGCGCTCAATTTGTCACGGCGGAGATCACAATGTATCGCCGAGATTCGCACGCTGACGTCCAAAACCACCCGAGTCCACCAAAGTTGGAGACCGCTGCCGTCAACTGTTGCGATGACAAACCGCCAGGCGGACGCTGATTGATGGGATATTCAATCCCAAGTTTCGACGTGAATCGGTTCTGATTCCATCCAGGCATCAGGCAACCTCAAAGATCAGTTCCAGTTCGACTGGAGTTCCCAGGGGAAGACTCGCTACCCCGTACACCAGCCGGCTAGGGTTTTTGTCTCGTCCGAAAACGTTCTCGAAGAACTCTGAGGCGCCGTCGGCCACCTTTGGCTGCTCGCGGACATCCCCCGAAGTAGCCACCGCGACACCAAGCCTGACAATTCGCTTCACCTTGTCGAGCGATCCCAGATGTTGCCTGGCGACAGCCAAGGAGTTGAGAGCCGCCAACCGCGCCGCCTTATGTCCGACTTCCACATCGAGTTCTGCGCCGACGCGCCCGATGAATTTCGGCACGCGCCCTTCCGTGGGGAGCATTCCGGTCAAGAAAAGCAGGTTGCCGGTTTGTACAGCCTCCGCATAGATGCCAAACGGCTCCGGGGGAGCTGGAAGTTCGATGCCAAGTTCCTTCAATCGCTGCTCGGCGCTGGCAGGCCGAGAGCTTTCTCGAGTTACCATTTGCCGGCGTGCGCTCCGCCATCGACGTGCAATATTTCACCAGTAGTGAACGTAGCGTCGGTTAAGAACATAACGGCATCCACTACTTCTTTGATTTCCCCCATCCTGCCGACCGGGTGCAGCCCTTTGAGAAACTCATAGGTCTCGGGTTTATGCATCGGAGTTTTGATGACGCCCAGTGCAACCGTGTTCACACGAATCCCCTGGCTTGCGTACTCGATCGCGAGGGCGCGCGTGACGGCATCCAAGCTGCCTTTGGTCATAACTTGAACAGTCACCGGTACTCCCGCAACCGGATGATCTACGAGAGTAGTTGATATATTGACGATGCTGCCTGACTTCTGCTGCAACATTTGCTTCACGGCAAGCTGTGACACGTAAAGAAAGCCGGCAAGTGTCGTGGAAACGAGGATGTCAAAGTCCTCGGCAGTATATTCGATGAATGCCTTCGGAATGAAAATACCGGCATTGTTGATCAGCACGTCGATCCTGCCGAATTTTGATACTGCGGTGTCGACGATCTTGGTGGCCGTGCTGCGATCGCCGATGTCTCCATCGACCAGCGCCACATTCGCGGACGAGGCGAACGGATTTGCTTTCGTGATGTGTCGCGAGTTTGCTACTACATTGTAACCTCGCTTCAAAAATGCTTCGACGAGTCCGGCGCCGATCCCCTGCGAGGCGCCGGTAACGATTGCCGTTTTGCGTGTGTTTTCCATTTCTTCGCTCCTTTAGTGTCCGCTTTTGGCCGGACCACACAAATTGAAAACTGTTATATGTTCGTTGCTCACTTCCTTTGCTTTCTCGTTGCTCAAAAAAATAAGGACTCTTTTCGTGACGAACCGTGGCCCAGTGGTCTCTCGTAAACTCGTTGATAATCCACTCTCCTCCGAAGCGGGCAGATTCCAAGGGCTGATGACACTGATCACACCGAGTGGTTGCTTATACGCTCGACTCTCTTTGCCGTATTCGTCGATAGGAAGGATCTTTCCCTCAAGCCGGTGAGGAAACGACGCCGCTTCCAAGGTGATGAGATAAACCCATCGCCATTCGAGTTCGGCTTTCATCCTGGTACCCCCGGAGTCCTTGATCAGCCAATCCACAATCTCATCGCGGCGCTGTTTCATGATCCGGCTCGAGCGCAGCAGGATCGCTGCGCGCTCGGCGGGATTTCTCGCCGCCCAACTGGGTTGTGCCTTCTCCGCTGTTTGATAAGCCTCGTCGAGGTCATCCTTGTTAGCCTGGACTATCTCGGCGAGGGTCTCGCTTGTGTACGGGTCCGTGTCGATGAGCTTGCTGCTTTCCTTAGCATCACGCCAGATCCCACCAACGTATTGCTTGTCCAAATCTGTGTACCGGGCTGGAGCCGGGGTAGAGCTTTGCCGGGCTCGATTCTGGTCTATCCTTTTTCCAGTGAGAGTTGGCATACTGTCTTCTCCTCCCCGTTTGCTGTCGTCATTTGGAACAGATGTGCCGGTAGAGTTCTAGCTTGGTAGGAAATTCCGATGGCTGGTGCTTACTTCCGACTATGATGCGAACTGAGTTGACAAATCGATTTGGGGGGCAGCTCTCCGAGTGCGGAACTTACAAAGCCGCACGATAGGCGGTTGGGGTCACACCCACGATGCGGCGAAACATTTTTGTGAAGTGACTCTGATCGGAAAAACCGCTCCGTATCGCGGCCTCAAAAATACTGACTCGGGCATTGTTAAGGAGCCTCCGAGCGCGATCGATCCTGCGCCGGAGGACAAACTGATGAGGGGAAACGTGAACTGACTGCTTGAACAGTTCGGAAAAGTAGTGAGCACTCATCCCAGCCGTTTGGGCTAAAGCTGTCAACGCAATCTCTCGATCGAGGTTGGCCTCAATGTATTCAATCACCCTGCTCAGGCGGGCTGACGGAAGGCCGTTCCCCCGTTTTACGTCTCTTGGCGAGGTCACGCCGTAACTGCGTTGAAGACGTACCGCGAGCGCACAGAGAAGGGAGTCTCCGAAGAGTCTGCCCCCGGGAAGACCTTCCTCCAAGTCTGCTTCGAGTGCGCGAAGAATGTACTCAATCTGCGCATCCCGCACTCCCCACTGAGCTATGAGTTCCACGTCGCGTCCCGTGTCATTCTCAGGAAGTGCCTGCCGCAACACGTTTGGTTCGAGGTTGAGAAGGATCCGTCTCACAGGTTTTGGAAACGACACCGTATCTTCGGTACCCCGCGACACCACAAGGATTGATCCGGATCCTAAGGTCTTGTTTCCTTGTTTGCCTTCTGCTCGCCAGACAAACGGAGCGGGCTCACTTAAATGCAGGCAGACGAAATGACTCAGATGCTGATGCTTGTCGGCGGTGTGGGGACCGTGAGCGTGTCGCTCCAGCAGAGCGCCTTCCCAAGGCGATTGCGCGCTGGAAAGCGTAGGGGACCATGGCGCCAGCGCCACGTAGTCAGCGCCTTGGCGAACGCGAATTCTGAGGGGAGCAAGTCTGTTTTCCACGGCAGAGCAATGAGAAAGGGCCTCAGTTGGTTATTGATGTCGGCCGAGGTCCCTGGTCACATTAATTAATTGTTCCGGTCGAACTTCCGAAATTCTTCCGTTCGAACGTATGAGTCTTCAGAAGATCGGATCACGAAGTCTGGTTCCGCGGAGCATCCCGTGCTTAGGGTACCTCTGACGGGCACGGATTTTTTCGTTTCGCTCAGGTCTATGTCAGAAGCCTAAGAAGTGTGCCGATAGGTTGACAGATTCGCAATGTGCTCGTGTTGCGTGATGGGATGATGACACCTCCACCCTGGCTTAGAGAGATCGATGGCGGCGCCCATTTGCGAAACGGCACATCTCCTAGGGCTGAATCCCCCATAGAGGTCGCGAAAAAGGCGCTACTCTCAGATGGCAGCCCCCTTCAATTTGAATCCCTTATGCAGAGAACAAGGTGCGTCCCCGAGAGGTCAGTCAGCGGACAACATCTGCTTTATGCCTCAAGACCTGCATTCCCTGGAAGCAATGCTAATGGAGTTCACCATGATTGTTGTTGAGGGGGCCGACCTTCCCGCGTCGGAAGTGTCGCTGAGCGTGGGAGATTCGTTTCCTATGACTCTCACTTCTTCTCCGAGGTAATTGTCGAGCTTGATGCCGCTGACTGATTGCAGGACATAACTGTCGCCCGGATCAAACTGCATAAGTATGTAATCCCCACTCGACCGGCTGACGCACCCCTGTACAGTAACCTGCCCTTTTTTATCGTTCGGCGACCGATCTGAATTTGCTTGCGCCATTAGGCAGCCACCCATTAACAACAGGAAAAACATCGTTGTGTGTTTCATCAAAGTTTCCTCCATTTTCTGTTCTACCCAGAAGTTTTGTCCGCCCGATCGCGCAACCCATGAGAATTGCCTAAACACGTAAGTCAGAATCCACTTAACCAGCTCATAATTTTGTTCCCAGCATGGGCGGCGGGGCGTAAACAAACCCTACGAGTTGCTGCACCCGAGTCCATTCAACAGGATCACCGCGACTAACCACACCTCTAAGTGTTGCAAATCGCATACCACTATCGACCCCGTTTCAGATCTCACCGAATGAGCGATCTGTTCAGACGATGCGCCAGGGTCGGGTGTCAAAGAGGACGAAAGCGTCGAGACAGCCGATGAGTCGACGGCAAAACTCACCGATACAAAGGCGGCGGCGAGCGGCTAATCGGTTGAGAGAACGGAAAGACGAACGAATCTCGCGACGGTCGCCCGAACAGCGCTCGGAGACGATCCCTTGGTCTCCGCCACATCTATGCAGCGGGATCTGACCGCCTACATGCGGCTCGGTGCAACTGTTCTAGTTCGACCAATTCTTCAATTGAGTGCGCCACAATTGAAAATCCACAGAAAGCACATTTCGATTCCAGGTAGAAGACCTGATTTTGAACCAGCGGATTCCGCGTAAAGTCGTATTCTTCGAATTCCATACTGCATTCCCTCGACCATAGCCTGGTGACCGTCCCGAGACTCACTCACCTCGGCTCAAGGCCTGGACCACCCGGTGACGACTTGGGAAAGTCTGATGTTTCATTGACCCGTTTGCTCTGATTAACGTTGCTTGAAGGCTGGTTTTGGCGACCACCGCAACTGCCAAGAGGCCGTTCCCCACGTTTTCTTAAAAGTCACTGATCATGGGCCTCCACAATCGTCAAAGGCACTTGGCGTTGCTCTTCGCTCACTTCGCCACGATGTTCGAATTCCGCGGTAACCACATATCGGTCCTGGACTCCCCAGAGTTCAACGAAATAATACTTTTCGTCTCGACGGACGAAGATCGCTTTGGGATTCTCCTTTTCTTCCGGCACCGCATAGAGGATGATTGAGATCCCAATGCCCGAGTTAGTCCCCTCTCGATGGATCCAGGCTGAACCTGGGAACTCGTTGTCAAAAGAGATAGCGACCAGCTTGAAACTCGTGGCCCCAAAACCTGAATGGAATGGTGGCCCTTGCGGTCACAACCTTTTGCGCGAATCCGAAATCTGAGAACAGAAGAAGAAAACTTAAAAGGGCTAAACTTAAAAGTGACCGCATCATCGTGGTTTCCTAGCTTGCACTGAACTCGCATTAGACCTCTTTCGCATCATCACTACCGTTCCGCCCTCCTCGAAACAGACTTCGTCCATTAGCGTCTTCATCAAGTAGATTCCGCGACCGTGCGTTAATAGCAGGTTTTTTTGCAAAGTTGGGTCCGGTAATATGCTTCTGTCGAATCCCCGTCCCTCATCCCGAACCGCGATTGCGACTTCTCCATCTGTGTAGCAGCGACATGTGACGTAGACGCGTTTGCGGGAGCTCTCCGCGTTGCCGTGGATCACTGCGTTGGTAAGAACTTCATACAGGGCCATCTCGATTTCGCTTTCACTCCCATCCACCGATCGAAAATTCACAATGAACCGCATGACTTGATCCACGAAGTGAGATATGGCCGCGATTTCGCTTGGGAGCGACTGTCGCAACTCGACAAAAGGAACCGAATGACCGTTGCGCGACAAAGAGGAAAGAGATTGAGTGTGAGTCATAGAGGCAATCTCCATTTCAAAGTCCGTGCCATTACTGATGGAAATGCAAGACTGATGCCAAACGTCAGTCTGACTTAAGTGAATGAGTTCTAAAGCGTGGATCCGAGATCATGCGTGATGTGAGCGACAAATCTGTTGAAAGCGTTGAGAACGCCGACAGCTTCTCACGCGACAAAATCTGAGGTGGTCTCGCGATTCAACAATAAGGACACCGACGTAGTTCATTGTGGGCCATTTACAGTCCAGCACGGCCCGGAGTACTAAACTCAGTAAGCGCTCTCCTGGCCTGCAGCCCTCGACTAACTTGCAGCCGCGAGCGTAACCGTCAGCTCCAATTGTGTACGAATAATGTGGCGGATAAGGAGGTCGGCGAGGCTGGGAGGCTGAGAATGCTCTCGTACCGCGCACCTGCTGCGGCTTTAGAATCGCTACGACTCTCATGTTCATCACACACAAGAAACGTGCATCACTGCAGATAGATCCATAAGAAGGCCAGGCAAAGTAACAAGGCAATGTATAAACAGACACAAATCACAACGCCGTTATCTTTACCTTTGTCATCTCCCTGGCGCCCGGTGGCATTTGGTGGGTCTGGCTCAAGATAGCGAATCGCAGCATATATCTCGGCGTCGGTTAGATCGTTAATATTCGAATCAGGATCGCAATTTGTAAGCATAGAACACTCTCGGACTCGGTTCAGTCACTTTTTGTAGTATCCGTATCGGAACGGTAATAAAAGCTCTATAGAAGCCCGAGCTTGTGAATACTACGCGTACGGCAACAAAATAAGGTTGCAATGATTGACGACGTAAGAATGTAGAGCACCCTTCGCAATTTTCATAAGCACAACTCGACTCCAGCTCGAAACCCGGGTATTTTGGAGAACGCGAGGCTTCCACTCGCGAGCTTTGCTTACCACGCCCATCACGCCTCCTTCATTTCCTTCCAACCAATTGCACGGCCCGGTGAGACTGGAGCTGGTTTAGCCGGACCGGACTCCTAGCTATCGCTTCAGCGCGACCTCGACATGCGAAACCGTGTTGCGGCTTTCGATCGGTGGTACTATCCAGACCCGAAATAGCCAGTTATAGGCATCGCTCTTCAGTTCCTCGAGCGCATATGCGTCGCCCGAATGCTCGAATACCAGCCAAGACTGTCCATTACCCTCATCGGCAGGAGTTACTTGCAGGAACGTCCGATGTCCGCTTGACGCATTCGTAAATGTGATCACCTCGTTTTCGAGATCAATTTCGATGCTGTAGCGACCGGCGGGCATTTTTTGCTCACCAGCATAGAAATCGAAAGGATATTCGACTTACCGATTTCATCGTTTTGTGCGTGCACCAGGTCGACCATACCAACCGACGCAAATATTAGGACCGCAAGAAACGTAACGAGTTTCAACTTCATACCTTCTCCTTGTGGGTTCACTCTGTTGGCTCTGTTGGCCCCGAATCTGCGAAACGCAACAATTGATTTGGCAGTTTGAAGGACCGCGGCCTGAGGGTACGCCGCATCAATTCTTTGAGTCTTTTGCGAGCCCGTGCTGATTGAGCCTTGACAGTACCTGTGGGCACTCCCAAAATCTGTGCGGTTTCCCGGATCGATAGGCCGTCAATATCGCGCAGCTGAAATGTCCTGCGCAGA
>JASHPL010000089.1 GCA_030038125.1 Candidatus Sulfotelmatobacter sp.
GAATTTCTTTGCTAACTCAACTTCGTGAGAATCAAGGCTGTCACTTTGCCCATCGACGGCAAGTTGATATTGCAGAATGATGGCTGAGAATTTCAAGCAGGCTACATGCACGTTCGTATGCGAGCACTGTCTAGTAAGACAGGTCATTCTCTACGCATCCTCGAATGACGCGCGTGATGTGAAACTCGGCTGCTTAAATTGTGGGAGGAAGATCAAGAAAACTCTGAGGGCGCGCGAGGGTTCAAAAATCAGGGTCATCCTCGATAGACGAACTCGGGGTAATTCCGGCGTGATGACGGTCAATTGATCCGTTCTCATCAGTTTTTTATCGCTTATTCGCGGGGGGGAGCAAGACGAATGCTTCCCCGATCGTGATATGGGGTCTGGCCTTCGTTCCCATTATGTGCCTGAAGGTGCTAAACGAAAGCGATGCACTAACGCTGTTGCGCGGCGCTGATTTTCTGCCGGTACCTCCAGGAAGCGTGCGGATGGAAATCGTTCTCCATCGGCTGTAAGCAAGAATCGGGCGCGGTTGTTGCCAACCGCGCCCGATGTATTAGAACAAGCTGGCTTGAGCGTTAGCCTTGTCGCCGAGACTGATTCGAGCGCCTTTGGTCTCGCGAACTATTGCGATTGCCGGGACCTCTCCCGCCGTTGCCGAGATTCTTCCCGCCATTGTCTGGCCGCCCGGGCCGTGAAGGCTTCTCTCCCGGTTGTTTCGTCCCCGGTCCGTTCGTCTTCCCAAAGGGCTGCTCGGGACGCGAGGGCTTGTTTCCATTCGGAGTCCTAGGCCGATTTGTCCGCGACGGATTGCGCTCCGGACCATTCGGTGTTCCGGGCTTATTCGGCTGCCCCGAGGGACGGCCCGGTCGCGAAGGGTTGTTGTGCTCCGGCTTGTTCGGTGTGCTGGATCGCCCCGGCTGACCATGCGGCCGACCTGACGTCACGTTTGCCGGCGGATTCGGTCTCGCCGGTTGATGCGGGGTTCCCGTGCCCGCCGGCGGCCGGTGTGCTGACGGATGATTTCCGGGACGGCTCGGCCTCGGCGCTGGATGATACGGAGGCCGATAATGTGCCGGACGGTATCCCCAATTGCCACGGTACCCAGGGCGATTCGCCCAGACGACCGGCCGTGGGCGATACCAGGGATGCAGCGTATGATAAGGCCTCGCCCAACCTCCCCAGTACCCGTGGTTGTAGTAAACGCGGCGCGCGCCCCAATTCCATCCCCAGCCGCCCCAGCCCCAGGGGCGGTCGACGACGAGTGCGCCAATCCCAATGCCCACGTGGAAACTGATCAACGAGGTTGCGACTACCGTGGGAGCAGGACGAACGTAAACCACAGTCGGGTCATACTGCGGGACATAGACCACAGTCGGATTTGCCGGCTGGATTACATATACTGTCTGACCTGCCGACTGCTGCAGATTCACTGTTTGTTGCGGGTTGCTGCGCAACGCCCCTGAGTCGTATGCCTGCGCACGCAAGCGCTGAATCGAAGCAGACACCGCGCCCTGATCCGCCGTAAACGCTCGCCCGATTGCAGCGAAATCGTCTACGTGCTCGGCCATCATTTCCAGCACTTGCGGGAAGTTCACCAAAGCGATAAATGCCGGATCGAATCCCTGCTTTTCAGCTACGTCCGTCAGCGCAGCGCCGCTCAGACCAGGATTCTGCTGGAGCCACGCATTGACGTCGAGAATCTCCTGCGGATTGGTTGACGCCGTAGTGATCTGCGACAACAAAGCATCGGGATAAAGCGCCACCGGAGCCAGCAGTTGGTCCAGTTCTTCCGGCGTAGGCGTGGCCTCCTGCGCCGAAACGAAAGGCGTGAACCCTTGCAACGCGATCAACGCCATCAGCAGCGAGATCAGGATCGAGCGTGTTTTACTTCGCATAAGCACATCTCCCTTAACTGTTCGACTTGTTCGTCGGCGACTTCTTGTTCAGTTCCTCGAGCAACATCTTCGCCGACGGAGGCGCAGGAACCGCATGGTTGAAGACGATGTCGTGGGCGCTCACTGCTTTTCCATACAGCTTTTTGTTAGCAGTCTTGTCTGGGCGAAGCGTCGAACCCGCGAGCGAAATTCCGGCAAATAAACCGCGAGCCCGGGAATAGGAAAGAATTTCGGCCCGCAGGGTCACGTCCGTTTCAGCCGACGCATTCCGTCCGACTGGACCTGCTGCGGCGGAAGCGTCGCCACCGATTTTTACTTTGCTGTCCAGGATGCTCCGCGCCGACCGAGGACTCATCAGCAGCAGCACGAAGTCAGTCGCCTGTCCGCCCAACTGGAGCCCAAAACTGCCGCCTTCCAGCGCCATCATGGTTGGAGGGCCCCATGGCCCTTTGAAATCCTCGCCGCCGCGGCAGGTCATGACGCCGCGTCCATAGCTTCCGCCAAATCCCAAGGCAAACTTGAGAACGGACGGCAGAACCACCACACAATCTGCCTTGTCGATGACGCTCTGCGGAATGTCATCGGGAATGTTCAGAATTTCCTTCATCACTTCTCCCGCATTTGCGACCCGGTTCTGCTCTTTGCTCTGCGCGAACGCGGATGACGCGACGATCACTATTAGGGTGAGGACGGCGATAGCGTTTTTCATGATTTCCTCTCTTCCATGGATTGGCGGACGGTTTCAGTTGCCGAAGTTTTGTCTTGGGCAATCTGTGCAATGTTGCTGGAAAGCAATTGCTTAATTTGCATCAGGTGTAGCTCCAGGCGTTGCTCCGTGGCAGCGTTCTTTCCCGCCATCAGAATCAATTTCACTGAGACGAGAAACACACCCGATTCGAGAAACAGTTCTTGCGTGATTCCCTTCACAGCCAGCGACATACCAAACAGGCCGATGGTCAGCAGAATCACGACCACAGACCAGGGATCAGTAGACTTGAAAACTTTCATGATGAATCACCTCAATACGACTTGTTCAATCACCTGTTGCCAAGCTAGAAGATCCCTGTTGACATAAAAATCCCGGCGTTCAACTGACCTCGCTAATTAGTGAGGGCCCTGACGAATAGAGGGCCCTCCTTTCACCCCAACCAATGACCTCTATCACTGCGCAGCCGGTACCCATACTGCGTCTGCCGCAGCGAGTTCTACGCCTGCAACCTCGGTGCTAATGGTCACGTTTTGAAGCTGTGCCTTTTTCCCAACCGGTGCGGCAAAGGTCAACAAATATTGGTTGCCAAGTACCGTCTGCAGTTGGTCGAGATAAGGCGCGAAACTAACCGGCGTCTGCAGGCCGAGGAAGTACGACTCGCCTCCAGTTACATCCGACAGTTTCGCGATGCCCATTTGTCCGTTGGTTGCATCCCAGTAGTTGCGATATAAGCGGCCCATCCCAGGCGTATAAATCGTATGGATGATCGTGCCCGTCCGCATCGCGACGTCGTTTGCCGAATCGACGTCTGGATTGGTGTACAACCCGCGCCAACCCAAGCCGCGGCGTGCACGGTCGATTCCATCCGTTATCATCAATACTTCGCGCCGGTTCTCGCTCGCTGGCCAGCGTTTCATCAGATCGATCACCGACAAGTACGGACTCCCAAACGCGCCTGGGGAGCCTAAGGGCAACCGTAAGGCTTTGGCGGCTGCGTCGTGGTCCGTCGTGAAATTCTGCGCGATCTGAACCGTGGCATTGCGCATGTATCCGACCCCAACCGAGGTCGTAGACGGCTGCGAGTTAATGAAAGCCTTCAGATCGTCGAGGTGGATTCCCAAGCTGGGGTTCGAAGCGTCATCGATCAGAATAAACAGATCAAGGCCGGCCCGGGTTCCCTGGGCTGGGACCCACCCGGTTACCTTCAGGCGTTGCTTGCCTTGTTTGACCATAATGTCCTGTTGGCTGAGATCAGGCATGCGTTTGTCGCTGGGCACGCTTGCCGTAACCGTCATTCTTACAGGAACGGTCGCCGTCGAAGTTTCTTGTGCATTTGCGGAAACGACGATTAAAATCGCCGCCGCCATAATTAACGCAGAGCAAAAGCCGCTCACTGTGCGTGACTGCATGGTTTCTTTCCTCCATTTCTTACCAATGTTTGGCTTGAAATCTCGGTGTGGGTAATGCACCCCCCCTTCCAAAATGCAAGCTATTGAAAGCATGACTACTGCGCTAGATCGGGGTTCCCGAGGCCCTAGGAAATTTCTGAAAGTTCGTGACTCCGCGAAAGTCAAAGAATCATGAACTCGCTACAAAAGAGGGACACCATTGCAGCAACGATCATCGCGACTGCCACTCACTCTGACAGGAAACCTTGAAATTTTCTGAACTCAGACGTGTCGTTCCGATCTCTTCGTAGGTCGGTAGTGAAGATGCGAGGTACATCGCAATCGATGCAGAAAAGAGCATGCTGCAACGTTCCGCTAATTCTGCGTCGTCGCAGTCGCTTTTAGCCGAACCACATTTCCGGTGTCGAGCTCGTATTCGGCCTCGATGACAGTGAGCGCGCCAGACTCGACGGCGTGGCGAATGATCTCGCTGTTTGCCGACAAATCATGCGCACTCTGATGAACATTTTCCTTGATAGCTGACTCGACGAGATCGTCAGGCTTGGCGTACGTTTTCGCTCGACCTACCGCAGGATCAATCTTTTCTACGATCGCATCCAGGTTGGGGCTGGGCATTTTTTCGCCGGAACATGCAGCGTTGACGGCACCACACTTCTGATGTCCGAGCACGACCAGCAGGGGGCTGTGCAAGTGCTCCACCGCATACTCGATGCTGCCGAGCCCCACGGCGTCAGCCACGTTTCCGGCTGTACGCACGACGAAGATATCTCCCAGGCTCTGATCGAAAATCAGTTCGGGACCGACCCGGCTGTCAGAACAAGAGAGAATGATAGCCTTGGGGGATTGGCCGGAAGCGAGTTTGTGACGCAGCGAAACCACATCCCGCGCTTGCGGCGTGCCTGCAACAAATCGACGATTGCCGGCCATCAGGATATTCCAGACTTCGGCTGCCGAAGGAGCGGCATGACTTGCTGTGTGTGCGTGCGGCGCAGGGACGGCAGCCGGCGCTTGCGCGAACCCGTGAGCTGTAAGCGATAACAAGAGACTAAGACATAGCATGCGCATCATGAATGGTTCCTCCTGGCTCAATGTTCTTTCATATTGCCATCAGAGCTTGTCGGCTTCCGCAAGGCCAGCATTACGGTATCTGTTTCCGGGAAAATTTGGTACTCCATTCTGCGCGGGATATCGAACCATTTTCCCCCATATTCTACCCGGCTGCCATTGATAGTGATCTTCCCCGTTCCACGAAGGAAGCATAGCGTAACCGCAGGAGGTTTCGTAACAGTGCTCGACGGGTTTGCCCTTAGCTTTCAAGTGCGTGAAGTAGCCAGACGCAGATCGTCCCGGTAAACGTGGAAATGTCGATTTTCCGCCAGCCGCTCCATTCGGATATGGTGGGTAGATTCGGGCATCGTGATCTCTCCTCATCTTGATCGCTAAGCGAATGCAAAGCTCTCGTGCCTGACGTTGCAAGCGCGGGTCCAACTCGCGAAATCCTGATAGCACAAGGTTTAGCGAGCCGAATGCTCAGGAATCGGTTAAGAATTCGTGAACGTTTGTGAGCAACGAAGCAAGCAAGAACGAGCGGTCAGGTTGACGGCTTATGTCTGGCAGGTTGCGACGATCCCACTCGATGCGAATCAACGCTGGCTACTGCAGAGGCGGTCCGATCATTCCTTGAAAGGAAGTCCCGAGAAATTTCCCGCTCGAATCGAAATTCCAGTTGAATAGAGCGCTTCCAGCGAGCGAGCAGGCATGACAGCCGTTGCGCAGCGGATAGTCCACCGTGAACTGGATTCCACCGTTGGGGCCGGTTTGTGCGTTTGGCCAGATTTTTCCATCGCGATCTCCAGGCCAAACATCGACCCTGGGAAATTGCGCTTTAAGATCTTGATATTGCCCACTCCGCTTCATCGTTTTGACATCGAGCAGCTTGAGATCCTCGACATTGACCATCGGCGGCCGCCCATTCAAAAACAAAAGGCCGTAGTTGGTGTTGGCCCGCAAGGGATACGTAATCCAGGCAAATGCCACGGGACCCTCGTCCTGAAATCCGGTCATAACACCAAACTCGCCGTGACTTTCCTCGTACAGTGCGCGGCTAAACTGCACCGCATCGGCCGGCGCATCGGCCTTTGCCATCTGGGTAATCATGCAACTGGCGTATTCCGAGGATGATTGATCACAGGCACGGTGTGCCGCTGTCATAAATTGCGGCGGCAATTGCCAGACCGCCGACGGCCCAATCTTGGTGGCAGAATGTTTCGACTGTGCCATCAGACACGTAACGAATAAGAGCATGAATATCAGATGTGAGGCATTGCGCATCTTGGTCTGCCGTCCTTTTTGTCTTGTAACGCGATGACCTGTCGTTGTTACTCTACCAGCGCGCTAAAGCGCCTGCATGCCCTGAGGCAACAGGCGCTTCAACGGGTTAGTTGCGATTACGCCACTTCGTTGCCCACGGTACGGAGGGTCAGTCCCGCGCCGAGTGCGAGCAGGCCGACCAGTCCTAGCAAGGGAAGCGAGCTGCCAGTCTCCGGTAAGGCCTCAGTGGTGGTGACGGTGTCGACCACTTCTGCAATTTCCACTTCCTCACCGCTCGGTTCGACCGCCTTCACAGGAGTCTTTTCGAGCACGGGAGCCGCCGCTTGGTCGTCACGAACTGCCAGCACCGGCTCGGCCGCATTCTGAGCAAGTTGTGTCGCACGAGCCTGGGGATAGACAAACTCCTGTCCGAAATTGTCTCCGGGATAGAACCACGCCTTAACAGCTTCCGGAGTACCCGTCGGCCTTTCTGCGAACTTGATCACCGTATCTCCCGTTGGATGCAGACGGTAGTTCGGGATAGCGAGCACGGTGGTGATTAACTGCGAGCGATCTGCATTCCAGATCTGGACAATGTTCCGGTTAGCCGGACTGTTCATGAGCTGAAACCAGTAAGTGCCGGACTGCAAAACTGTGCCCGAGACTTCGACCGGCTCGGGGAAGGTAATTTTGGTTGCTTTATTCCATGTGTCGGCTTTGGCGGTATTCGCGACAAACAGTGCCGCAAGCGCCAGAAGGCAGAGCACGAAGACGTTTAATTTTTGCGATTTCATTTCTCTTGTTCTCCTTTGGTGAATTTGCGGTTCGTCTCGAAAACACACTGGGCAAGGATTGCGTTCTCCAGTCCATTTGTCGCGATAACGCGAAACAACCCCACTGCACTTTCTAATTCGGGCTGTGCTTCTTGAACCACATTCGCCATTACCAAAAGCAATGCAAGCGCCAAACAAACGAAGTTGAAAACATGGGACTTACCATAGTTCGAGTTCACGAACACTTCGCGAACTCCCGAAATCTCAGGACACCTAACTTGGAGCGCTGCTTACAAACAGCTCTATAACACAGAGAAAGTCATCTCGGCCACACGATACTGGTTTGTAAGAAAAGACAATTCTCTCTTGAAAATACGAACCTTCGCCGTCGCCCGAAACAGCCCAGAAAGAAATATACAAATGATTTCTCGAGCGATAGCGTTTGGTCGCAGTCTTGCATGACTAAGGGTTGCCATTTAGGCGAAGAGAAATTCGGACAGTGGTCAACAATATAGGGAATATGCCATTCATGCGGGTGATCGAACCATGTTATCCAGCAAACTGAAAAAGTACGTTAGCCACCTGTTTCTGCTTGCAGGAATTGTTCTTCTAACATTCTGTGCAGGTGCAAAACTACGCGAGGTTGTATTGTCGCGCATCGCGCTGCGGCAATTTCAGGCCGCAAGAAATGACGTGCGCGAAGACCGCAGAACTCCGGTGCCTCCAACTGCCGCGACTCCCGATTTTGTATTGTGGTCGCAACAGCGCATCAAACAATATGAAGAGAGCTTAAAACAGCAGATCGCCACTCCAATAGCCGTCATTCGCATCAACAGGATTGGCGTAGAGGCTCCGGTGCTTGAAGGTACCGACGATTTAATACTGAACCGTGGCGTGGGCCATATCCGCGGCACGGCGCTGTTCGGGCAGCATGGGAACGTTGGTATCGCAGGCCATCGCGACGGCTTCTTTCGAGGCTTGAAAAACGTAAAAACTGGCGATCACATTGAGGTAGAGGAATCGGATCGGGTTGAGACGTATGTCGTCGATCGCCTGCAGATCGTTACCCCGAGGAATGTCAGCATATTACGCTCGGATGGAAAGGCGACGCTGACGCTCGTGACTTGCTACCCGTTTTACTATGTTGGACCAGCTCCGCAGCGCTTTATTGTGCATGCCGCTCTCATTGCCTCGGAGGCACGAACCAACGCCGGCGCATAGGCTGACAATTCCCAAGCATTCTATAGAAGCGTAATCACTCCTCGCGGAGTAATCGTGCGAGATCGATTGACATTGACCGGCGTGCAGGAATCCACGTGGCAAGCAGACCTAGCAAGGCCATCGTCAACATCGTCGCACCGAGCACGAGCGGATCGTGTGGCGATGCTTGATAAACAATCTGTGCCAGCAAACGGCTGGCTAGCATTCCCAGTATCAGACCGGCGGCGGAACCAGAAAGCAGGAGAACCAATGGCCCGCCGAGAGCCGAGCGAATGAGTTCAACACGCGCTGCGCCCAGAGCTGCACGGATTCCAAGTTCTTTCATGCGCTTCGAGACGTTGTATGTGGCCACCCCAAAAGTTCCTGTGATGGCCAGCATGGCCGCTAGCAAACCCATGATGCCGAGAGCGGCGGTTGCGGCTCGGGCCGGGAAGAAGGCGAGATCAAGCGCGTCCGGCCAGCTGTGCAGTGTCAGGGGAAGATTCCGATCGATCCCACTTAGAGCTCGATCGAGCATGGCGGTTAAGTCTGGTCGCGGTAACGCGGAGCGAACGACCAGTACGGTGTAGTTGCTGCTGATCTCCTGCGTCAGTGGAAAAAACATGGCAGGTTGCGGGTCTTCAGTCAGTGATTGATACTTGCCGTCCTCTACTATGCCGACCACTTCTTTCGGATCCTGCCCTCCATAGAGCAAGAAATGTTGGCCAATCGCAGATGCACTGCCAAACATCATGCGCACAAACGTTACGTTGACGAGAACTACGGGGGGCGAGTCGGCGGTGTCGTGCCAGGTGAAGTTTCTACCGGAAAGCAATCGCATGCCTGAAGCTGCGAGATACTCCGGGGAAATTGAGAAATTATGGGCGTCGAAGAGCTCTTTGCGGAAATCGGTGGTGCCAGCGGGAAAAACACCTTCACTTCCGCAACAGCCTTCTCCTAATATGGTGCGGTCAATGATGCCCGCGGTGGAAACGCCGGGAATCCGAGCTGTTTCTTCCAACATGCGCTTTTGCACTGGCAGAAATTGCTCTTCCTTATAGCCCGCCATGGTGAGGTCCGTTCCAGCCAGCATCACACCTTGCGGCTGAAAGCCAAGTGGAGCGTGGAGGGAGCGCTCCATGCCGCGCAAAGCGACGAGTGATGCAGTTACGAGCAGAGTGCAGATCGCGATTTGAAGGCAAAGCAGCACGTCTCGCAACGTGAAGCGTCGAAACAGTAATTCTGCGCCGATGCCGCTTTTCATCAGCTGCGCCGCATCGGCTCTTCCAATCTGCCGTGCCGGCAATATGCCGAACAAGATGCCGCTGCCCACAGATAACAGGAGAGCCAGGACGTACACCTTCGCGTCAGGAAGGACGACCACGTGAAAAGGAAATTCTGCGACGGGTTGCCAACGACTTAGTCCTCGGAGCAAGGCCGACGCAAGGAGCGTCCCGCTTGCGCCGCCGGCGAGGGAGATCAGAATCGCTTCCGCAAGCAGGCCTCGCAGAATGACCCAACGGTTGGAGCCAATCGCGAGCCGGATCGCCAGCTCTCGGCTCCGGTCGGCGGCACGCGCCGCGAAGATACTGCCAAGATTCGCGCAGGCGGCCAGCAAGACAAGCAGCGCCAACAGCATAACTGCGACTAAGAAATCGCGAGCAGAATCGCCCCACATGTCGCCCATCAATCCCGGTTTCACGAGACGGGCATCGAGTCCATAGTCCGCGTTGGGATACTGTTCGGCCAGTCTGCGACAAATGGAGTTCAGGTCGTCGCTTGCCTGCTGCGGCGCCACACCGGTTTTGAGCTTTCCCAAGACGAAAGGATTGTGGGTACTGCGATTGTCCAGGTAGTGATGGCTGTAGCCAATCAGCGGGCCATTGGTGATCGGGGTCCAGAAGTCTGGCCAGTAGAAGATTTCGGTCCCGTGAAAGTCTTTTGGCGCGACGCCAATCACCGTCAGTGGTTGTTTGTTCAGGCTCACCGAAGTGCCGACGACGTTCGAATCGCTGTTAAATCGTGCGCGCCAGAAGTCATAACTCAGTACGATATATGGGGCCGAGTTCGCCCCGTGCTCGTCATTCGCATGGAAGAAGCGGCCTAGCAGGGGCTGTACGCCCAGCATGTCGAAATAGTTGCCGGAGACAAGGTAGCCAAAGTTCTTCGTGGTAGTTTGGCGGTAGGCAAGGGCTGCACTCATCGAATCGTAGGCCGCCATGCCGTCGAACGTGCGGTTCCTATCCCGGTAATCGAGATAGTCGGGATAGGATTGCGAATACCAGCCGTGTTGCTTGTGCTCAATATTGTAGAGCCGATGCGGGTCTGCAACGTTTAACGGGCGCACGATCAGCGCATTGAGAACGCCGAAGACCACTACGTTCGCTCCGATACCTAAAGTCAGAGTCAGGATGGCCGTCAACGCAAAGCCCGGACGCTTTCTTAACTGCCGCAGGGCATATTTCAGATCGGCCCAGAGGCCTTCCAGTTCCGGCCACACCCATTCCTCGCGGCTGCGTTCTTCAATGAGACTGACGTTCCCGAAGGCACGCCGCGCCGCATGCACTGCTTCTTGGCGTGACATCCCCTCTTCCATCAGTTCATCGATCTTCTCTTCGAGATGCTCCTGAATTGAAACTGACAGGTCACGGTAGCGACGCCGTCGCGAGAAAAGTCGTCGGACCCATTCCATCGCAGCCTCCTATGCTTTACTGACAGCGAGCACCCGAGTAATGCCAGCGAACATTGTTTCGAAGCCGGATTTTTCGCGTTCCAGGTGCTTGATGCCTGCCCGCGTCAGCCGGTAAATCCGGGTTGGCCGTCCTTTGGCTGAAATGCCCTCTTTGGATTCCAATAGGCCAGCTCGCAACAAGCGCTGGAGCGCCGGATACAAGGATCCCTCTTCGATGTGCAGCAGGTCGTCAGAAACGAGCTTAATGTGTTTGACCAGCGCGTAACCATGCATAGACTTCACGCGAAGGGAATGCAGAATCATTAGCTCTAAAGCGCCGGCAAATAAGTCACGGTGTTCAGGATTTTTCGCCATGAGTAGAATTATACGTGGAAAAATAGCTATTGTAAAAATAGGGTT
>JASHPL010000090.1 GCA_030038125.1 Candidatus Sulfotelmatobacter sp.
CTCATTATTTGGTTCCGCCTTGCCTGACGAATTGCAGACAGACGGTTGTTGGCTGGATCTGCATCGGTGGAGTAATCATGGATCCGGTCCAAGACATCAATAGCACGCAATTCTTCACACAGGTTAGCCAGGGTAGTTCGCGGCTGGGACATATCGGCCTTCTTTTCATCCTGGAGGGTTCGCTGCTTCGGGCAGGATTTGGGGGGAGATTCGGCCAGAGCTGCGTGAAAGCCACAATACACCCAGCGCTTGCCAAGTCAAGCAAAAATCGCTCGCACTAGATTGGCCGGAGATTCACTGCCTGTTCTATCCTCTGCTGTTAGATCAACGCCTGCGACAAGCCTGCGAATATATGAGAGATGCTGTTGAAGCTTCTCTTTAATTTTGCATTCCATCTGCGATCCTCACTTCGTCGTTGCCGGTCAAGGATTAGCTCTCATCGGCTTGGCGCTGGCAACGTCGCGGTATCTTCAATAGCCTTACAGCAACAAAAATTCTCGGAACCTGAGCCAAATGCGGCATCGTTTTCCGTTTTTATAAATGCAGGCAGTTGCATCGGCTAGTAACCGATGGCCCCCCGCGACTCCTAGCTGAAACACAAGGAGGATGTATGAAGAAGCTCAATCCACGTCTGCGTCTAGTTGGAATGTTCGCCCTTGCCCTTGTGACGGTCGCGATCATTGTCCGTCCCAGCAAGGCCAGCATCGGAAACGTCAGCAAGGCCGACTTGGCGGGTAACTGGCAAATGACCACCATCGGGCAAACCGGTTGCGGCTTTGGCACCACCCTATACAACTTTACCCTGAGTGCGAGCGGGACGTCATCGAACGTCTCTGCCGTCTCGCACACCGCTGGGTGCGGTAATGGCTCAAGCAGTGGCAACTCCTTCACGATCGGCACCCTGAATGCCAATGGAAGCGGTACCGCCGGCCTGAGTTGCGGTTCCGATTGCGGCTGGAACTTGACGATTCAAGTAGCACCAGACCGCTCCACCTTCAACGTTATTGATGTTTCCTCGGCTAACCCCAACAACTTCATTGAAGGCGTTGCCGTACATCAGTAAATCCGCCTGTTCCCGGGGAGCCGCAACGCTCCCCGGAACTTTCCAATCAAGGATTCAATTCGAGGACGCATTAATACCGGCGACACAATTTCGCGACTATGTTGGCCTGCTTTCTCCGCCGCTCTGATGAAGAGCCATATGAGAAGCGCAAAGGTAGCCGAGGCTGTTGACTTCCCCGCAGCCAGCCGATCCTTCTTCTGCCAAATCTGTTGACTTGGGGCATCATGTGAAGTATTTTTCGCCAAACCTCCCGTCCTCCGGAGCTGAAGTGCAAGGCAAATCCGCCCAGGTGACCGAACTGTTGCACCGTTGGAGTCAGGGCGACTCTGCGGCGCGCGAACAGGTGGTTCCGCTTGTTTATGAGGAGCTGCGCCGGATCGCGCGATATAGTCTCGCCGGGCGGCAATCAAACCACACTCTGCAAAGTACTGCGCTGGTACACGAAGCATATCTACGCCTGGTCGACCGCACTTCCGTTCACTGGGACAATCGCATTCACTTCTTTGCCGTGGCAGCACAGCTCATGCGCCGCCTATTGGTTGACCATGCCCGCATGGTAAATGCCAAGAAACGCGGGGGAGAGTGTGTCACGCTGGTATTGGACGATGCCCTCGCTGTACCTGAAAATCAGCGCGGAGTGGATCTGATTGCGCTGGATGACGCCCTGAACACGCTTGCCAGGCTGGACGAGCGGCAGTGCAGGTTGGTCGAGTTGCGCTACTTCGGAGGCCTCTCCATCGAGGAAACTGCGAAAGCTCTCGAGGTTTCGCCCGCGACAGTCAAACGAGAGTGGGCAACAGCAAGACTGTGGCTCCTTCAGCAAATTCGCCGCAAAGCACAAGCGTAACGCCGCAGCATTGGCACTGGTCACTGCAGTTCTTTTTCCCCGGATTTAGACAGTGGCCCTTTTGTGAGTTCCGCTATGAGCCTTTGAAATTCCCGACTCCCCCGCAGCCCCTGAAATGCTTTGTCATCAACCAGCGAATCCCGATCCTTGTACCCGTTATGAATCGCTTCACCTAGGCACCGAATCGAATCCCCCGGGCGTCCCGCAAAAGCTGCACCCCGGGCATACTCGTACCAGGCTTTGGAAAGCGGAGTCTGTTCGGGGAGTTTGGCCGCCCTTTCTACCGCCTCGCGAAACAACACCTCCGCACGGGGATATTGTTTTTCTCGCGCGTACGCGCTCGCCAGCAGCTCCATCGTGTTCAGGGTCTCAGGATGGTCGGCTCCGATGACCCGCCGCCGCACTTCAAGAGCTTCTCCCAGCAGTTTCTCAGCCTCCGCGTAATCGCCTTTGTTGGTGAGAGTTTTCGCAAGGCTGACCATCGACTCCAAGGTGTCCGGCTGTTCCTTTCCGAGGACGCGCTGCTTGACTTCAAGCGTCTTACGCTGCAATTCTTCGGCCTCCGCGTAATTGCCGTCCCGGTCAAGACTGTTCGCAAGATTGTTCATCACTGCCAGAGTATAGGGGTGTTCAGGCCCAAGAACGTGCTCGCAATCGTGCAGGGCTTCGCGCTGGAGCTTCTGTGCCTCTTCGAAGCGCCGCTCATTCACCAGCACCTCACTCAGGTTGATTTCCATCCCGAGCGTGAGTGGGTGCTGTGGCCCCAATACACGTTTCTCCAAATCCAGCGTTTCCCGACCCAGTATCTCAGCTTCCGTATGCTTGCCGGCATCATCCAGCGTGTTGAAAAGGTTCGCCATCGTTTTCAGAGTGCTTGGATGTCCTGGCCCCAAAACCCGGCGCTCTACCTCGAGCAAGTTCTCCTCCATTTTCTCCGCATCGCCGTAGTGAGTCTCTTTGTATTCTGTAATTGCAAGATCTTCCATGGCCATCAATGTGAAAGGATGCTCACCGCCCAGAACCCGCTTGTCAATCTCAACCACTTGGTTCTGCAGCTTCTCTGCTTCCTCGTACTGGCCCTCGTCTTGCAAAATGGTACCGAGATTGCCAAGAGTGATTACTGTGTCCGTGTCCTCCGGGCCAAGCACAAGGCGTTGCAGTCCCAGTGTTTCCTGTTCCACATTCTCCGCTTCGCTGTAGTGACCTTCCTCCCGCAACACCCATCCCAGATGAGCCATCGATAACAGCGTATCCGGGTAGTCCGGACCGAGCGCTCTCCTTTGCGCATCCAGGGTTTGTCGAATCAGTTTCTCCGCTTCCGCGGGATGGCCTTCCTGCTGCAGCAACCATCCCAGCTCAGTCAGCGTTCTCAGTGTTTTTTGGTTCGTCGAACCTAGCTTCACCCTTTGAATTCCGAGGGCCCTCTCACACAGAGCTTGTGCGCGCCCGTATAGTCCAAGTCCTTCATAGGTTTTGGCCATCGCATACATGAGTTCCGCTTGCACTACCGGCTCTTTCGCCAACCCTGTCTCTATTTCCGTTGACGCCTTGTCCAGGATTTCGCGCGCGGTAATGGTGTTGCCCTTGGATTCACTGGGATCGGAAACTTTGAACATTCCCGTCATGAACTGAGTGATGCGATCGGCGCGGTCGCGCTCCTGCGTGATCCGCTTGACTTGCAGGAACTCGATGATGCCGAAGGCAATAAGTAAAGCTACGACGGTGGAGACGGCGGCTACCCCAAGCCGGTGGCGAACCACGTATTTCCGGATGCGATAGCCCAGGCTCGAAGGCCGAGCCATTACGGCTTCGTGATTAAGATAGCGGCCAATGTCGGCGGCGACCGCGGCGGCAATCGCATAGCGTCGAGAAGGTTCTTTGTCGAGAGCCTTCATGACGATGCAATCGAGATCACCACGCAGCAGATTGGCTAATTGACGCGCACTGGTACTGCGTTTTTCCGCAACCCGTGCTCCAATTTCCGCTTGCGCTATCACCTTGGAACTGGGGGCTAGCGGCTCTTCCACCCTTAACTGCCGCAAGATCTCGTCTAACGGACCGTTTCGCAGCTTGACCGGTCGCGACCCGGTGAGCAATTCATAGAGCACGACCCCCAAGGAATACACGTCGCTGGCGGTGGTGATCGCCCGGCCTTCCACTTGTTCCGGACTGGCATAAGCAGGCGTGAGCGCCGGAAATAGTGTCATGGTCGCATCTTGTTTGAAATCATCGATGCCGGGTTCCAGAATCTTTGCGATTCCGAAGTCAAGTAACTTCGCCACTCCGTCGGGGCAGACCAAAATGTTCCCAGGCTTGATATCGCGATGAATAATAAGATGCTCGTGAGCAAACTGCACGGCAGCACAAACCTGCAGGAAGAGACGCAAACGCTCGATGATGGACAACCGATGCTGGTCGCAATAATCGTCGATGGGCAGCCCCGCGATCAACTCCATGACAAAGTAAGGAGTTCCCTCGTCGGTGGTACCACCGTCGAGCAAGCGTGCAATATTGGGATGCTCGAGGCTGGCAAGAATCTGGCGTTCGTTCTTAAAACGACCCACAATAAAACCTGAATTCGGGCCGGCTTGAACGAGTTTAATCGCGACTTGTTTTTGGTATTGATCGTCAGCCCGTACCGCTCGGTACACCATGCCCATGCCGCCCTCGCCAATCGGCTCAACAATTCTGTAGGGACCAATGCGGTGGCCGATTTTTCGGTCGGGGAGTCCTGCGGAGAAAGACTCGACAGTTTGCTTTGTGACCGTATCGCCGAGCAAGCCGGTTCCGGCTCCCTGTTCAGCAGCCAGCAGGCGATCGAGCTCTGCGCGCAACCAGGGATCGACCGCACACGCGCAGTCCAGGTACGATGCGCGCTGAGAAGGACCCAGTTCCAGAGCGTGCGCGAGGATCTCCTTCATCTGCTGCCACCGCTCCGGCGTCATCGTGTCAGGAAGCATTTCGGGTCATCTGCGCGAAATGGACGGATATTTCTTCGACCGGGCCGTCTCATGACGGGGGCGGCGGGTGCTTCGCCGTATGTGCTTGCAACGCCGCCGAGCGAATCCTGAAAAGGCTCAAACACCGCAGATCGTAGAGCAGAGGAGTCAGTGACTTATGAACACCGGAATCACCTCCACTCCGGCGCTCGCGTAGTTCGGTTATCTGAGTAGAAGACGGAGTCACAACCCACACCTCCCAGGGTGAAGAGGCATGCAGGTTGCAATAAGTTAATCCCGCCAAATACGGAAGTCAACTCTTGGCCAGTCAGCCAACCGCGAGGAAACAGCTCTTTCGGGATTTAACGCAGTTCACGCTGGGCGGGGAAGATCGAACTGCAACAACTTATCAACCTGTCCTGTGGACGTACTGTCTTGCCTCAGTTG
>JASHPL010000091.1 GCA_030038125.1 Candidatus Sulfotelmatobacter sp.
GATCGGGCAGGAATTCGCGCAACTTGCGGCCGGTCATCAAACGCGCGGCAATTTTCGCCATCGGAACCCCAGTCGCTTTCGAAACATACGGAACCGTGCGCGACGCTCGCGGATTCACTTCCAGCACGTACACCTTCCCGCCTTCGGCTCCGTTGCCGCTGGCGCCGTTTCCCCGAGGAATGGCGAACTGAATGTTCATCAGGCCAACCACCTTGAGTGCGCGCGCCAGCTTGAATGTGTAATCGCGCATGCGCTCGAGCAGCGGCCGCGGAATGTCCACTGCGGGCAGCACGCACGAAGAATCTCCTGAGTGAATGCCGGCTTCCTCGATGTGCTGCATGATCCCGCCGATGATCACGTCTTCACCATCTGAGAGCGCGTCGACATCCACCTCGATGGCGTTTTCCAGAAAATGATCGACCAGAACCGGCCGATCATGCGAGTACTCGACCGCTTCCTTCATGTACCGGACGACCGATTCCTCGTCGTAGGCGATGACCATGGCACGCCCGCCGAGCACATACGAAGGCCGCACCAGCACGGGATATCCAACGCGCTTCGCGCCTTCGACCGCTTCTTCGATCGAAGTGGCCATCACTCCGGGTGCCTGTGGAATCTGCAGATCCTCGAGAAGCTTATTGAACTGCTTGCGATCTTCGGCCAGATCGATTGACTCGGGCGAAGTGCCAATAACCTTCACTGCCGCTGCTTTCAGAGGTAGCGCCAGATTCAGCGGCGTCTGTCCGCCGAACTGCACGATCACGCCAACGGGTGCGCCTTTGGAGGTCTCGTGCTGGTAGACAGCCCAGACGTCCTCGAAGGTCAGAGGCTCAAAATAGAGACGGTCGCTGGTGTCGTAATCTGTCGAGACGGTCTCGGGATTGCAATTGATCATGATCGTCTCGTATCCGTCTTCGCGCAGCGCAAACGAGGCGTGACAGCAGCAGTAATCGAACTCGATACCTTGGCCGATGCGATTGGGCCCGCTGCCCAGAATGATGACTTTCTTCTTAGCCGTTGGCGCGGCTTCATCCTCGTCTTCGTAGGTCGAATAAAGATACGGCGTGTAGCTTTCGAACTCCGCCGCGCAGGTATCGACGCGTTTGTAAACAGGCATCACGCTATGCTTTTTCCGCAGATGCCGAACTTTTTCCTGGCCTTCCAGGCGCCATGCCGCGGCCAGCCGTCCGTCAGAGAATCCCATGCGCTTCGATTCACGCAGCACTTCGGTCGGGATCGACTCGATCGGATGCTTTTCCAGTTCGAGTTGCTGATCGTTGATCTCTTTCAGTTGGTAGAGGAACCACGGATCCATCGAAGTCATGTTAGCGATCTGCTTGACCGTGTGTCCCTGGCGCAGGGCGTATTGCACGTAAGCGAGCCGATCGGGATGCGGCGTGACGAGCCGCTGGGTGAGAATCTTCGGCTCAAGCTTGGATCCGCCGACGCGCTTGCCGGTATCGAGAGAACGAATCCCTTTCATCAGCGCTTCTTTGAATGTGCGTCCGATCGCCATGACTTCGCCGACCGATTTCATCTGCGGCCCCAGAGTGTCATCCGCGCCGGGGAATTTTTCGAACTGCCACTTGGGAATCTTCACGACGACGTAATCCAGCGTCGGTTCGAAGCATGCCGGAGTCTTGCGCGTGATGTCGTTCGGAATTTCGTCGAGCGTGTATCCAACGGCGAGTTTCGCTGCGATTTTCGCGATGGGGAAGCCGGTCGCTTTGGAAGCCAGCGCGGAGGAGCGCGAAACGCGGGGATTCATCTCAATCACGACCATGCGCCCGGTCGCCGGATTCACGCCAAACTGAATATTCGATCCGCCGGTGTCGACGCCGATCTCTCGGATTACGGCAATCGCCGCATCGCGCATCGCCTGATACTCGCGGTCGGTCAGCGTCTGCGCCGGAGCGACTGTGATCGAATCGCCGGTGTGCACGCCCATGGGATCGAAGTTCTCGATCGAACAGACGATGATGACGTTGTCTCTGGTGTCGCGCATCACCTCGAGCTCGAATTCTTTCCAGCCCAGGACCGACTCTTCAATCAGCGCTTCATGCACGGGCGAGAAATCCAGGCCGCGGGCGAGCACTTCCGTGAGTTCCTCGCGGTTGTAAGCCATGCCGCCGCCTGTGCCGCCGAGTGTGAACGAAGGCCGCACAATCACCGGAAAGCCGATCTTGCCGGCAAACTCGATCCCGTCTTTCGTGTTGTTGACGAGCGCAGACTTGGGCACGTCGAGGCCGATGCGCTGCATCGCGTCTTTGAAGACGAGCCGGTCTTCGGCTTTCTTAATCGCTTCGACGTTCGCGCCAATCAGGCTGACGTTGTACTTTTCGAGCACGCCGCCGTCAGAAAGTTCGATGGCGAGATTCAGCGCCGTCTGTCCGCCGACCGTGGGCAGGACGGCGAATCCCGCGACAGGCGACATCTCGCGCTCGATGCGGATGATTTCTTCCAGATACTCGAGCGTGAGCGGTTCGATGTAGGTGCGGTCAGCGAACTCTGGATCCGTCATGATCGTGGCCGGGTTGGAGTTCGCCAGGACAACTTCGTAGCCCTCGGACTTGAGCGCCTTGCAGGCCTGCGTGCCGGAGTAATCGAACTCCGCCGACTGGCCTATGACGATCGGCCCCGAGCCGAGGATCAGGATTTTCGAGATGTCAGTGCGTTTGGACATTTATGCAGTTTTGTTCTTGCTCGGCGTAGGCTGTTGTTGAACACCCTCATTCGGGAATTTGCTTTGAAAGGGCGCGCCTTCCAGGCGCGCCGTATCTGGATCCTTAGAGAACGCGGGCTTTAGCCCCTGAGGTACGAGGTCGAGTTCAAATCTGCCGCTCGCCGACGAATACGGATACTCTTCCGCCTTTTGGCTGAAATTCTTCCGTACGGGATTCTGGTGAATGTAGATCCGATGCAGACGGTAGTCGTTCGCATCTCGAATCCGATGATCCGAAAAGCCTTTCTGCCAGACTTCCATGTTTGAACCGAGTTCTTTCTTTGCCCGGTACGAGAATCCACCTTTCACGAACTGCACCGCCTTTTCCAGGTTCGTCTTTGGTGTGAGCAAAACATGGAAATGGTCGGGCATGATGACGAACTCGTGAAGAAGATACGCGGTCCCACGATAGTGATATAAAGTGTCGATTAGAAGTTCCGCCCAGACGGCGCGAGAAAAAAGGGATCGGCGGCCCCATGTGGACGACGTAATCATGTACGCCTGACCATTGCTGGTCGCGTGTTCTCGAAGAGGTCTCATTTGAAAACCTCAGCGGCTAAAGCCGCAAATCTTAATCGCATCTTACGGCGCGCCTAGAAGGCGCGCCCTTTCAAAGCTCTTCGCTATTGCAACCTCAAATTGCAGCCATTTTGCAGCACTAGATCGACCTTGCTTTCACACACACCTCCGCTTGCTGTGCGGTGAAACGTAGCGGGAATGCGCCTAGACTCCAGTTCGGAAACTGCCAATCCCTCACATCCAGGCGAGCGTTCAATCGACAGCCAGTATTGGCGACCGGCGTAGGCCGTTCTCAGAACAAAGCGCCCATCGGCATCGCTGCCAGTTAATTCATAGCTATTCGCCACGACATCGTCCGATGTGTCTTTTGGCGCCTTATATAAATGCAAGAGCGCTTTCGCGACCGGCTTCCCGTCTTGCGACCGCAACACGCCACGGACAGTGATCCGATCCTCCACCAGACCATTTGTCTGGTGCCGCGTGCATCCGCATGCTAGTACACAGGCAGCCAGGACGATAGCTAACTTCACCCTTTCCACTCCTCCATCATCTTCGTGAACTCCTTGAACAGATAATGCGAATCGTGCGGGCCGGGAGCAGCTTCGGGGTGATATTGCACGCTGAACAGCGGCAGATTCCTGTGGCGCAGGCCTTCGAGCGTGTTGTCATTCAAATCCATGTGCGTCAGTTCGACTTCGCTCTCGGGCAGGGAATCAGGGTCGACCGCAAAATTGTGATTGTGTGCCGTGATCTCGATCTTTCCCGTCTTCAACTGCTTCACCGGATGGTTGCCGCCATGGTGTCCGAACTTCAGCTTGAACGTCTTACCTCCGAGGGCAATCCCAGTAAGCTGATGTCCGAGGCAGATTCCAAAAATCGGCTGCCGTCCCATAAGGCGGCGAATCGAATCGACCGCGTAGGTGCATGGCTCCGGATCACCCGGGCCATTCGACAAAAACACGCCATCCGGTTTCAGCGCCAGCACATCTTCAGAGGGAGTCTGTGCCGGAACGACCGTCACTTTGCATCCTTCGGCGCGCAGCTTGCGCAGAATGTTCTGCTTGATCCCGAAATCGTAGGCGACTACATGAAACCGCGGCGGCTCGTCTTTCACTCCCACGACCGCGACCGGTTCATGCGAGCGCTCACCCACTTCCCACACGTAGGACCGCTTGGTACTGACCTCCTTGGCGAGATCGGTTCCGTCCATCTTGGGAATCGACCGCGCTTTGGCAATCAGCTTCTCGGGATCGCTCTCGATGGTCGAGATCACGCCGCGCATCACCCCGTGATCGCGCAGATGCCGCACCAGCGACCTCGTGTCAATATCCGAAAGCACCGGCACTTTGAACTGCTCAAGATATTCTTCGGCAACCTGCTGGGAACGCCAGTTGGAGCTGATTTTCGAAAACTCGCGCACAATCACGCCTTCGATCCATGGACGCGTGGCCTCGTTATCTTCCTGATTGGTGCCGTAATTTCCGATTTCCGGGTTGGTCAGAATGACGATCTGACCGGAGTACGAGGGGTCGGTGAAGATTTCCTGGTAGCCGGTAATGGAAGTATTAAAAACGACTTCGCCGTAACATTCGCCTTTGGCGCCGTAGCCTTTGCCGCGGAAGACTCGGCCGTCTTCCAGCGCAAGGATAGCCTGCATTCTCGCTCCGAGGAGTGGATTTTCGAGATTTTATCAGGGATGCGCGCAGGGGAAAAGAGCAGACCGCGAAAAATGCTGAGGAAAAATTGGATCCGCAGAATCAGCGAACGCGCCCGAGCTTGTCCATGGGCCAGTATCCGAAGACGGCTTTGCCGTAAATGTAGCTCTGGTTCACAGAGCCGAAGTCGCGGCTGTCGTTGGACATCGAGCGATGGTCGCCCAGCACGAAATACGAATCCGGTGGCACGACCGTTTCCGGATACGAACGGGAGTCGGTGTAGGCTGGCGGAACGTAGTCTTCGTCGAGCGGTTCGCTATTCACGTAGACTTGCCCGCTATCGATGCGAATCCGATCACCAGCCGTTCCAATCACTCGCTTGATATAGCTTTTCGAGGGATCGCGGGGATAGCGGAAAACCACAATGTCTCCGCGCTCGATCGGCTCAAGGTGATAGACGAACTTATTGACGAAAATGCGTTCCTGATCTTCCAGTGAGGGCATCATGCTGGTGCCTTCCACCTTTACCGGCTGGTAGAGAAAAACGATGATAAAGGCGGAAATCGCCAGAGAGATAAAGAGATCGCGAACCCAAACGGCGAATCCCGCTCGCATGCGGGGCCGAAAAGCGGGGGGTGCCACAGTATCCGACTGGTTGGACGTGCCACCGGGAACGGATGGCGGATATTGTGGGCTCGACTCTGGCATGCCGCTTCTATTGTATACAGAGCGCAGGCTAGTGGGAGAAGTTGCATCGATTGTGCAGTAAAATCCGCTTTTCGCCTCGATTTATCACGGTCGGGTTACAATATCCTCCA
>JASHPL010000092.1 GCA_030038125.1 Candidatus Sulfotelmatobacter sp.
ATACTCGACTGGCGGTCAAACTCCTGAAGGCATCAAGTTGAGCGCGCATGTAGACGCCGCATCGAGTCAGGCGATCACAGGCACCGACCGCGTGTACTTGATGAAGGTCGAAGGCGACAAATTGACGATGAAGTCTCCGGGCGTCATTGTTCCGATGACTGGCAAAACTAGTATCGTCGAAATTGAACTGGTGAAGGCTGACTAGCATTCCCTCCCGTTTTCCTACCGACGCCGCCTGTGCTCTCCGAAGGTCGCCTAGGTCTCCAAAGATCGAATTTGCTTGATACAAAATGCCGACTGCGCCTAGCGGACGGTTAGCAGCAGGTCGCGGTGGACAACTCTAGCGGGGAAAGGCGAAGCTCCACCCTAAAAGATCAGGCGCAGGCTCATCTGGATTTGCCTGGGGCTGCCGATCGTTTTGTTCACCGCACCAAGCCCCGAGGGGCAATTGAAGAAGGAAACATTGGTTTCAGTGCCCACTGCACATCCAGTGGGCAGCGGCGTAGTTTCAATCACGGGGTCCTGGTTGTAAACATCGTCAATCGGAATATCGAAGCTGGCTGTGTTCGTGACGTTGAAGACATCGAGCGTGTACTCCAGAAAAACAGGTTAAGTGTGGCGATTCCCGGCTGATTGAATGGGATTGGAATCACTTCATACCGGTTTAGATTGCCGACGCGTCCGATATCGAATGCCAGATCATTGCGCGGTTGCCACTGGATATCGAGCGTGTAGTTGATGGTGTACGGCAGTTTGTTGGCGCGGTTGTAAGTAGCGAATGAGAACAGGTCTGCGCCATTCACGATCGCCGCTGTGTACGGTGAACCGCTTTCCCCCGGTTCGGTCTGCCTCCATCACCGGGCGCCTTTCGCGGCCCGCAACCTATCACACGAGTTCCGTAAACTTCACACCAAAACTTTAAAGCCAGCGGCTCCCTTCTTAACCGCTACTTTTCGTCGCAAGTCTGGTTTCAAGTGCGTATACCTATACGGATTGCGATTGCGGCAGGTAGAGGTAAGTGAATGTACATCGAGAGCAAGCGTATGTAAGTGCGCAGTGTTATCGTGCTACACTCCATCCATTCGTAAAATCTAGTGCGGGAGAAAGAAATGGACGTACTACAGACGTTGAAGTCTGAGCGCGACAGGGCACAGAAGGAACTAAATAGACTGGACGCCGCGATCAAGGCGCTTGGCGGAAGCACCGGCACACAACGATCTCCTAGCCAACGCTCCTCCCTCAACGCAGCCGCGAGAGCACGAATTGCCGCAGCTCAGAGGGCGCGGTGGGCTAGAGCGCGCGCGAATAAAGGACAGAAGCAGAACGTCGTGAGCATGTCAAAGCCCAAGCAGAAGACTATGTCAGCCGTCGCTCGCAGGAAGATCGCCGCCGCACAACGAGCACGATGGGCGAAGATAAAGGCCGCGAAGAAGGCGCGAAAATAGAAGCCCCGGTAGGCGGCGCTACCAGGGCTGAGCGGAGATGGTCATTTCTTTTCTTCGCGATTTCAATACTCTACACAATGAGCACGGCGCTGTGAGCATCGTGTTGTGTGTGCTATTTCTTGGGCGTTACCGCATTGATGAAGGCAAGGCCATGAGGCGTGCCCCACCCTGTAGCGTTGTCCCAACCATGCGTGACCGTAAGTGAGCTGTCCAACCCAAAGCCGAAATCCACGACATAACCCGGACCGGCCGTGGTGATGGGAGTTGGCCAGATTGCACTGGTGAACTCCTTATTTCCTTCGAGCAAGCTTCCAAAGATCTCGGATGCGGTATAAGCGGTGGAGCCGCTTTTGGCTACGATCGCTCCCATCACATTGTGCGGACTGCTATCGGTGCTCGGCAGCACGTCTTGAACACCACCATAGGGCAGAGCGGCTATCAACGGCGCGGCCTGGCCCAAAGGATGACCGGCCTTCTGGTTAGCAAGCGCCCAGAAACCTGAGAAGATGGGACAGGCCAAACTGGTGCCTCCCCAGCCGTACTGAACTTCCTGAGTCGTGCCAACCGTGATGACGATCGGAACCCCGGTGAACGGGTCAGCCAGCGCAGAGACGTCGGGTGTTTCCCTGCCCGTGCCGGGGAGGGACTTCTGCCAACTCGGCTTCGGCCAAAAAATGCTTTCGCCGCCTCCGCCCCCACCGTCAAAAAGAAATGGTTGTGGCGGGTCTGAGACCACCCCACCCTCTTCCAGATAGACCCACGTATCTCCCCAAGATGTGGTGATTGTGGATCCTAGATGGTATAGGTCGTTCAAGATGGAAGTACCGCCGACAGACGTCGCATGCGGAGCGTCCGAGGGGACCCCAGGTGCGCCCACAGGAGTGCCTAACCCATTGTCGCCACCATCGCCGGAGGAGAAATTAACGGAGATGCCTTTCGCGGTTGCAACTTCAAGGGTGTCATCCCACGAGGTTTGTTCCAATGGACCAGCGATAAGATCGAGGTCTTCTTCGTAGCTATTTGATACTGAATTACCAAGATCGTGTTCAGCCACATACCTAATGGAGTACTGGAAGTCTTCGTTGTCCTGGCCGTTGGTGGCAACAACAACGATATTTGCCCCAGGAGCAACCGTATGTGACGAATCCATGTCGAGTGCCATCTCAATGTTCCAGCCGGTCAGGATGCCTGCATCAGGATTGGGCTTGCCCTCCGGATATACAAGGCGAAAGTTTTTCGAGTTGAGCAAAGGCAGGTTCGCCAGCTTGTAGAACTCGTTGGCATCCTCCTCCAGAGTGGGGTAGCCGTAGCCTTCGACGAGAACAATGGTCTGACCTGCACCGTTGTATCCTGCGGCGTAAACTTGATCGAGTCCCAAGACAGTCTGCAACTCGTCGGGGAGATAGTCGCAAGCTGGAGAGGTTAACGCAGCGCCATCTACTGGATATAAGGTTCCAGTGTAGACAGCAACGGGCAGAGCTGTCTTGCCCTTCAACATATTGGTCGCCGGTGCGGCGAGACAGTTCGTAGTGCTTCCCGGCGGAAAACCGCTGGTATCGGTGCTGAGCGGAACGGAGCGAAACGGTTTCTGTGTTCGTGGGTCGATCGCGCGCCTATAGAGCGGCCGCACACGATGGCTTTCAATGCCGGCTACGCTGGAGACATAATTCCCTGCCTCACCGCTAAGTCGGGCATTTCGCACGTTGGCGCGGAAAACTCTTTGGTTGTATTCAAACTCGTGTATTTCGGTATTGAACGCATCCTCCACGTTAGCGATGGTTCCGTGAGCGCGCACAGTGAAGCCGAACGCATCGGTGGACAGAATCGTCAACCCGTGCCTCTCAAGTTCCTGACGAACGCTATCCCGCTGGCCTCCCGCCAGTGCAAACGTCCGCAGGTCGGCGTTTGTCATCCATTTGTGAAAAGTCGGCGAATCCGGGTCGTATAGGGCATCTACAGCCTTGTCGAATGCGGCCTTGTCCTTGAGTTTCAGGTGCACTGTGATGTTGATCTCTGCCGATGGATCAGCGAGACCGAGATCTCGGGAAAATTGAATGCTAGGGGGCACGTTGTTGTCTGACCGCTGGGCCTGGGCTGAGGAGCCTTTCCCAGCTAAGAAGGTGATCAATGAGATGACCATCCCGTATCTGACCAAACCTCGTAGTGTCATAAAATTCTCCTTTTCGATCGGGAGAGAGGCGTGAGAAAAGGCTCACCCTCCTTGTTGATGAGCCTTGACATTCTGGCCGAGTCGGTTGGTTACGGTTACGCGGATCGCAATGTTACGATTCCGCTTAATAGACTGTGAGCGCCAAGTTACGCCCTTACCACTGGTGAATCCTAACACTGCGTGGCTACTAATCAGTAAAGCAGCACACAGTGACTAACCGACATGATTAGCCCATCTCCATCAGCCGCCCCAAGTACCGAAATCACCGGTGACTGTTGACGGATTGGACCCACTCGTTTGGTGTGCCTGGTTGTAACCGGAGGTCACTGCAGCTTCGCGTACTCGGCTTTGGCTTGCTTCAGGATGGGGATGTCGGGGTCGGCGTCCTTCCAGAGGGTGAGGAACTCTTTGTAGGCAGCCAACGCACGAACGCGGGCGGCCTCTGCATCAGCACCTTGCGAAGTTCTCGCTTGCAAGGCATTCGCACGCGCCATACCCAGACGCGCCAAGGCTCCCGTCCAGCAGTTCCAGACAATGCCGCTGTGGTCGATGATTTTCTGGAATTCTGCTGCGGCTTGTGTGCCCTGGCCTGCGGCCAGATACGCCTTTCCTCGAATGTATGTGTGATAGAGGCAGGAAAGATTAGCCACGAACGAGATTTGGCCCAACTCAATGGGTGGCGTAGCAGCTTGCAAATTGTTAAGGGCGCGAGTCGGATTATTGCGATTCAGTGCCAATTGCGCGTTTATCGCAGGCAGCCAGAGAGACTGTACCTGGGTGTCCTGCGGGTAGCGTTTGTTCAAGCCCTGTGCCAGCGATTCGGCTCGCACTACATCCCTAGCGAAGGCGTAAGCAAGCGCAGTTTCGACCGCGACTCCCTGGCTAGCTGGAGCAAGCTTCAATCCTTCTTCTGCCGCTAGTTTTGCCTGCGCCTGGTTACCGAAGGCAGCTTCGCGCAACGCGGAATTCTCCAGCGAAACGGCTCCATTTTCCTTGCTGTCAACGCGGATGGCGGAATCTATAGATTGTTTAGTTAGTTCCCGTGCCTTGCGCAAGTGACCTGAATAGGCTTCCGTATCTGATGCAAGAGAAAGCCCAGCGTTCTCTTCTGGCTTGCCTGCAAACGACTGTTGCTGTTCCACCATGGCTGGGTAATCCGTCTTAAGAAAAGCGAGAGCGTAGAGAGCACTATGAAATATGAAATCATCCAGCTTTCGCGAGTGCGCTTGCTGGATTGTCTGCTGCACCTCGTCGAAACGCTGTAAAGCGAGCAGATCGTTCGTTAGATTGACGTATGGACCGACATTGTCTGGGGCGAGCCTTAGGCTTTGGCGGTCCGATTCCTTCGCCTTCTCGTACTGACCCTGCTCACCGTACACATTGCCCAAATTACCACGTGCCGCGTAATCCCGTGGGTAGCTCTCAATCCACTCCTGATAAGTTTCTGCCGCTTTTGCCAGTTCTCCGGTTACCCATTCGTAATAAGTAGCCGTAATGAACAGCCTTTCCCGCTCGCTGGCGTGCGCCCGCAATTGAAACGCTTTGGCGAGATATTCGCTCGCGCGTCCTAGCTCCAACATGCCGGCGTACCCGTCGCCTGCTCGCTTGTACCCCATCGCAAAACTCGGATCGAGTTCAATGGCGTGTTGATAGTAAGGTAGGGCGGCGGAAAGACTCTTCTGTGTAGCTTCCTTTTCCCCGAGGCTGTAGGCTTTCAGGGCTTCGAGCGAAGATGTTGTTGCCTCCGAAAGCGGAACATCGAGCTTCTGTACCGAAGCCAGCGATTCCCCTAATGCGCTCCGCAGCTTCGAGGTTGCAGCGCCCAGGTCGTCCAGCACTTTCTCTTTGGACGCCGCCGTAACCTGCTCTTGCGCCAGCAAATCTTCGCTCTGGCAATTCACCACTTTTAACCCCAGCACGTATTCGCTGCCCAGACTCGCAATCGCGCCGGCAATATAGGCTTTACCACCCGCCCGCTGGCAAAGTGCACGAGCCACGTCGGGAGTGAGCTTGGTGTCGGGTGGGCGCGCCATCAGCTTCAATGTGGCCGCGACTTTGCTATCGGGGAGTACAT
>JASHPL010000093.1 GCA_030038125.1 Candidatus Sulfotelmatobacter sp.
TTCAATGTGCTCGACAACGCCATCAAATATTCCGCCGAGAACGTAGATGTAAAGGTGAGTCTGGAAGTGTCGGACGAAAAACGAATTGTGCTGCGGGTACAAGACCATGGCGTGGGCATTCCTCCCGAGGATGTCAAACAGATTTTTAAACGCTTTTATCGCGTGACCCATCGTTCTCTGGCACATATCAAAGGAACTGGTCTGGGCCTGTTTATTGTGAAGGCCATCGCTCAGAAGCATGGCGGCAAAGTATTTGCCGAGAGCGCCGGCGAGGGCCACGGAACTACGATCACGCTCGAGTTGCCCCGAATGGATGGAGCGGAAGCGGATTCAATGAGGGGCGGCATATGAGCCGTGTTCTCGTGGTCGAAGACGAAGCTCATCTGGCGCAGGGATTGCGTTTCAATCTGGAAGCCGAGGGCTATGCCGCGGAAATCGTGGGCGACGGCGAATCGGCAACCGACCGACTGCTCGAAAAACAAGAAAATTTTGACGTTGTCGTGCTCGACATCATGCTGCCCGGCAAAGATGGATTTAGCGTGGTTTCAGAATTGCGCGCGGCCCGAAACTATATTCCGGTGCTGATGCTGACAGCGCGGGGGCGTCCGGAGGATGTGCTGAAGGGCTTTGCATCCGGCGCCGACGACTATCTGGCAAAGCCATTTGATTTGTCGATTCTGCTGGCACGCCTGCAGGGACTATTGCGCCGCAGTGAATGGATGCGAGGCGCGGCCGCAGCCAATCGAAAAACATCAGAAAATCAGACCCCCGACACCGTCGGCGATTTCGACACTTTCTCCTTCCAGCACAAGACCATCGATTTCGGCGCGCTCGAAATCCGCTCCCGCGACAGCATCATTCATTTAACGCTGATGGAATCGGAATTACTGCGGCATCTGGTGCGGAATGATGGCCGCATCGTTTCCCGCAAGCAGATTCTGGAAGAGGTCTGGGGACTACATGAGGATACCGATACGCGCGCCATTGATAATTTCATCGTGCGCTTGCGGCGATATCTGGAAGATGATCCGGGGAATCCCCGTCATCTCCTGACCGTGCGAGGAGTCGGCTACAAGTTTGTGGCGACACCCGCCGACTCGTGAGCTACGCTCGGCACAACTCGGCCAGCAGCACTTCCCGCCGTTCGACAGCAATTCCATCCAGCCGCCGCAGAACCAGAAGATACAGGGGAATTGAGATCGCCGACAGCGCCAGAAAAACCAGCGCTGCGATCCATAGATTTCTGTAGAAGCGCGCGATGGCGAATGCGGCCACGCCCACGGCCACGATCACGATCTGCACGCCAAGACTGGCTAAGACCGTAGTCTGGGAAACGTTCTGGCGGCCAAACGTCGCGAAATCGCGCCTCTTTGGCGAATAGATCGAAAGCAAATTACCCACCGTGAAATTCAAGGGCGTGGCGAAGAGAAGTCCGGCGAAGGTCGCAACGGAAACTGCCGAGTCCGGTCGGCCATAGAGAAGTGTGACGGCAATCAGCGCAAGAGCAGTATTGGCCACAAGAATGGCGCCGAAAGCAAGATTTTTTCCCAGTAGAATGTGGCGAAACGTTGCCGGCGACGCGTAGAAAAACTGCATTCCGTTGGCATCACCCCCGAAGCTGTTATAGACGAGGTTGGTCAGCACCAGAAGCGCGTACGCGGCGGCTCCGGGAAATGCCATGTCGGGCGTGCGGTTGAATATGCTGGACTGGTGCATCGCATTCATTGCGCCGAAGCGAAACACCAGTAGCATAAAAATGGGCATGATTAGCGTGAGCAACATGGGGCCGCTGCGGCTGAGATAGCGCACCTCTTTTTCGAAGACCGCTGCGACCGACGCGGAAAAGATCGGAAGCTCCCAACCAATCTGCAGGGCCTGAACTTGCGTTCCAGTAGGACGGCCCTCGACTTCGCTGAGATTTTCGCCCTGGAATTGGCGCCGCAGACGCAGGTGGAGGACGTAACCTACGGCCCAAGTCAACGATCCCAGGAAAATCAGGGAAGAAAAACCGACCATGTAGTGTGCCTTAGATGCTTGCCCGATCGCATCGGCTGCCAGTCCAGGAGGCAAGGAAGCCTGCACCTGAGCCGCAATCCAGAAGGTTTTCCTCAACTCGGGGCGCGGTTGTCGTTCAAGATGCTGCACCGTCGGCCCAATCAGCTGAAAGCTCAGCAGGAACAGGATGAAAACCACTCCGAGGATTTCCCGCGTGCGGCGTTGGGCGAGCCAGCGTTCGAGCCACGCGAACACGGTCTGCATGAGGACGAGATTGAAGAGTGCGAAGCTCAGAATAACCAGCAGCGCCCAGGGAAACAGCGACGGCCGCGCCACGGTAACGCCGAGCAGAATACCGAGCAGCGCTAGCGTCCCCAGCGCGCTGGCGGGGTCGAAAAATCCATAGGCTAGCCGGATCATAAAATAGGCGCGATAGTTCAGTGGAAACCGGAGCAAATCCGAAGAGTCTGGATTGTTAGTAAAGGCCGTCGCCATCACCGGGAAAACTTGCCAGAAGAAAAATACCGGCCATAGCAGCGCGGGAAGAAATTCAGGTTTGCCCTGCGAGACGAAGTACCAGGAAAACCCAGCCGCGGCGGCCAAGCCCCCGAAACCGCCAAACGCGAAGGCCAGCGTGACGATAACGCGGGAGACGAGTTCCATCTTGCCGCGGCGCGTTCGAAGTCCGTTGACGAACATACGCCAGCGCAGTTCGGCAACAGCAACGACTTGCCCGGGAACACCTTGAGGAGACGGCATTTCGTGCGGACTCCATTCTTACATACGCGAACCGGTGGTGCACTCGCTCGCAAGCACCTGAAATGTTTGAGATTAACTGAAAGTTTTGGTCTGCAAGCCACACTGGTTCGCGATCCCTTTTGGGCTGCAGGGTGATTGGGATCACGCGTGGGAGTGGGCTCGCTCACGGTTACTACGGGGTTACCGTGAAAAAATCGAGTTGAACGTGGGGGTTAGCGAACAATGCAGTCGAGGGACGGAATTCCGCTCTGGGATAGCGTTACACATCCGTTGGCCAACGCGCTGGAGCTCGCTTTTGGTTGCCATCACAGCAAACTGAGCCGCGTGTTTACCATTGATGGCCGTACCTATAAGGTTTGCTGCGATTGCGGGGCAAGGTTCCGCTATTCTCTGGAAACTATGTCGATCGTCAATCATCACAGCCGCTTTCCCTCCCTCCGCCGCCTGCGGGCACGGCAGCGGCGCAAGAAATTTCTGCGTGTGCACACCCGCACTTGATTCAAAACCCTTGCTAACCGAAAGCACGGGATCAAGTTCTCAAACCGAATTCCCTATCCCAACCAGGAAAGTTCTTGCTCGGAACGGCGGGTTCCACCCACCACCCGCAGAAAAATCTCTTCTAACGTGAGTTTCTCGCTCGGTCTAGGTTCGCCATCGCCACCTGCCGGTGCTTGCGCTTCGACTCCGGCACGCAATTCCTCCAGCGAGCCCTGTGCGACAAGACGTCCCTGATGAATGATGGCGACATGGCTGCACAGGCGCTCGACAATTTCGAGCACGTGCGAGGTCAGGAAGATGGTTGCGCCGCGTGAGATCATGCCCTGTAACATCGCTTTCAGCGTCCCGGCAGCGATCGCATCCACGCCTTCGAAAGGCTCGTCAAGAAACAAAATCTTCGGTCCATGAATGACCGCAGCGGCGAGCGCTAGCTTTTTTTGCATGCCATGCGAGTAATCGGTGACGAGTTTTCTCGGCTGATCGGCGAGTTGCATGAATTCCAGCAATTCCGCTGCGCGCTTGGCTGCGGTTTCGCGATCCAGGCCGTACATGCGTCCGGCAAAACTGAGAAATTCCGCGCCCGTCAGACGCCCGAACAGAGCCATGCCCTCGGGCACCACGCCGATTTGCCGCTTTACCTCTACGGGATGGGTGCTGAGATCAAGACCGAGGATCTCGATGCGTCCCGAGCTCGGCGCGAGCAGGCCAGTGAGCATTTTGATGGTAGTGGATTTTCCGGCGCCGTTGGGACCGAGGAATCCAAAGAATTGCCCCGAATAAACACGCAAATCCACGCTGTCGACCGCAACGAGATCTCCGAAACGACGGCTTAAGCCTTGTGTCGAGATAGTCGGCGCGGAGTGCATGTCAAATCCCGAATGTAGCACACCGGGTAGCAGGCTCGATGCAGGCGGTTCGGCGCGATCCGCAACGGCTCCGTCGGTTTCTGTTTGCGATAGGAAAGCAGATTCCTCGCGGCGGAAGCGGCTCGGACAAATTAAAAAGTTAGGCGCTGCTTACCCATGCCGAAAGGCACGTCCTTCCATGCGCCTCTCGTTTGGCATCCGTCACGGCGCGGCTGGAACCCGCGCCCTTTCAAAGACACGATCCTGGCGAGTTTTTCAGCAGACTGCGGAGCCGTGCCCCTCCAAAAACCTATTTATGAAACATACTCTATGGTCGGCGGACTTAACGGAATTCGGTCGTACGCCAGAGAACGACGCTGCAGACTGCCAGCAGCACCAGCATGGCAGCGCTCAGTCCGATCGCGGAAGGCAGACTGATGTCAATATGAGGAAATCTGGCAATCATCGCGAGAAGTGCAAACAGTGCGGTGGCCCCGAGAATCAAAAGCCAATCGACCCATGTTCTTTCTGCTGCTCGGTCGGCGTATGCCCGGCCCTCCAGCCCCGCACGGACAAATTCACTGTGGACAGAGTAACGGACGCCCTCGCGCTCAGCTGCGTCCTGCCAACTCGAATACTCGCGCTCGCTTGCCGAGGAGAGGGCGATGGCCAGAGCCCCCAATGCCATCAGCAGCGAACCACCCGCGACTTGCGCATATACCGAACCACTTTCGCCTCGCAGTTCATGGAATACCATGATTCCCCAGAGCAGTCCCCAAAGCTGATTCGTGTTGGAGAGCGGGATTCCGCGGCTGATGCCGATGTATTTGGCGGCGTACTGCTGAAATAAGTCTCCGATAACACAGACAAAGCCGCCGAGCATGAGCCAGAACATCACGGAGCGAGCGCTGACCAGTTCGTGCCAAAGCGGCGCCGCTCCACTATAGCCGAGGGCCAGAGCGGTCGTAGTCAAAAGCTCTCCGATGGTGAAAAACGTAACGAACGAGAGCGGGTTCATGCCCGTCAAATAGGCTTTGCGATAGGGAATGTACATCGCTCCCCAAAGAATTCCCGCAGCCAGCGCGGCAAGAACGCCAGCCACGGCCTTCCCCGAAGCAGCCTGATGCGATGAGGCAATCGCTAACAGTGTGGCGCCGGCGAACATGCAAACAGCGCCGCCCAAGACTCCCAGCCAGCGTTTCCATCCTGCGTAATGCAGCTCATGGAAAAGGAGAAATCCCCAGAAAATTCCGAGGAACGAATTCGTGTTCCACAAAGGAAACGCAATGCTGAGACCAACATTGCGAATAGCGTAGATGGTGAGCGTGTTGGCGACGGCCCACATGCATCCGGCCAGCACGGCCCAGACGATAAGATGAGGCGCCTGGCGCACATCGGAGCGCACATCCATCATGCCCCGCACAAACGCGGGCAGGCTCCAGCGCGCCAGAAAGACGCCGCAGACCATGATCAAAGAAATTGTTATGGGGGAAATCTCCGGATTCGCCAGTTTGATCGGGGCTTCGGCGCCACCGAGCCAGGCTCCCGCCGCAAAGCCGCACAGAATCCCGAGAGTCTGCAGATTGCGCGAGCGACGCGCAGGCACGTAGAGGACCGCGTCAGACTTGGCGATCTGTGTAGCTTTGCCTTCTGGCGTCAACGGAGCCGATCCAGAAGCAGGAGACCGCCGACGAGCACCCCGAACGGAATCCAGAAGTGAATATCTGTGGCAATAACAAGAAGAAGGTTGCGTTTGCCCGACCTGGGATTCGGGATCATTGTGGCGACAAACGCGGCGACTGAGATCGCGCCAGAACGAGGTCTTCCGTGCCGCATTTGAGCAGAAATGTTACGGTTGCCGCGAGAGTTCGTCAATCGGCGAAATCACTGCGCGGTGAGGCTGACCTCGTCGAGCCAAACATGGTACGGTGTTCCGGGCTCATCTAGATCCATTTGAGACGCGGAATCGATCTCTTCCAGCGTCCAGAAGCGGCGAAAACGAATTTTAGACGTGCGTTGGATTCAAAAGGGTTGTTTTGTGCGGGCGCGCCACGGCATTCGCTGTACAAAGCTGGATGCCTGAAAATAAGCTTCTGGCTCGCAGAAGTGCCGCAGCTAAACTCTGATTAAGCCGAATAGAAGCTAAGAGCAGCTCGACTCCGCGGGATTGGCCGTTTTGCGGGCAATCCCGCCCCACTCGAAATGACAGCTCTAAAGTTGTCTTTAAAACAGATTCCACAGATATTGGTTGTAGACCTCGTGATGGAACTGCACTTCTTCGGCTTTTACGATCGTTCCTAACAGGCGCGGGCAGCGATCAGCGGAGGCCTGCTTCAGGTCGGCATAGCGAGCTTTCACATCTTCCCCGAGAAGCTTCGTGGTCCAATCGGCCTTCCGGAAGTCATCGATCGCGGTATAAATGTTGTCGGGTAGATAACGCTCTTTTCCAGAGCGCAGATCCTTGATCTTGGCCGTAGTGCCCTCGAGTCCGGTTTTGAAAATCGCATAGAGCACCAGATAGGGATTGGCATCCGGCGCGACAGCCCGAACTTCGGTCCGCATGCTGCGCTCGTTTCCGATAGGAATGCGGATCATCGCGCCGCGATCCACCGCTGACGCCTTGAGCTGGTTGGGCGCTTCGAAATGCGGATCGAGACGACGATAGGCGTTGACGCTGGAGTTGAAGACGAGGCACAGGTCATTGCCGTGGGTGAGAATGCGATCGAGAAATTCATAGCCCAGCTTGCTGAGTTTTTCCTCGCCCTTCGGATCCCAAAACAGATTCTTGCCATTCTCACTGACAGAAACGTTCGTGTGCATGCCGCTACCATTGACGCCTACGACGGGTTTGGGCAGAAAGGACGCTGTGAGTCCCAGATTACGCGCCACCTGACGGCAAATCAGCTTGTAAAGCTGAATCTGGTCGGCCGCAGCAACCACTTCGCCGTAGCCATAGTTAATCTCAAACTGTGAAGGCGCAACCTCGGGATGATCCTTTTCGTTCTGAAATCCCATGGAGCGCTGGACCTCTGCAGTGGTGTCGATGAACGTGCGCAGAGGATCGCCGGGCAGGGAGTGGTAGTATCCGCCGGTGTTGACGTATTCGAACTTGCGAGTTTCGTGATAATACCGCTCGGCGTCGGGGCCTTGAAACAGAAAACCTTCGATTTCATTCGCAGCGTTGAGGGTGTACCCCTTTTTTTTGTGTTGGTCGTTGGCAAACAGTTTGAGCATACTGCGAATGTCGGCGGTATACGGTTCGCCATTTTTGTCGATGACTTCGCCGAATGCCAAAACCTTGCCGGGGCCAAACACGTCAGCGGGGGCCCAGTAAAATGCGCCCCAATCGATCCCGAGGCGCAGATCGCTCTCGCGTTGAGCGGTAAAGCCGCGGATCGATGATCCGTCAAAGGTAAGATTGTCGAAGCTCTTCAGCAGGAACTTCTTGTCATAATCGAGCATGTGCAAGCGGCCTTCAAGGTCGCTGAAGAGGACGGTAAGGGCCTTGATCCGCTTCTCGTCGGTCAGATATTTCAGCCTGTCTTCGCGAATCTTGTCGGGCGCGACGCGATTCCTGCGCTGTTCCTTTGCCTTGAGGTTGAGTTCTTCCAGTTCGTCGTATGAGAGAGCCAGAAAATTGCGCAGTTCAGTCGACATAGGTGTTCTTTCAGTCTCCTTCGAAATCGGACGGCATGATTTGAGTAAATCAACCTCAAGAAAACAGGGGAGTTGAAATGGCGGTTTCAACACGCTGGTCTGAGACGCGGTGACCGCTGACACGCGAACCCGAGACACGAAAGAATAGCGCGTGAGCAGAAGACCGGCCAATCGAAAAAGCTAATGCCTCGCATAAAAGGGATTTATTTCCAGTTCGTGAAGTTAGAACGCGAAGCGCGACCGTTCCAGCCGCTTATCTGAAATTCAAGAATTCACAAGCTGGGGGCAGTGAGCGTGGGCGCCATCCATTCGTTGAAGGCGTGCTGTTCGCCACAATCGAGGCAGCGCGTGCGGGCAAATCGCGCCGAGCAGTACGGGCAGACTGCGCTCGTGGTAAAGGTATCGAAGGCCTGCCCGCAATTTCCGCATCTCCAAAGCTCGCCACGGGGGGGCGACGTTTTGCACGAGGGACAAGCGAACTCCTCGCGCCGGGGCAGCTTCGCGATGCGCAGCAATTCCTGTGCATGCTTTAGACCACCCCAGCAGTTCAGCAGCATGAACGCCGCCAGCGCCCCGAACCACAACGACTGCATCCAGAAAGCGAGACCAATGAATCCCGCTACACCGATGAAGCCGAGAATCGTCGCAACCTGCAGGCTGCGGGCGCGTCCCAGCGGAAACCACAACAGGGATCGCAGGATCTGGCCACCATCGAGCGGATAAATGGGCAGAATATTGAAGGCCAGAAGTCCCACGTTGATCCAGAAAATGTTGATAACGAGAGTGTAAACATTTGGGAGGGTTTCTGGCACTGCCTGCACACGGCAGAGCAGCACTGCGGCTCCGAGAATCGGCAACAATGCCACATTTACCAGAGGACCGGCGGCAATGCTCCAAAGAGTAGCTCCGGGGCGCGGCGGGGGATCGACGTAGGCCACCCCACCGAGCGGCCACAAAATGATTTGATTAGCTCTTCCCCCAACCTGACGACATGCCAAAGCGTGGCCGAACTCGTGGAGCATAACGATTACGAACAGAGCGAGATATTCCAGCACGTTCCAGGTAATCGAGGAATAGCTGTGGGCTCGACTCTGGATTTCGAATACCGCAACGAGGAACCACGACCAGTGCAGGAATAGATCAATTCCCGCAAAGCGAAACAAGTGAATAGAGCCTTGGCGAGCTGTAGGCATCTTTTGTTAGTCGTTACTACAGTGAGGGTAAATCCGGGGTTTTTGCAAGCGGAATCGTGAAATGGCAATTACGGACGGCGGCTTATTGGCGGTGCGCCGAGGCGCCGGCAGCCAACTCGCGAAGGGTGGTCAGAAAGCTGGCTGCGGCACGGGGATCATCGAGCGTATCCAGTTTAATGGTGGCTGAAAATTGCGGGGATTCCGGGCGGAAGCGGACCTGCAAGACTTCCTGATGACGCACCGCCATCAGAGCATTGAGCTCCGCCGCCGGGTCTTCCTTCCAGTGCGTCCGGGTCGTGAGAATGACCGGGCCGGGTTCGTAAACCTCCCACTCGCGGTCATCGCGACGGCGGACACCTGTTCCCCGGCTGTGGGCGCACCAGCGATGGCGTACGACTTCCAGATGGAATCGCGGGGATCCGCCCAGATCGGCCTCGAAAGTGAGTGTTTCTTTCTGCTTGCGCCAGCAACTGAGCAGCCAGTGGATGGGGAGAGCCCGCGGGCGAAACTTCATGGTGACGCGGGCGTTTTCAAAGCTTCGGGAAGGGAACTGCAACCGGGCAAACAGGCGAGAATTACTCAGCCAATGGAAATCCAGGACGCGTCCTTTGCCGGCGCAAGCCGACTCGACCCAGCGCAGAGCTTCCGCACCTTTGCGCCGATTGTAAGCAGCAAACAGCGCGTACCATACCCCCATTGCCGCAACGGCGCAGACAACGTCTATGCCAAGAAGGCGCCCCACACGCTTCCTCTATGTCCGATGGTACGTCTGATGTTGCGCGAGAGCAAGGGGTCTAGCGGCCAGACGAAATTTTTTTTCTGGGCGTAACGAAAGTGAACTGAAAATACCAGGATGGCATGTAACTGGCGATACACCTGCGGCAGCGTCTGGACGTTAGAATGGCACTGTGCCCTTTACAATCCGTGACGCACGGCCGGATGACTTCGAAGCCTTGTGGCGGATTGACCAGGAATGTTTTCCTCCGGGTATTTCCTATTCGAAGGAGGAGCTAAAGGCTTATATGCGACGCCGGAATTCATTGACCCTGGTAGCGACAGACGAAAGGGAGAGCAAAATCGCCGGATTCATCGTCGCCTACAGCGGTCGCACCGGGCACATTATCACTATCGATGTAATCGCGGGGGCGCGCCGGACGGGACTGGGGTCGCGGCTTCTAAGCGCGGCCGAGGATCGTCTAAGGAACGCGGGATCGCTGGCCGTCGGTCTTGAAGCCGCGGTTGACAATGCGGCGGCTCTTTCGTTCTACAAGCGCCACGGTTACAGCGTGGTCGCCACCTGGCCGCGATATTATTCAAACGGAGTGGACGCTCTGGTATTGAGCAAGCAACTCAGCTCGAAATCGTAAGCATTTCAGTTAAGGGGGCTAACACTACTCAGTTTTCGTCCGATGAACTTCCGAGCGCGTTTGGTGCTGATGCTCGTGTCAAAATTCCGCTGATTTCGCGAAATTCTGAACCCGAGGCGCTCCTACCGTGCTCCATGAAAAGAACAAAAAAGGATTGTTGCTTGCGCTCGCGGCTGCTGTCCTGTGGATTACGAGTTGCGGATCGTCCCCACACTCAGCAAGTTCGGGAAGCTTCAGGGGCGAATCCGCCCTTCGAGGTGCTCCTGGGGTCATCGAAGTGGCAAGCGTGAATCTGAGCCGGACGCAAGTTTCGGGTGGAGACTCCCCTAGCATGACTGTGAGCCTTACAGCGCCTGCTCCTGAGGGAGGCCTGACGGTTCAGCTCAAGAGTTCGGATATCGCAACTGCCAGCGTTCCCGCCACCATACTCATTCCGGCGGGAGCGAGAACCGCCACAACAGCTATTGCCACTTACGCCGTTAGCAACTCCACGACGGTTTCCATTGCTGCGATTTCCGGTCAGACGATGGTGGCCAGCGCGCTCAGCATAGTCCCAGCGACTTCGGCACCACTTTCAGTCAGTGTTTTGCCGAGTGTCACGACAATTGCTGACGGACAATCCAACTCTGTGAAGCTCACAACCAAGGTTGCCACCGGATTCCGCCACTCCGTGCAGCTGAGCGCCTCGAATGTTCCCAGCGGCGTGTCCGTGAAGTTCAATCCGTCTGTGATCGCCGCTCCGGGCGCGGGCACGTCCAAGGTTTCCATCGCAGTTGGCAGCGCGGTTGCGACCGGAACATATGCTCTCCATCTGAAAGCCATAGAGGGAACTACCACCACAAGCGCGACATTGACCCTGAAAATTGCCGTAAATCCTGATGCAAGGTTTCAGGGATGCTGGTACTCGACGAACGGGCACCGCTACCAAGGTGTCTTGGTTTCGGTGGAGCATCCCGGGTCGTATCCGTTAGATGCCGAACTCTATTATGGAACCACATGCGACCCGAACGCTCAGGCCGACGAAATCGGGTTTGGCACCGACGTGAATTTCGGCGACTTTGACTGGATTTTTTATTTCGATGCCTTCGCGGACGAGAGCAATATGTCCACACGGTGGCACGTAGGGCCGGACACTTCCGCGTGCTTCGCATATACCTCCGCGACCCCGACGTGCCCCTAGCCTCGATGACGAGGACATTCAACCTGACATAAACAGTTGCCCTTTCACGCCTTCTCCAGATACCTTGCCCTGTTCAGGGGAGATGACATGAAAGTCGCCATCCAGGGAGAACGCGGGTCCTTCAGTCATGAAGCGGCGGAGCGGATGGTCGCGCATTGTACGGTAGTGCCGTGCGCGCGATCGGTGGAGGTTTTCGAACGAGTTGAGCGCGGGTTCGTCAGTGCGGCAGTGATTCCAATTGAGAATACACTGGCGGGAACGGTAGCCGAGCACGCCGATCTATTGGTCGCTCGCAAAGTATTCATTCAGGGCGAATACCTGCTGAGAATCGTGCACAACTTGATCGCCGCGCCCGGGGTGAAACTGGGATTGTTGCGGCGCGTCTTGTCTCATCCCGTCGCGCTCGATCAGTGCCGCGAGTTTTTTCGTCGGCATCCGAAGATTGAGCCAGTGGCGTTTTACGATACAGCCGGGAGCGTGAAACGCGTGATCGCCGAGGGTTTGCGCGACGCAGCAGGAATTGCGGGGCGGCAAGCGGCGCGGGAATACTCAGGAAAAATTCTGCAGGCTGGAATCGAAGACGACAAGCGCAATTTCACACGCTTTTTCTTAATTCGCCGCTTCCAGATCGGGTCGACCAGGCGCAATGCGGGCTACGAGCGCCTGATCCCGGCCCGCGCGAACAAAACCTCTATCGCATTTCACGTGAAGAATGCTCCAGGAGCGTTGTTCAAATCACTTAGCGTGTTTGCGCTGCGAGATATCAGCCTGAGCAAGATCGAGTCGCGGCCCATGCGCGGCCGGCCGTGGGAGTACGTGTTCTATGTCGATTTTCTGCGCGGCGATGACGAGCCGGCACGCAACGCACTGAATCATCTGCGCGAAGTGGCGGATTTTGTCAAGGTGCTGGGTATTTATCCCGCAGCTTGAAATCCTGATACCGGAACTGGTCGGCCGAAATGGGTCAAGGAAAGGAAAATCTCGGCTTCCCCTGCTCTCTCGGGCCTCACGCTGCCTGCCTTTGTGCGTTCCGAATTTAATGCTTGGCAAAATGCCTAAGCGGCGTTAGCCTCTGCACCTTGGGAACATGCGTGCCCCATAATAGGAGTTTAGAATTCAGGCACTTTGCGGTACTTCCAAGGGAGGGACCTGAAACCTTTCCCAGAGGAACATCATCTAAACTTGAGCGAGATACACTCAAGGAGAATCATGAATCAACCGACGCCCGAACGCACTTCTAAGCATAAGGAAACAAACGATCAAAGGGCGCTGCCGGTATTGCCGGTACGGGATACGGTCTTATTCCCGCACGCCGTTTTGCCGCTCACAGTGGGCCGCGAGAGTTCCGTTCAGCTGATTAACTCACTGGGCGAGGACAAAACCATTGTCGTCGTCGCCCAACGCGAAGCCCGTGTCGATACACCGCAGCCCAGTGATCTCTATACGGTTGGAACGTCGGCCGTAGTCCACAAAGTAGTCAAGATGCCGAATCAAAGCCTGTTCGTATTTGCCGAGGGCCTTGAGAGGGTGCATCTTGGGGAATTTACGCAGCTGTCGCCATTCATGCGGGCGTACTATACGCCGATTGCGGAAGCGACGATTCCGGCGGCCACGTCGGAGGTGGAAGCCCTGCAACGCAACGTGCTGACGTTATTCCAGCAGATCGTTGCCGGCTCCCCGACGCTTTCCGACGAGCTTTCGACCGTGGCCATGAATATCGATGAGCCCGGCCGGCTCGTCGACTTCATTGCATCGTCCCTGCCATCGCTGTCAACGCCCGACAAGCAGGACACGCTGGAAACAACTGACGTCCTGATTCGTCTGCAGAAAATCAATCAGCATCTGGCGAAGGAACTGGAAGTCCAGCAACTGCGCAACAAGATTCAAAGCGAAGTGCAGGATCGCGTGCAGCAGACGCAGCGCGAATATTACCTGCGCGAGCAGATGAAGGCGATTCAGAAGGAGCTGGGGGAGCAAGACGAAGGCCAGCGCGACGTCGAAGAGCTGAAGAAAAAGATTGAAGAAGCGGGCATGCCCGATGAGGTGAAGAAAGAAGCGCTCAAAGAACTAGGCCGCTTGTCGCGCATGTCGCCCATGGCTGCCGATTATTCGCTCACGCGCAATTACATTGAATGGCTGGCGGTCCTGCCCTGGTCGAAAACGTCCGGACAGGAAATTGAGATTCCGAAGGCGAAGGAGATTCTCGACCACGATCACTACGATCTGGAGAAGGTCAAAGACCGCATTCTGGATTATTTGTCGGTGCGCCGTCTCAAGCCGAGCATGAAAGGCCCGATTCTTTGCTTCGTCGGACCTCCCGGCGTGGGTAAAACGTCGTTGGGGAAATCGATCGCGCGCGCGTTGGGACGTAAATTTGTGCGGCTCTCGCTGGGCGGCGTGCACGATGAAGCTGAAATCCGCGGTCACCGCCGAACCTACATTGGCGCCCTGCCGGGACAGATCATTCAAGGCATTCGCCGAGCGGAGACCAAGGATCCGGTGTTCATGCTCGATGAAATCGATAAAGTTGGGCGCGATTTCCGTGGTGATCCCGCTTCGGCGTTGCTCGAAGCGCTCGATCCCGAGCAGAATTCGACGTTCCGCGACAATTATCTCGACGTAACGTTCGATCTCTCCAAAGTACTCTTCATTACGACCGCGAATATGCTCGACCCAATTGCCGAGCCGCTGCGCGATCGTATGGAGAACATCGAGCTGCAAGGCTACACGGAAGAAGAGAAAGTTCACATTGCGTTCCAATATCTGATTCCGCGGCAGGTGGATGAGAACGGAATCGCGAAGGACCAGATTGAGTTTCCGGAAGAGGCCGTGCGCTACATCATCCGGCATTACACCCGGGAAGCGGGGGTGCGCAGCCTGGAACGAACCATTGGCACGATCTGCCGCAAGCAGGCGCGCCGGTTGGCGGAAGGGAAGACCGAAAAGCTCGTGGTAACCCGTGAAGTCATTCAGGAGTTCCTCGGCGGAATCAAGATTCGCAGCGAAGGCGAGATTGCCGAGCGCACGGAGCGGCCCGGTGTGGCTGTGGGTTTGGCCTGGACTCCGTCGGGAGGCGATGTTCTCTTCGTGGAAGCCAATGCCATGAAAGGCAAAGGCGGATTCACCATGACCGGACAGATTGGCCAGGTGATGCAGGAATCCATGCAAGCGGCATTAACATGGGTGCGTTCGAATGCGGATCGCTTGGGCATCGCAGAAGACTTTTTCGCGAGCCATGACATCCACATCCATGTGCCTGCGGGCGCGATTCCGAAAGATGGTCCGTCGGCTGGCGTAACCATGGCTACGGCTCTGGTTTCGTTGTTGGCGAAGAAGCGGATTCAGCCGCTGATCGCGATGACGGGTGAGATCACGCTCAGCGGAAACGTGCTTCCCGTGGGAGGGATCAAGGAAAAGGTGCTGGCGGCGAAACGGGCCGGGGTGCGGGATGTGATCCTGCCGGCTGAAAACAAGATGAACGTCGACGAGGATCTCACGCCCGAGCAACTCGAAAATCTCACGGTGCATTACGTGAAGACTATCGATGAGGCGCTGAAAGTCTCGCTACCGGAAGTGGAGCAATCCCCGGCGGCAAAGATCCTGCCGACGCGAAAGGAACCTCAGCAGGAGTATCAGACGCCGGCCGTAAAGGAGGACAGGGTTCACGACCGCGTGCTCACGCGCGGGTAAGAAGACCGTGAAGGCCTCGAGGACTTTCGGCCGTTCACGTGCGCTCGAGCAAAAATGCCAGCCTTTTTGGCTGGCATTTTTTTTTTGGTTTGCTGCCGAGCTAGAAGATCACTTTGGCGGCGAGCTGAATCTGCCGCGCACTGGTAGTGCCGTCGTTGAGAGTGATGGTCGACAATGAATACCCAAAATTCGGATCGCCTATCGTGTTGTTGCCATTGCCGTAGCCGTTCAGGAGGCTGGGCTTGGTGAACTCCGGCCGATTAAACAGATTGTAAGTTTCGAAGCGGAACTGCAGCTTCACAGCTTCAGCAAGAGAAGTCGTTTTTGACAAGGAAACATCCCAATCATTGAGGCCAGGACCGTACCAATTGTTACGTACGACATTCGCCGGGATACCCCATGGAATGGGGATGCTTCCGTCTTCCGGGTTGAAGGCGGCGGGATTAAATCCCGTGAATACGCCTCCGGCTGGGTTAATGTAGCCGGCAGGAGCAGTTTTTAGCACTGATGCGTTCACTACAGTTGCTCGATCTGCGACGCCCGTATGTAACGTATCCAGCGGACCGAAGATGTCGTATGGCAGGCCAGTCTGGAACTGGGTGATGCCGCTGATCTCCCATCCTTCAAAGATACGGCCGAGGGCTCCGTTGCTTAAGAATGCTCGGCCTCGGCCAATATTCGGCTGATAAATGAAATTCATGACGGCGCGCTGGCGTGTGTCGAAACCTGAGTTGCCATGCTCGCGGTTCAAGGCTAACGAGTCGACAGGATAATTGGTGTTCCCAAGTGTGGTCGCCAGCGGATCGGAAGAATCGTCCAACGCGTGCGCCCAGGTATAGGAGAGCTGAACCTGCAGCCCATGAGTGGCACGTTCGGTGACTTGTGCCTGCAAGCCGTCATACCACGAGTGCCCCGAGGTCTCGTCGGTAAAGGTGCCAACGGATTCAGCGCCTCCGAAAGCGTTATTGTTCACAGCGTCAAAAGGCAAGATGCCGAATTCTTTTCCAATGTACAAGGTTTGGAATTGCAGATCCTGCTCCGGAACGCCGTCCGCCAGGAGGGCAGCTACCAGGCCCGGCTGTGGAGGATTGCCGTCGACCACACGCAGAATGCGTGTTCCGTGGTTGCCAACGTAATTTAACTCCAGCGTCGTCTTCTTAGCCACTTCGTGCTGGATTCCAAAATTCCAAGCCACGAGGCTGGGGGGCTTCATATTGTGGGCGAAGAGGTCAGGGAACAGCGCTCCTGAGCCCGTAGCGGGATTGTAATCACCGACGACTGGCGAAGGCGTCACCTGCGGGGGCGGCAACTGGTTTACCAGTTGTGCGGCCGGGACCTGTCCGTAAGGCGCTGAACCGTTGTAATTATCGAATACGGGTGTGCTGGTAAAACCTGGTTGGAACGGGGGATTGCCACGGGCATCGCTGACCAGATTGCCGTAGACGCGATCGCTGAAGGCTCCAATTCCGCCACGAATCGAGGTCTTGCCGTCCCGCAACGGATCCCACGCGAAGCCGAAACGGGGCTCAAAGTTGCGATAATAGCTGTTGTAGAGCTGATGTCCGGTGCCCGGTCCGACCGGGATAAAGGTAAAAGGGGCAAATCCACTCGGATCGACGAAGAGGTTAGACAGATTCCCGTGAGCCTCAAATGGCACCCCGTAGTATTCCCAGCGCAAACCGTAAGTCACCGTGAAGTTTGAGCGAACCTTCCATTGATCTTGCCCAAACACGCCGAGTTCCCGCTGACGGAAATCGAGTTCATCGTTAGCCAGGCGTGCTCCGTCCTTCGTGAAAAACTGGGTTTGTGATTGGCTATAGACGAGACCGAGAAGAGTATCAACCAAGTTCTCCAACTCGGGCGTGTCCACGGCTGCATTGACGCCCTGCAAAGCCGATATATTGGAGTTAGTGAATACATCGAATCCAAATAAAGCGCGGGAAGAGAAATCGGTGAAGTTATTCGAGTATACGTCGCGGAACTCACCCCCGAACTTCACGGTGTGAGAGCCACTAACCTTGGTTAGGGTGTCCCAGTATTGGTACGTTCCCGTTTTGCGGCCCTGATCGTCGGCGTCGCCCAGATTCACACAGCCAAAGCCGTTAATGTACGGTAAGTTGAAGTCCGCTCCCCGACCCTCTTGGTCGATGTAGCCGAAACTATCGAACACGCTCGTTCCATTGCAGCCGAAGAAGAGATTGGTACGGTTCGCACTTGCCCTTAGGTCGTTCACCAGTGTCGGAGTCGGATTTGACGTGAGCGAGAGTGCTAAACCTTGAGTTCGCGAGGATTCGTAAACTGCGCCTAGTCCGCCAGGCAGAAAATCGTAGTGGAATGGATTGGGATCGTGGAACCAGTTGTAAATGTAACGGGCGCTGAGCGAGTTGCTCTTGGAAATTTTCTGGTCGACCTTCAGAACTGCATCTTCGTCTTTCTCCCGCGATTCACTCGGAAAGAATAGCTCGCCGGTGACACCATCGGCGTTGTTTGTGTTCGGCGTTGGATAAAGGGCGAATATTTTCTGCATCACCGGATCCAATCCAACGGCTGTGGCGTTGTTGCCGCTACCTGGGCTGGCCACGTTCAGCGCCTGGCCGCACGGGGGAGCGGGGCAGTTTTGGCTGGCTATCGTGTTGTTATAGGTGAAGACTCCCGTCTTAAAGGACGAAGTCGGCACGGTTGAGGTGTTGGTCAGATTCGTGATAAAGCGGTCGCCCTGGTAGTTCGCAAAAAAGAACGTCTTGTCCTTCACAATTGGCCCACCCAGCGACGCTCCATACAGATTGCGGATATACGGATTCTTGGGCGAGACCAGGCCGGTGTTTGGATCGATCTCATGATTGAAAAAGTCGCGTGCCCCGAGAGCGTCCCAGCGGCCAAAATAGAAAGCAGTTCCGTGGAAGCTGTTGGTTCCGCTCTTGGTGATCACGTCGATAATCGCGCCATTATCGCGGCCGAATTCGGGGGCGAAGTTATTGGTGATCACCCGGAATTCTTCAGTGGAGTCGGGATTCTGCGACGTAATTCCGCCTAAGCCGCCGGGAACTTCCGTGTCGTTATTGTCGGCGCCATCAAGCAGAAAATTGTTGTTGCGCTCGCGTCCGCCATTGACCGAAACCCCGCCTAGTCCATCGGATTGAGTCACGCCGGGTCCGAGCAGCACCAGCTGATACGGATCACGCAGGATCAGCGGCAACTCGGTCATCTGCTGGTGATCGACGACGTTGCTGAGCTGGGCATCGGTAGTGTCGACGGGCGCGGCTGCACCCTCTACCGTAACCTGTTCCTGCGTGCCTCCGACTTCGAGCCTGGCATTCAGCGTCAAAGCTTCGTCCACCGTAAGCGTGACGGACCAATATTTCACGGTTCGAAATCCGCTCTTCTCAATCGTGACCTCATAGGGTCCGGCGGCCAATTCCGTGACACTGTAAACACCGGCGGCACTGGTTTGAACGTCGCGGACGGCATTGGTCGCGGTGTTGCGCACATTTACCGTTGCACTTTGAACCAGAGCGCCAGTTGAGTCGGCAACCGTGCCGTTCAACGATGCGGTTTGTGCGAAAACAGCATTGCAAACGGAAACTGAAAACAGAAGAGCCGCTGCGGACGCGATTATCCCGTTGCGCATGTTGGAGTCCTCGATTTGCCAGTATCCAATGCCGATTCGTAGAGATACAAACGCCTTTAGAGGATTCTCATTACTTCAGTAACCGTTGTCACCAGAGATAGATTACCTTCTAACGCTCTGATTTCAAGCAAGAATTGGCGGTATTGACATTAAGTCTATGGAAATTCGTAGTCTGGATGGTCTCTCCTATGAGAAGGGGTAGAGCAAAGGACATGGCCAATTTGCTTTAGTGTCAGTTTCGGGAATGCTGCCGCGATACACTGAACATGGCTAAAATTCATGCGGGTCCGTGTTTTGTTTTTCGGGAGATTGAGGGATCTGGCGGGCAAACCGTCGGAGACGATCGAGCTGCGGGAAGGAGCTTCGATCCGCGACGTACTGGCCCATTATGAACGGCGGATCCCACAGCTGACGGAGTCGATGGGCTCGCTCGCATTGGCGCTGAACCAGCAATACACGAGTCCAGAAGCGCAGCTAAGTGCGGACGATGAGGTTGCAATTCTTCCGCCGGTGAGCGGAGGGTCGCTGAATACCGTCCAAATCAAGAGACGAGGATACGCTTCGATGGTCCGCAGTCCAATCGATACGCAAGCTACGCTGGCTCGCTTGAAATGCGGCGATGACGGGGCCGCTCTGGTATTTGAGGGCGTGGTGCGAAACCATACTCACGGACGCAAGACGCTGTATCTGGATTACGAAGCTTACGAAGACATGGCGTTACAGCAGATGCAGTCGCTTGCCACTGAGGCGCTGGAAAAGTTCCAGATTCGCGACGTGGCGCTGATTCATCGTCTCGGTCGACTCGGAATCGGCGAAACAAGCGTAGTCATTGCGGTTGCGTCAGCGCATCGTGCGGCAGCTTTCGAGGCCTGCCGCTGGCTCATCGACACGCTGAAACGCACCGTTCCCATATGGAAAAAAGAGTATTTCGAAGATGGAGCTGTCTGGGCCGACGGCGAGCCGTTCCCCGGCTCGATTCCCCGCGCAAATTCTGCCGCCCAAGGCAGCCCGACCGAACGACCGGCATCTAAGTAACCGGCGCGAAGTCCCGTCCTCGCAAATTTAAGCTTGCGAATGAGATCCGACGATATCACCGGCGGGAGGCTCGTTTCCTGCAGGTATAATTTCATCTTTCCGATGAGAAAACTCGCCCTGAATCTGTTCGCTGCCGGCCTGTTCGGTTTTGCCGTTTTGATCCCAGGCAACGTACTTCGGGCGCAGCCGACGTTCCAGCAGCAAGGAAATCCGTCGAATTCCGCGGACCCGCAGCAGTCGAAAGCCGAGGCTGACGTCAAGGTCGACGTCAAGCTGGTCAACGTTTTTGTGACGGTTACCGATGCTAATGGCGCCCCCGTAGGCGGTCTGAAGAAAGACAATTTCATTCTCCAGGAAGACGATCAACCGCAGAAAATATCGGTCTTCGACAAGGAGTCCGCTCTGCCGCTTTCGATCGCAATGGCGATCGATACCAGTCTGAGTACGCGTCACGATCTACCGCTGGAACAAGCCTCGGCCAAACGCTTCGTGCGAACCATTTTGCGTCCGGTGGATGCGTTCTCTATCTATGCGTTCAGTGAAGTGGTGAGCGAGGCCACTCCGGGATTCACTCCCGATCTGCGGCGGATTGATGAAGCAATTGATCACATTCGATACGGCGCAGCCACGGCGCTATATGACGCGATTTATCTCACCTCGCGCTCGCTTGTTCGCCGCCATGGCCGAAAAGTGATTGTGTTGATCACAGACGGGGAAGACACTATCAGCAAAGTCGATTACAAAGAAGCGGTGCGTGCAGCCGAGGAAGCCGAGGCGCTGGTGTATTCGATTATCATCGTGCCCATCGAAAATAGCGCGGGCCGCGAGATTGGCGGC
>JASHPL010000094.1 GCA_030038125.1 Candidatus Sulfotelmatobacter sp.
CGGAAATATAGTCTGCCGATTTTTCTTGCGGTGACGGTCGGCTTTTTCAATCAGCTTTCCGGCATTAATGCGATTCTCTATTACCTGAACGACATTTTCTCTTTTGCCGGCTTCAGCAAAATGTCAGGCGACCTGCAGGCGGTGCTGGTGGGATTCACCAACCTCATCTTCACGGTCATCGCTATGGCGGTCATCGACAGGATCGGACGGAAGAAATTGCTGCTGATCGGGGCCGTGGGCACAGCAGCCTGTTTGGCCGGGGTGGCGGCGATCTTTTCGATGAATCGGCATCAGGATCTGCTGGTTTGGCTGCTGATCGGATTCATTGCCAGCTTTGCCTTCTCGCAAGGGTCGGTGATTTGGGTGTATCTCAGCGAAGTGTTTCCCAACCGCGTTCGCGCCAAAGGACAGAGCTTGGGCAGCCTGTCACATTGGCTGATGAACGCCGCAATCTCATTCGCGTTCCCGACGCTGGCGGCATGGTCGAAATCGATTCCGTTTATGTTCTTCTCGGCCATGATGGTGCTGGAATTCTTCGTCGTCCTGTTTATTTATCCGGAGACCAAAGGGGTGACGCTGGAAGAGATGCAGAAGAAGCTGCAGGTTGAACCGACTTAGAACCGGTGTGTTCTACCGGACACCAGCGCTTTTTGTGACCCCGGCTTTGCGCAGAATTTTTCGCGCCAATCCTGTCATGGCAAGCTTTGGCAATTGCCGAACTGCAATCCATTTCCCGGCGGTATGGTTCGACGGTGACGAACTCCAGACGCTTACGGTGTAATCCGTCACCGTGATGGAGTGCTTCACCTTGAACAGCGGCTTTGCGTGATCGCCTGGAGATGAAATTTCCGGCAATTCCCACATCCCTGGCATCAGCGACGCATCTCGTGGCCGCTGCAGCAGAAAGACTCGAGCAGGGCGGCCATTCTCCGAATGATGATCCAAGGCGTAATGAATCTCGCGTTTTTTCTGCGGAAGAGCTTTGGTTTCGCCGGGCAAATCGCCTCGCGTGGCACATAGCTCAACGACGGGACAAAGCAAGCATGCGGGAGCTTTGGGGGTGCATACCGTCGCACCCAACTCCATCATGGCCTGATTAAAATCTCCGGGACGTTCGCGGTCGAGCAGGTCTTCCGCCGCATGCCACACTTGTTGCTCGCTCAAGCGCCGGCTGGATACGCGCGAGAGAACGCGCTCGACATTTCCGTCCACGACCGCGATTGGCTCATCGCACGCTATGCTGGCAATTGCGGCACAGGTATAACGTCCGATGCCGGGCAACTCGCGCCAGTCGCCACTTGTCTGGGGAAATTTTCCGTGGAGCTCGCGCACGATCATCTTCGCCGCCGCATGCAGCATGCGTGCTCGCCGGTAATACCCCAACCCGCTCCACACCGCTAAGACGCTCGACTGTCGCGCCCTCGCGAGCTTTTCGACGGTTGGAAATCTGCGCAGAAAGTCGTCATAGTGCTGAATAACCGCGGCCACGCGCGTCTGCTGCAACATGATCTCGGACACCCACACGGGATACGGATCACGGTTTTTTCGCCAAGGCAAATCGCGCGCGTGCGCGTCGTACCAAGCCAGCAGTCTTAGACGAAAAACCGGCGCGCGCTTTCCCGGAACGTTCTGATGATGTCCTCGCTGCATGGCGCTTGTATTTTACTGGAGTTATGAAGGCCATTCTGTAGCTTTCCATAACGTCCGGGCTTTATCATTCCTGCCGAACCATTGAGAGCAGCAGCCTCTGCCATTGACCCGGTTGTTGGCCGCGGGGAATAATAGGGTCGCCTGGCATCCGCAACATTGCGTGGCTCTGCTCACGCCCGGCGCAATCCAAGGAGTACCATGAACGACTTCAACCGCAAGGTGGAAGACGCGTCGGCGCGCGTCACTCAAACCATCAACGAAGCCGCCGAGCGCCTGGAGAAAGAAATTCCCGAATTCATCAAATACCTGAACAACGAAGTCGTTCCCGCGGTGCGCGCGCACTCCAGCAAGGCTTTGCGCACCGCCTCGCAGAAACTCGCCGAATTCGCCGACTACATGGACGAGGAGCAATTCCGGCCCAAGTAGCCACCGTCTTCAACGCAGTTGAGGCCACATCTCCCCCGCTTCGTCAGCTTTGCCATGAGCCTGATTCTGTTCGTGCTGATCGCATTTCTCTCGGCTTGCGGACATCCCAAGCAGGCGCATGTCAACGTGCCGCCTCCGCCTACGCCTTCCTCAACTACCGAAACGGCGGAAGCGGAGCCATCGCCGAGCATTCCGCCCAGCGCCGAGAATCCAAACGCGGCCAAGCGTATAGAAGAAGCCGAGCTGGCCGAGCCCACGATCCCCGCCGGTGCGAAGCCGATCGTCACCGAAATCGGCCTCGCCAGCTGGTATGGCCCTCCCTACCACAATCGGCGCGGATCGAATGGCGAAATGTACAACATGCACGCCATGACCGCAGCTCACCGAACGTTTCCACTGGGCTCGATCGTGCGCGTCACCAACATGAAGACCCAAGCCACGGCTCTGGTGCGAATCACCGACCGGGGTCCGTTTATTTCGGGGCGCGTTCTCGACTTGTCATTGGCCGCGGCTCGCAAAGTCGAGGTCTGGCAGCCGGGCATCGCGGAAGTGAAAGTCGAGCTGATGCAGACTCCGGTACCGCTCGATTTTGGCGGGAAGTGGGCGGTGCAGATTGGAGGATTTCCGGATGAACGCGACGCCGTGAAGTTGGCCGATCATTTGACCCAGCGATACCGAAGTGCCAAGGTTCTGCGCTTCAAGAGTCCCACCGGGGACTGGTGGATTCGCGTTCGCGTCCTGGATGATGACCGCGATCGTGCGAAACAGCTGGCGGCAGAGACGCACACTCCCGAAGGCGCCGTCTTTGTGGTGCGACTGGACTAAATGAGTTCGAGCCTGATCTAAGCTGAATACGGTAAAAGGGCGAGGATCACTTGGCCTTCGTCGCCTTGCCATCCATGACAGTCGTCCACTGCGCACCATCCTGCGATACGTCAAAGCTGAAGTCATACGACGCAGGAGAAGCGATCTTCATACTGAAGCGGCCTTTCATCGGCATGCCGCCGAATTTTTCGTCGCTGGTCCAGGTCCATTTGTCGCCATCGACTGATCCGCGTGAATCTTCGAACTCGCCCCAGCTGTTAAATTCGCGATAGGTGTACATCTTTTCATCGTTGGAATACCCCAGGTAAGAAACACCTGTACCCGTTCCCATTGAACCCTGAAAGTTGGTGTGGCAGACGAGATAGAAGTTGTTCTCCATCCACTCGCAGGTTTCGTTTTCGGTGATCGTGCCGCCCGGGCCCATGGAACCGGGCTTCATGCTGCCGGTCAGGGTCCAGGCGCCGGCAAAATAATCGAGCTTCTTCGTTTCCGGAGCTGGCTTCGGCGGTTGCATTTGCGCCCAAGCGCTGGCTGCGAGCAACAGCCAGACTACTGAGATGGAGCCTGAAGTTTTCATATGCGCCTCATGTCGATTGCAGATAGTCGATCTTTTGACGGATACGAAGTGGTTCCGATAGCGGCGCCATCTTAAGCCGAGGCCTGCTCCGCGTCAACGGCAGCCTCATATTGCCACTTCCCGCAAACGCGGCGCGAGGCGGGGCACACAAGGCTATTCGTTCTGAATCTGAAAGATTCGAATCGTTCTACCAGTCGCCCCAGTGAGCCGGCGTCATCTGCTGAAATTTCATCTTCCAGGCATCACCCTGTTTTACCCACAGGGTACTGAAGTGCTGATAGCGCGGCGGAGGGCCTTCGTCCTCAGAGGCAGGCACGCGAAACACGACGTCGTAAGTTACGATGGCGGCATCGTCGCTGACCCTGAGGACTTTCATATCGTAGGGCATGATATCGACGCCACCATTCGAAAAACCGTCGATCATGTCCTGTCGTCCGCCAAGTTCGCCATCGAAGGCGACAAAGGAAAAGTCGTCAGCAAGAGTTTCTTTCAAGAATGCTGCGTCGCCCTTTTTTGCAGCGGCAATAAATTCTTTCTCATTTGCCATCAGCGTCTGCTCCACCTGGCTCAAAGGCTTGACCGGGGCATTTGTCACTTGGGCCAGCGAACCCGAGATCAGAAGCGCAAATCCCAGGCACGCCAGCATTACTCGATGAATTTTCATGGACCCTCCCTCGTGCGCCACAATCTTAATCGATCTTGTCGCTGACTCCCGGCAAGCCGTCAATGCTTTGCCGGTTCTTCTCTTTGCGATAGACCGTTAACCCCTTTTCGCCACGCTTGCGGCACCAGGCGGGCAGATCGGCGCGATCGCTTTCATATTTGAGGAGCGGCACACCGTAACCGCAGGAATCGCTAATGCGCGTAAGTTCGACAACGATGATCGCACGCGCGCCTTCATAGACGGGAAAATGCTTCTGTAGTATGCCAAACTCGGCTTCGCGCGGTTCGACTATGCGCCCGCGGCCATGCAGGCGGAGAATTTTTGGCGGGCCCTGAAAGGCGCAGAACATCAGCACAATGCGCTGGTTCTCGCGCAGGTGCGCAATGGTTTCGACCCCGCTGCCGAAAATATCGAGATAAGCCACGGTTTTTGGACCCAGAATGCGAAGCGTGTCCAGCCCCTTGGGAGAGGCGTTGACATGCCCATTCGGATCAAGCGGCGCCGTGGCTACGAAGAAAACTGGCTGAGACTCAATGAAGGCTTCCAGCTGGCTGTCGATCTCGGGATAAATTTTTGCCACGGTTGGGAATCTCTGATTACATCGTCATCCCGAGCGAAGCAGATTGCGTTTTGACCGCAATTCTGTGCAGTCGACGGACCCTCGGGTTTGAGACCTCGGCTAGCTCCGAATCGCGTGCGCCAACTCTGCTCTGGGGACCGACACCTGCTCGCCGCTCGCCAGATTCTTGAGCGCGTAAGCATCGGCTTTCCTTTCATTCTCGCCGACGATCAGAATATATTTTGCTCCCATCCTGGTCGCGGCTTCGAACGATTTCTTCAGACGGAAACTTTCGTCTCCCAACTCGATCACGAGATCCTCGCGGCGCAATTCTCGCGCCAACCGCGCCGCTTCACGGTCCATTCCCTTGCCGAGGGGAGCGATGTAGGCGTCGGGCTTGCGCATGACACTTTCAGCCGATTGTTTTTCCTGCAGGGTCATCACCAGGCGATCTTCGCCGATCGCGAATCCGATGCCGGGCGCGGCAGGTCCGCCGAGAGCTTCGGACAATCCGTCATAACGTCCGCCGCCAAGGATCGCATTCTGCGCCCCAAGCGCACCGTGCGTAAACTCAAACGCTGTGCGCGTGTAGTAGTCGAGGCCGC
>JASHPL010000095.1 GCA_030038125.1 Candidatus Sulfotelmatobacter sp.
GAACCGGTCCGATGGGAGTGGAATAGCGAAGCCCAATCCCGATGTTGTTCGTGTAGTTATTCTTCAACTGGTTGAAGTTGATGGCGCCGTACACGTTGCCGCCATCGTAGAAGATGACGCCTCCGAGCGACTGCGTGATCATTTTCAGGGGGAATCGAATTTCCGAGTTATAGACGAAAAGCTGTCTGCCACCGAAAGGCACTGCGATGTCGACGCATTGCGAGGTCCCAGTCAGCACGTTGCAGAAGGGCACCTTCCTTGTAGGACCAGCTTCATCGAGGGGAAAACCGCGGAGCGTGGTGCCTCCGCCAGCAAAAAATAACTGGCTGGTGGGAACAAAGCTGTTGGAGAAAGCCTTGGCAAAGCCGAGGCGGATGCTGTTCGCCCAGATCATGCCCAGTATGGGCTTGTAGATGGCGTGCTGCGCAAAAATCTTGGCGAAGTTGGCACTGGATCCGAATGCGGTCGGAGTAACTCCAAGGTTGACGGTGGTAAACGATCCTTTATGGGCGTCGAGCGGATTGTCTCGTGTGTCGCGGATGAAAGCCGCTGAGACTGTCGAAAGGCGCACATTTCTGTCCTGCGGCAGCACCAGCGCGGGAACCAGCAAGTCTGTGAGGCTGGTGTGGTTGAAGTCGTAACGAAGCTGGAGACTTGTGCCGGTCTTCTTGCCAATGCTGCGCTCGAGTTGCGCGGAGCCGATGCTGAGTTTTGCGCCGAAGAGAGGATTCTCTGTGTTTCGCTCGTAGGAGAGGCTGACAAGGCCGGTCCAATTCGTCCCAATCAGATGCGGGTCGGTATAGCTGGCAACGGCGCGCTGGTCCAGGATGTAAGCTAACGCGGAGAAGCTTACGGTCTGGCCCAGGCCGAGCATGTTTCGCCGCACAAATTCAATGGAGCCGCGCGGGCTAGCGTAGGTTCCCTGGCTGGGTGCTATCTGATACTTACCTACACTGACTGGTGGAAGGCCGGGAACGGCTACGGTCCCGGAAGGGACGGTTCCACCTTTGCGCTCGATCTCAAATCCGAAGCCATAATTGACCTCGTTGCGCTTGGCTTCATGCACGCGGACCATCGCGTCTTCCTGAGTCTGATCCATGACGGTTTTTTTGGGCTCAACGCTCGCCCAATCGAAAATTTGTAAATTATAAAGTTGAGTTTCCGATTGCAGAAGCTGTTTCTGATTCAATGGCGCCTCCGGCTTGAGGTTGGCGGTACGCTTCAAGAGCCACATGCGGGTGTGGTGCTGTCCCTCGTACAACACGGCGCGGACGCGCACCATCTGATTTTCCGTGACGGCATAAACGACATCAAGTTGGTGCGGATCGTCAGCCTGGCGCTGCAGCTGGGTTTTTACTTCCACTCTCGGATAGCCGTGGTCAATATAGGTGGCAATGATCTGGTTGCGGTCGCTGGCTAATTTTCCCGGCGAAAACGGGCCGCCGGGTTGCAATTGAAAGCCGGGTGTTTTGGCCAGCTCTTCATAAGAAATGTTCTTGTTGCCAGTAACCGTAATCTTATTCACGGTGGTCCGCGGCCCTTGGGTCACCTTGAAAATGATCCGGAGCTTGCGCTCTTGCTGCGCGATCTGAGAGCTCACCTTTACATTTTCGTAGCCGGCGTTTTGAAAGAGGGCTTCGATGTTGCTAATGCTGGTTTTGAGCAACTGCGCACTGAATGTGCCGTGCGCCCAAACGTGTGTCTTCTTGACTGGAATATGAGAAAGCAAGTTAGCTGCACTTAAAGCTTGATTGCCCTGGAAGGAGATTTCGGAAACCTTGTATTTCTGACCCCGGTCGATGGCGTAAGTGAGAGAAATCTTGTCCGGCTGCCGGTTAAAAGTGGTTTGTACTTTTGCGTCGAAATAACCTTTTTTCTGGAAGTAGTCGACCAGATTGTCGTGTCCCTCATTGACGAGCTCACGATCGACGACGCCTTCGGAATAGATGGGAATCAGTTTTCTGGCTTCCCTGCCGGAAAGAAACGGTATGAATGTAAGTCGCGCGCCGGTGATACGTATCTGGACAATTGGTCCGGTATCGACGTGGAAAGCGAGATCGACACGGTTGGTTTGCATGTTATAGCTCGGCGGCTGCAAGTCGATTTTGCCGGCGAGATAGTTCTGGCCGGAAAGAGACCTCTTCATGAGCCGGATTGCTTCCTTCACACGCTCCTCGGAGTAATGCTTTCCCGTCTTCAGGAGGCCCCCGGTAAAATGGGCGCGCAGGGATTGCACCGAATGCAGGAGGCGAGCTGTTTCCCGCGTGGTTGTGCCCTGAATCTCGATCCTGCCAATCCGAGCCTGCTCGCCCATCTCGGCGCGAAAAATAATGTTGACGAGCTGGTTGGCATCGTCCACCTGAGTTTCGGTGTGAACTTGCGCTCGAAAATATCCGTTCTGCTTGAGAAAAGTCTGCAGAGCGGATTCGGCTGCGGGCAGTCGCGACTTATCGAAAGGAGTTTCGCTGGAGAAGGCACTCGCGAAATTGACCACCTGCAGCAATCGAATGTAGTCGAAACGCCTGGCGGCTTCGGGAAACTCGATGATTCCGATGGAATACGCCGGCTCTAACACGAAGATGAGCGCTAAACCTTTCGGTTCGGGTGTGACAAGTGTTCTGATCCCGGTGAATTGGTGTGTGTTTTCGAGAGCAGCAATGCTGGCGCGAACCTGCTGCTCCGAATAAGGTTGTCCAGCCTTCTGGACCACCAAGCTTTGCAGCGGGTCGAGATTCAAATGCGGGTTCGCAACCAGATCGACGGCAGTAACCGTTTCTCCCTGATAGGCTGCGCTGCTCTGAAGCGCCTCCGAGCCAACTTGTTGGGCCTGAACAACGCCGGGAACGAGGAGCAGAATGAGAAAGCGGACGATGCCACTGGCCCAATTTTTCTGCGCGCAGAGACGAGAGTAAACAAGCAGCGTTCGCCAATTACGCGCGATCGATGTCCTGGTTCGGCGATTTGGGCACACTGCCAGCGCTCACGCAAAGAGAAATTAGTTGCGGATCAGGTTCTACCAGTTGCCGTATAGCATAGCAGCCAAACTGCGCCATTTATGGACTGAAAATGTTGGAGCGATGCCGCGACTGATTGCGAAGACGGGTGCGGAGATCAATTGTTCCCAGACCTGTTTTGATTCAAAGCTAAAATGTGCGGAAAGACTAGACTATATCCCCCATCGTTTTTACAAGATTAACAGGATTCCGAAACTGTCTGTCCTAAGACTTAACTGACATTTGTGTTACGTTGCGGCGACCTGCCTCAGCCGCTGATGAACACGAGCAGGCGACCGAATCCGGGTTTGCCTGTGCAGTTGTCCTTGGGAGACGAGACCAGAAACACAGTCACCAAGTAATTCTCTGTGACCTTCGGTGGCCCCCACCAACGGTCGCCGCATCCGACCAGTACAGCAAACACCATATTGACGAATACGTTCTTCGCGCCGATAAGAGTGTATGCGAAGCTGGATCGAAGATGGTATCGCGCTGCGCGAATCCGTCCTGTGATGCGCGTTTCAAATATCTGCGCGAAGGGCGATTGTTTCAATTTCGCACCGCGGACCCCGAAAGCGGACTCGTCTCTGGTAGCGGCGCCGTCGAACTCTGGTGGTTATGCGCGCGCTGCTGCAGCTCGATGACGCTCGTCGCCGATGGCGCAGGCGTCAAGCTCATACCGCTTCGAGATTCTGAAAACCCGCGACCCGGCGAAGAACTTGGCAGAACCGGATCGGAGAGATGACGGTCTCGGCGGGGTTGCTTGTCGTCAGTAGATGGATTCTTCCCGAGACTTGATCTAGGGTTCCTTCACTTGATGAGGGGCATTCGGCAGGTGATCTCCAGGAACCCGGGTGGGCCCCTTCCGTACCTGGTCCAGCATCTGGCAGAGTTCTTTCACCAGATCGCGCAGCTTTTCGGAGTCGGGCTCCCAGATAATCTGTTTCGCCACATCCTGCCAGGTACGTTTGGGTTCCTTAAAATCTCCGATCGATGGCCTTCTGCCGGAACCCGCCTGATCTTCCATCGCAACACCCCCCATCTTCACCGGCGAAACAGCCCCCTGCTGCCTTCCAGTCAATTCGCCGCGAGTCCGGACAATTCGTAGTTACGCTCAGAGACACTAAACGCTGCACAAGATTTCCGCGCTGGCGAGTCGTTTTGGAAGGAATAGTCCAGAGACAAGAGACTTACAAGCGCGGGTTGGTGGATAAGCCTGTTTGGCGCAATTTGGCGCATCGCTGCGGCCAAATGAAGGCTGCCATATATAGCAATTCTGCTCTGCTTGCTGGCGACGCGGAGGGCTTACGCTTTTGCTCTGGTTTCGGCTTCTGCAATCCAGCCGCGCCGCAACTTGTCCGGGGAAATACTCGACAGATACGGCTTGAGATCAAGAATCGGGGTGCCGTCGAGCATATCGACTCCGCGCACGTGCAAGCGGCTGCCCTCGCGCCTCAGTAATTCGACCACAGTTAATCCGATGGGATTCGGTCTTCGCGGCGATCGCGTGGCGAAGACTCCATGCGGGCGGTCGTCGATCGGAGGTTTCCCAAACAGATCGAAGCCTTGCGAGCGATCGAAGATCCACAAAACGAAGAGATGAGAGAAACCGTCGATGTCCGTGAGCCCGGGCTCGAATTCCGGCAGAATTTCCAGAACACCCTCGGCTTCGTGCCTGGCGCCCAGACCTTTGGGAATGTCGTTGGTTTGCGTGTACGGGCTACGGACGAACCCAATCGCGTGGGGAGAAAACATGCGGGAAATCCCTCTCTTTGAGTTTAGAAGCAGAATACAAGATTGTCAGGGCAATGAGGGTGTCCGGAGCCTACACATTTCTGGGGGAGGGATGCGTTGACTTTAATCCAGTGAGTTAATGAGAAGCCGAGGGGCTCTCTGCCGGTTTGTCAGAACTGCCAGAGGAAGGTTTGGCTGCGTCCTCGTTGGTATCCTTCATGACATATTGCACGATCAGCGAGATGCGGCGGTTGGAGGGATCAAGAGGCGCGTCGGGTTTGCGCAAGCGCTGATCCGCGAATCCACGCACCTGCATGACTTGATCGGCGCGGACGCCATTGTCTTGCATGAGGCGGCGAGCCGCGTTGGCGCGGTCGGTTGAAAGCTCCCAATTGCCGTAGTTCGCGGACGGAGCGTAGGGGTTGGAGTCGGTGTGGCCTTCGATGGAAATTTTGTTGGGAAGCTTGCCCAGTTCCTGCGCCAGCGTGATCAGAAGAGTTCGCCCGTCGCTGTTGAGCTTGGCGCTGCCATTGTCAAAGAAAGTTCCCGCCGCCGATTCAGACAGTTCGATGCGCAGGCCTTCGGCCGTCACCGTCATTTCAATATGGCTTCTCAGTTTTTCGAAATCGCTCATTTGCCGCATGGCCTGCTGCAACTGGTCTTTAAGCTTGGGCATGTTGTCGCGCGTGAGAATGAAGTTTTCTCCTGTGCCGGCCATATTGCTTCCGACTTTTTTCGATGTGCCGGTGGGATCTTTGAAATAGCCGCCGACTGCGACTTGCACCTGCTTGCTGCTGTTGAGCAGCCAGAGCACGATGAAGAGCGCCATCATAGCGGTCACGAAGTCGGCGTAAGCAACTTTCCAGGCTCCGCCATGGTGACCACCGTGGCCGCCTTTTTTCTTGATGATGACGACGGGAGTTGTCTTTTCCATGTTCGCTGCTCGTTGAAGAGCTATGCAGCTTCGCTACGCGGAAGCCGCTGAGGCCGAAGCCTCTTCCGTCGACCCAGCCGCGCGGTTGCGACAAGCATTCTCGAGTTCCTTGAACGACGGCCGCACGTGTCCAGGTATGGCGCGCCGCGCGACTTCGACCGCCATAATGGGCGCACTGCCTTTCAGAAAAGAAACCATCAAAACCCGCATCACATAAAGAAACGCATGTTCCTCTTCGGCAGCCTTCGACATGTTCGCGGCCAGCGGACCAACCAGGCCATAGCACAACAAAATGCCCAGAAAGGTTCCCACCAATGCGGCGGCCACTTTGTGTCCGATCTCTTCCGGCGGCCCACCCAGGGCCTGCATCGTGATGACCACTCCCAGGACTGCGGCGACAATGCCGAGGCCGGGCAGAGAATCGGCCATGGTAGTCAGAGAAGCGCTGGGTTGTGTGGCGTCGTGATGTTGCACTTCCAGGTCGAGATCGAGCATCTGGTCCAGTTCGAAGGAGTCCACGCCGGTAATGGCCATGCGCAGAGAGTCACAGACGAAATTGCGAATTTCATGATTCTTCATGAACATTTCATTCTTGGAAAAAAATGGACTCTTCTCCGGTTCCTCGACATCGGATTCAAGCGCCATCAAACCGTCTTTGCGAGCTTTGTTGAGCAGGTCGTACATCATTTTCAGGGTATCGATGTACGCCTGCTTGCCGAACTTCGAACTACCGAAAATGCCTTTAATCCCGCCGGCGATTTTCTTCAGGATGTGGAGTGGGTTGGCGATGAGAACGGTGCCGGCTGCCGCGCCGCCAATGATCACGAGTTCCGCCGGTTGGAGCAACACTCGAATGTTGCCGTGTTCCATCAGGTATCCGGCGAGGATGCAACCGAAGACAACGACGATGCCGATGATGGCAAACATTATTCGGCTCCCGTGGACTTGTTTCCGCCGTCGAGGCGGCTGTGCTTTGAAGTAGTGGCGGCAAAGGATCTTTCGAGTCTTTCCAACAGGAGCGCCAGTGTATCGCCGGGCTGAGCGCACGTTTCGGCGATCGAAATGGGAAGCGAATGCCGTTCTCCCCACCACTCGATGCCATCATTGGCCAAACTGCAACGCGCGCGCTCGCGCACGGAATGGACCGCTCTCTCCGTGCAGCCGTTCAGAATTAGAAGGAATTCGTTATCCTTCCAGCGTCCGACCAGGCTGCTTTTCCAACCGTTGGACTCGAGTGTGCGCGCCACCAAGCACAATAAAGACGAAGCCGCATCGCTGCCGAAGCGGGAGCGGAAATGTTCCAAGCCTTCGAGCCTCACACCAAGCACGCTGAGAGGAAGGTGCAGTTCGGAGAACGCCGCCAAGGCTTCGCGCAGGTGCGCCTGCATCATGGCGCGGCTGGCGATTCCGGTAATTTCGTCGATACAGCCGGGCAATTGGCTCTCGCGACAATTGGTGCCGAGAATGTGCTGCGGTTCTTCAAAAATCGCCACGGCCCCGATGATCGAGCCGCGTGCAGTGCGAGCCGGAATGGCACGCGCGCGGACAAAAACTTCGTGACCGTCTTTGTGGTGCAAGAAACCGAGGGATTCGGCGTGCCGCGAGGTTTTCATGGCACGGGCCAAAGGGCAATCTTCATGGCACCATTCGCAGTCCTGGTGATCGCAATGGAGTAGCGCTTCGCCGACACATGAGTGTCCGATGACTTCATGTCTGCGCCTGCCCGTGATCTGTTCCAATCCGTCGCTCCACAACACAATTCTTTTTTGCAGATCGACCACACATAATCCGGTGGAGAGCCTTTCCAAAATGTCGCGATAAATCTCAGGATCTTCAAATGTGTGCATGAATCGGTCTGCGGCGCGAATGCACCAGACAAGGAATTTCATCGGCAGAATGGGCACAGTCTTCAAGGCGATTGGTGACGAGTTGATGCGCACGTTACGACTAGGCCAAATGTTTTCAATTAGATAGCGATCGGCACGCCTCGGGATGGATTAGCACGGAAGTGCCATAGGCAAACGGGTTCGACGCAGTTAATTTCTTGGGTGAGCAGTTCTGGGGGAGGGCTGCCCGGGCGCCCTGGGCTCGAAAGAGTTCCAGGCGCCCGTTATTTTTGGAATGAAATTGAGCTGTTGACCGGCAGGTTTTCTCAGCGTCCGTAGCGCCCCATCCACTCCGCTTGAGCAAGGATGTGTCCCTTGATCGCTGCTTCCAGTTCCTTCTTGCTCGCTCCGGGCTTGAGATTCAGGTTCTGATCCAGCGCAAACAATTTGAAGTAATAGCGGTGCGGTTTGCCCGGAGGCGGGCATGGTCCGTTGTATCCAGTCTTACGAAAATCATTACGGCCCTGCTCTGTACCGTTGGGCAATCGTGCATCTTTACTCGAGGCTTCAGGCAGACTGCGCGCACCAGCCGGCAGATTCCACAATGTCCAGTGATTCCAGTTGCCCACGGGCGCGTCAGGATCATCGGCCAGCAGCGCGAAGGATTTGGTGCCGGCAGGCGGCGCTGTCCAAGAGAGTGCCGGAGACACATCGGCTCCGTCACAGGTAAACTTCTTCGCGATATCGCCGCCGCTCGAGAAGCTAGGACTGGAAATAGTGAAGGACATGGGATCTCCTCGGCCTGGCGCAGAAGACGACGCTTTTGGGGTCGCGAAGAATTGGATCTCCAGCATAGAGGCAAGAAATGTGGCGAGAAGAATAGTGCCGATACGGAGAGCGGTTGAACGGGAATTTTTAACTTTTCGCGAGAAACCGGCGGCAGAGTGGTAGGGAAAGTTCAACACGTGCTCTTTCGACGTCGGAATAAGACCGCTCAGTTGGTGGATATCGTGAAGTTTACGGTGATATTCGCCTGCGTCTCGACCGGCTCGTCATTCATATAGTGAGGTTTGAAGCGCCACTGGCGCACGGCTTCGCGTGCCGCAGCCGCAAGAATCGGCGGGCCGCTCAGCACATGCAAGTCCTGAATTGTGCCGTCCCGGCCAATGAGGGCCTGCAAAATCACTGAGCCCTGCACTTTCATCTGGCGTGCCAGCACGGGATATCCCGGTCGCACGGGTTGGCTCACCACTTCGGCGGCTCCGGCCGACATCTGCACTTGTCCAGCCGCGTTCGAAATCAAGCCCGCATTGGTGGTGGGAGGAGCGGAAAACTGGGAAGCCGATCCGGGTTGCAGATCGACATTGATGGAATTTGTGCCAGGGTGAATCGTGCGGTGATAATCACCGGCAACAACTTCGACCTCGAGCGGCGGAAGCACAGTTCTGGTCGTCGTCGCGGAAATGGGCGGCACTGTCTCCGCATCCGCCGTGGGTACGATCGGACTCGAAACGCTGGCATGGTGCTTGCTGCTCAGTTGCTTTTTGCGCGAGGACTTTTCTGGAGTGGCAGTGGGAATCGCGGGGGAATCGGGCGTCGATATCGTCACCGTTGCGGGCACAGAATCGAGTTGGTCGTCTGCATCCTGCGTATCCGGGAACCAGAAGTCACGATCCCTGTAGAGCACGACCGCCAATGCCACCAGCAGCAGCAGCAAAGCAGCGGTCATCATACGCCGCTGAGTCTGCTCCCGTGGGGCGGGCAGTGCGGGAACTCTCAATGCCGCGTTATTGGTTTTCGGAATTGGTGTTTTGAGCTCAAATATACCCATACCCGGGCCACCCCGCGGGGCACGCCTAGTATGACTCCAAAATTGAGGAAAGGCCAGCGAAAGACGTGGCACTTTCTGCCAGGATGCATGGCCCGTTCGTGCCATCTCGCGGTTTGACTTATCCCTGGTTAGCAGGCCAGTTGATCGCGGGTAATTTTGAGGCCGTTCAGGTTGCCAAGCGCCGTCAGGGCAACCGCCTCGGTGCGGAAAAACTCGTTGGCCAAGGTGATAAGATCGTTCGCCGTAACCGCCTCGATTTTCTGGATCAACTCATCGAGATCGTAGTAGCGCTCGAAGTACATTTCCTGGCGGGCCAGGTTCGACATTCGCGCCGTGCTCGATTCGAGCGACAGCATCAGGCTGCCTTTCAGCTGGTCTTTGGCGCGGCGCAGTTCATCCTCGCTAACAGCGTCAGTTTTCAATTTTCGAAATTCGCCGACTACCGACTGCACTACTTTCGCAGCCGAGGCCAACGAGGTTCCGGCGTAGACCGCCAGGCATCCCGTATCGCGGTAGGGGTTGAGATCGCTGTAGATGGAATAAGCGAGGCCCTGCCGTTCGCGAATGTTCTGAAAGAGACGAGAACTCATGCCTCCGCCAAGCAGGGTGTTCAGAATGTAGCCTGCGTGACGCTTCTCGTGCGCGATGGGATGCGCAGGCACGCCGAGGCATAACTGCACCTGCTCGAGCGCTTTTTTATTGCGCAAAATGATGCGAGAGACGATGTTCGGCGTCGAGGAATGGAAGCCATTGTTCATGGGCTTCATGCTCTCGAGATGCCGTATCACCAGGTCGACGAACTTGTTATGATCGAGATTGCCGGCCGCAGAAACAATAATGTTCTCCGGTGCGAAGCGATGGGTATAAGCATCGAATACCGGCTGCCGCTCGAAGCGCTTCACGGTCTCTTTGGTGCCTAGAATCGGCTTGCCCAGCGGGTGATCCTTCCAGAAATTCTGAGTAAAGATTTCATGGACGAGATAATCGGGATTATCTTCATCCATCTTGATTTCTTCGATAATCACGCCGCGCTCGCGGGCGATGTCGCCGGCATCGAACACCGGATTCAGAACCAAATCACTGAGAATGTCGACGGCGGTAGGAACGTGCTCATCGAGCACTTTGACATTGAAACAAATGCATTCCTTGGCCGTGAACGCGTCCATGTTGCCGCCGATGGAATCGACCTGGCGCGCGATCTCCTCGGCAGTCCGGTGCTTGGTTCCCTTGAACACCATGTGCTCGATGAAATGGGAGATGCCATTCCATTCGGGATCTTCATCCCGTGATCCGGTTTGAAGCCAAATGCCGATCGACGCCGAGCGGATGTGCGACATTTGCTCGGTAATAATCTTCAGGCCATTGGGGAGCACCTGGCGACGAATGCTGCGAACTTCCTCAACCATAGGAGTGCGTTCCTAACGATGAATAGAGCTATGATGACGAAACACGAACTACTTCTTACCCCAGTTTAGCGGGTTAGCCCTGTTTCTATTCTGACATAGCGACCGCGCCTGTGCGAGAATAGTTTAGTGGCCTAGAATCAGCTACTTAGCGAGGGCCCGCTTGGAGTCCAAAAAAGCGGGCGCCAGCAAATCGATTGCAGCCATGGCTATCACGTCCAAACTCGACCTCCTCGGCCTCGATCAGGGGGAAATTGCGGAACTGATCGCCTGTGAGGGTGAACCGTCCTTCCGGGCAAGGCAGCTGCTCGATGCGGTCTACCGCCAGCGCATCGATTCGCTTGAGCGAATCTCGACTTTGCCGCAGTCGTTTCGTTCGACGCTCGGCGACAAGGGGATTTCCATCGGATTACCGAAGCTGGAAAAGCGATTCGTGTCGCAGGATGGCACGGTTCGGTATCTGCTTGGCTTTGCCGACGGCCAGAGCGTTGAGACTGTGTGGATGCCAGAAGGCGACGGCGGCGAGGCGGGGGATGGCACCGAGGCCGGCGATCTGGACGCACGAACCGCCGGTCGCGGCTGGGATCGGGCGACCATCTGCGTTTCGAGCCAGGTCGGCTGTGCGGTGGATTGCCAGTTCTGTCTCACCGCGTTGCTGGGTGTGAAGCGGAATCTGAGCGCGGGTGAAATTGTGGGACAGGTCCTGGCTGTTTTGAACGAGCAGAAGGTTTCACCGCCTGAGGATCGCATCAATCTGGTGTTTATGGGCATGGGAGAGCCCTTCCTCAACTACGAGAATTTCATGAAAGCGGTGCGCCTTCTGGTCGAGGAAGCGGGTTTGGCGGAATCGCGCATGACGGTCTCGACCGCGGGCATCGTGCCGCGCATTTACGACTTTGGCAAAGAGCCGGTCCGGCCCAAGCTGGCCATCTCTCTGAACGCCTCGAATGACGAATTGCGTACGCGTTTGATGCCGCTGAATCGAAAATGGAATTTGGAGAAATTGAAGGCTGCAGCCCGGGATTTCCCGCTGCGTCATCGCGAGCGAATCACGTTCGAGTATGTGCTTCTCAACGGCGTAAACGATGCCCCGCAAAACGCGTCCGAAGTTGTCGAACTGCTGCGGGGGATGCGAGCGAAGGTAAACCTGATCGCATTGAATCCCGGGCCCGGAATCGAGTTTTCCACTCCCGCGCAAGATCGCGTAGAAGCTTTCCAGAAAGTGTTGACCAAAGCGGGGATTCCGGCCTATGTGCGGCGGCCGCGAGGGCGCGACATTTACGCGGCCTGTGGACAACTCAAGCAAACGGTCGAGCTTGGCGCAGCACCGCCGCTGTAGCGGAGCTGTTCGCTCCAAGAACAGAAGGCATCGCCGGTAACTCCACGCGAACCATGACAGTGCTGTCTTGCAATTTCACGCGCGAGACCTGGCCTCCGTGTTCCTGCAGAATACCTTGGCACGCGCTCAGCCCTTGCGCATCGGCGGCGGTTTCTTCATTTCCTGCCTCGATGTTCGCCACCAGAGTCGATGGAGAATGTGAGCTTGCAATCAGAAGCAGGCATGCTTCGCCTCGAACTGCCGTGCACAGCTGTAGAAATTTCTTCTCCTCCCCCATTGCCTGGATATCGTTTGCGATGAGCTGAAGGCAGACCTGCAATAGCTGGTTTGCGTTCCCCAGGATCTTGGGCAGTTCTGGCGCGAGGTCCGATTGGATAATGAGATTAAGCGGCTCCCATTGCGGCTGCGTGAGCTTCACGGCCGTGCGAACGAGGGTATTCAGGTCGAGCGGCGTTTTGGCAGCCGGTCCCTCGCGGGCAAAGCTGACCAGACTGGCGACTAAAGATTTCGTACGCCGCACGTCCTGGCCAATTCTCGCGGCCAGCGACTGCTGTTGGGGCGAAAGCCGCGTGTTCATTAAAAGATCAGAGTAGCCCAGCATCGCAGTGATTGGATTATTGAGTTCGTGCGCCGCTCCTCCGACGAGTTGCCCGATCGAGGTCAGCTTCTCTGACTGCAGGATTTGCGCCTGCAACCGTTTCAGGTTCTCGAAAGATTCCTGGGAATAGTTGAGCATTCGGACGAGTTCGTAATCGAGGCGATATTGCCGGAGAAAGACCATCACTCCCATGATGAAGGCCGCTAGGAATGTCGCGAGGAGACGAAAAACACGAATGCGTGCCGGGACCATGGCATCTGATATCGTCCACGCCGCGAAAAGCGGCAAGGAAAACACCGCAATCATGCCGCAACGGGCGATCCAGACCCCGTAGCCCGTAGAGACTTCGCGAGAACTGAGTTCGGGCTGCCCGGCCTCGGTTCTCAGGCCAATCCAGGTGAGCCAGGCCATGGCGCAGGCCAGGGGAATGTCATAGAAACTGCCGCTGTAATAGGCTTTGCGTGCGATGGCCCAGTTTGCGACAAGGGAACCCGCTGAGTAGGTCAGGCTCATTGCGAACAGGCTCAGATACAGCCTTCTCCAATATCCCTTGGTGCCGATCCAACAGGCTGCCAGACCGAGCAGGAATGCGAGCTTCTCCACGGTGTAAGCATTATTCAGATTGCGATCATAAGCTGTGGCGTCGGGAACGACGTATTGCCAGGGGATCACGACCAGCGCATACAGATAAAGCCACCACACCAGCAGAAGAGCGAAATCAAGCCTTCCCAGCCGGGCGGCGTAGTCATTGCGTGAAACATGAGGACGCAAAGCGATTGCCGCCATCATGGGAACAAGATTGAGAAACAGAATGACGTCTCCCGCGAACATCTCTGGGACTTCGCGGCGCAGGACAATTTCGTAGTAGCTCCAAAGCAATTGGTAAGTGAGCCAAAACGAGAGCCCACAAACCATGAGCGACCAGAAAAGCCGCATTCGGCCATGCGACCGCATGGCGAGACGCGCAAACGCGGCGACTCCAGAGGCGAGGAACAGCGCCTCAATCAAGTCTGTGAGAGCGCTCAGGAGGAAAGACTGTGGCAGCACCAAAGCCGCAATAATGAAGGCGCACAATACCGCCAGCACGGTTGCGAGCCATACTTTGGAGCGCGTGTTCAAGACACAGCCTTAGCGCCATTTTAGACAAGAATGCACCACAGCGGTGGTGACTGTAGTAACCTAATGCGTAAACACCGATGCTGGGTGCACTTACGCGCGACTTCGCTTGCTCGCAAGCATCTCTCGATCAATAATGTACAGCGCCGGAAGTACGGGGATGGATGGGCGTGGATCTTCGGGTTGAACCTTACAAACATTCTTGGAGGTTGCGAGTTCCGCCAGATGCCAGCGAAATTCGCCGCATAGAACGCTGGCTGGCCACCGCTCGTGTCTTCCTCGCAGTTTCTACATTGGTTGCGATCCGGCTGGATCCAACCGAACTCGGGCATTCGTGGGCGGCCTACGGACTGTTCGTCTTCTATCTCGCCAATGGCATTCTGATTCTCATGCTGTTGCGCCGGCGGCAGAAGTCGACGCCGGCATTCCGCTTGCTCGTGCACGCGGGAGACATCATCTGGCCCGCGCTGATCTCTTTGTTTGCCGAGGGTCCTCGTACACCGTTCTTCTTGTTTTTCTTTTTCGTTCTGGCTGCGGCAGCCTATCGCTGGGGCATATGGGAGACTCTGGGCACCGCTGCCGCGGAAGTAACCCTGCTCTGGATCGAGGGTCTGACGCTGGTTCACTTCCTGTCGGAACCAGGGGGGCCACAGAAGTGGAGCGCGTTCACGGGTTTGCGTATCAACGTTCCGGAGTTTGACCCGGAACGCCTGTTCATGCTTTCTGTGTACCTGCTGGTGATGGGACTGCTCCTGGGCTACCTGGCCGAACAACAGAAACATTTGCGGGCGGAAAAAGCGGTGCTCAACCGCATTCTTTCGCGGGTTCGCGTGGAAGCGGGGCTGAACGGCACATTGCAGCAGATTTCCACCGAGATCGTCTCCATGTATAACGCATCCCGGCTGCTGCTGGCTTCGCAGGACATTCACAGCCATCGAATCTTTCTAGGCGAGTTGACCATGTTACCCAGTGGCCATCGTTCCGAGTTCCGCTGGCTCGATGTAGGGCCGGGAGACGCGAAATTATACCTGGATGGATTTCCCGGCGAGGTCTGCCACACGACCTGCGACGCGGATCGATTATCAATTCTGGCTCTGGATCAAGACGGAAACGCTCTGCCTGAATCAGATTCGGCTGCTATTTCCCGATTGCGCCAGCGCCACGAATTCAATTCGCTGATGACACTCTCGTTCCTGTTTGGAGAGGAATGGAGAGGCCGGGTCTTCCTGTTCAACCCATCCTGGCGGGGCGAACAACTGGAGGAACTCCGTTTCGTGCTGAGCCTGATAAGGCAGATCGGACCGGCCATTTACAACGTCTACTTGTTGCACCGTCTGCGTCGGCGAGCGGGCATTATGGAGCGCACACGCGTGGCGCGCGAACTGCACGACGGCGCGGTGCAGTCGTTGATTGCAGTGGAGATGCAGGTTGATGTGCTGCGACGGCAAGTGGACGCCGGGAAACCGATCGGAGCAGAATTGGGCCGCGTCCAGGGACTTCTTCGCGAGGAAGTGCTCAAGCTGCGCGAATTGATGCAGCAGATGAAGTCCATCGACGTCGATGCCCAGCGCCTGCTCGGAGTTTTGAACGACACCGTGGAGCGCTTCCAGCGCGAAACCGGCATCAGCGCCAGGTTCGTCACCGACCTCGACGAGTTGGATATGCCGCAGAGCGTTTGCCGCGAATTGTTGCGCATCGTGCAAGAGGGGCTGGTCAACGTCCGCAAGCACAGTGGTGCACGCCACGCTCTGGTGCGTTTGGCATCCAGCCGCAACGGTTGGAATCTCACACTGGAAGACGACGGGAAGGGATTTCCCTTTGCCGGGCGTTTCAATCATGTGCAGATGGAGGAGATGGGACGAGGACCCATGGTGATCAGAGAACGTGTGCGTTTAATTGATGGCGAACTCACGGTAGAATCAAATCCCGGACAAGGAGCGCGACTGGAAGTTACGGTTCCGCGCGCCACGAATGGAGCTCATGAATTTTAGAAAACCGCAGACGACTCGCATAGTGATTGCAGACGATCATCCGATCTTCCGCGACGGTCTGCGGCGATTGCTGGAAGCCGAGCCCGACCTGAAGGTTTTGGGTGAGGCGGCTGACGGCGCCGAGGCGGTCAAACTGGCGCGCCAGCTCAAACCCGACATTCTACTGCTGGATTTGGCGATGCCAAAGCACCCCGGCCTGGAGGCGTTGCGGGACCTGAGTGTTCCATCCAATGCGAGCCCGGTGCGGGTCATCCTGCTGACAGCGGCCGCGGAGAAGAGCCAAATCGTCGAGGCCTTGCAGCTGGGCGCCCGGGGAGTGGTGCTGAAGGATTCCGCCACGCAGCTATTACTGACAGCTATCCACACGGTGATGGCCGGCGAGTATTGGGTGGGACGCGAGAGTGTCTCGAACCTGGTGCAATACCTGCGCGGTCTGATGCAATCGTCCAATGACGAGGCGAGGCAAAGGAAATTCGGTTTGACGCCGCGCGAACTGGAGATCGTCTCGGCCGTGGTAGCGGGGTACTCCAACAAGGAAATCGCTGAATATTTCAAAATCAGCGAAGACACGGTGAAGCATCACCTGAGCAACATTTTCGACAAACTGGGCGTATCCACCCGCCTAGAACTTGCCTTATTCGCAGTGAATCAGGCACTACCTCTGAAAAGCATAGCCTAAAGGTAAGGGGGTTGGTTACTTAGGTGCGTTTGGCACTTTCGGGCTATTGGCTGGGCAAGTGAGAAATGGCTAACATTGAGTATCACGATCCTGTACGAGGAAGTGCCGTCGCTTTTTCCAGGGGAATTTCTGAAAAGTGACCCAGTGAATCGGCAAGACAGATTCGAGAAACGAGAGCCCCGTGGCTAAATTTCTACAGCAGTTATGGAATGATGAATCCGGTCAGGATATCGCGGAGTACGCCGTCATGCTGGCCGTCATTCTCGTGATCGTTGTGGGTACGATTCGGCTGATAGGATCAAACGCGAACAACGTCTTTTCCAACGTTGGCAGCGCGATTCAGTAGCTCCCTCCCGTTTGCAGCCCCGTTGCGGAACCTGCCGGGTCGAGCTTGACCCGCGCCTTAACTGGTAATCTATTTCTGTTCTGACGGGGACGGTGCTGGTGCCGTGAGCGCGACTTTCTCGCCACTGGCCAATCGCGTCAGAAACGGGAATGATGGAGTAACCTCAAATTCCATCTTTTCACGCGCGAATACCAGCGCCACCGGCTTGGCCTTTGCCAGTTCCACCTGATCGGTCCAGGGATCCACTTTGATGCGTCCTCCCAAAGGCAAAGCGGCAATCTGATCCAGTCGCTTCTCGTCGAGAGCCGGAGCTCCGGTGAGCAAACCGGACATGCGTAGCATCTTGCCCGCGGCAAAACTATTTCCCAGGTGAGGGCGAATCAGGTTAGGCAGATCCGGAGCCTTGCGCTGCAAAGCTTCCAAGAACAATCCCGCATTGCCGAGCTTGTCTTTGTAAGGAGAGTTTTTCAGCATTTCCAAGGCTTTGGTATCGGCCGCTTCTTCATCCCGCGGATTGCGCTTGAAGTCGAATCGCTGAAAAGCGTCTTGATCGGGGAAAAGCATTTTGTCGCTGAACGCCAGCGTCGTATCCAGGTGGTGCCCGAGTACGATATGGGCCAGCTCGTGCGACAGAACCATGGCCAGCGAAGCTTCATCGGGAAGCACATCGAGCAAGCCGCGGCTGACGACGATGGTGTGCCCGATCGTGAAGGATTCCAACGGAGCCGTCAGCAATACCCGGCATTGCACGTCGCTCTGCAGGTCGATGTTATTCGTGACCAGCAGATTGTTGACGACCGTGGTGAGAATCTTATCTACGTCACCGGGAGGAGCGAGAAGTCCGACTTTCTGCAAGCGATCAACCGAGTTCTCCTCTGCCTGTTTTTCCCACATCCGCTCGGCCACCACGGGACTTGCGTCGACCCCCGTGTCGCTCTGGTCTTTAACCGCCTGCGGCGACTCCACCAGAATCTGGGTGAACTCCTCGTTTTTGTTCAGAGTTTTTAAGTCGTATCCCCACAGGCGGGTCTGTCCCTTGAAGTGAAGCGACTTCGTCATGCCGCTTTTGAGATTGGATTCTTCTATGTAGACGTAAGCTGGCAGCCACATCCCCGGCCGCATGTTCAGGCGCCAGCTATCGAAATGGAAGAACATACTATATTTGGGCTGCGGAGAATAGGTCCCATTGAAACGGACGATGTTATAGTCCTGGTCCTCAACCCAAATTCTGCCCTTGAAGCGGGGAGTCCTTTGGTCGGGTTTGGGTTCGACATCGATGACCAGACAGCGGACCTCTCCCAGAAACTCCCGCCGCACAAAGTTGAAATTGTAGTACCTTCTTTGAAAATCCGAGTCCACAATCACCATCTGCGCGAAGCCCAAGGGAAGAAAATGCAGGGAGTAGACTCCGGTTAGCTTCTCCAGCACGCGCTTCCCAAATCCCGGCTGCCCGGTAAACGAGGTATCCTCGGGGCCCTGGGACATTTCGAGGCGACCAAGGTAGTAACGGTCATTGACCGGGTGCGCATTGCCGTTGCTGTCGTCTTTGAGGTTCTGTATGTACGTTTCGACTATGGGATGGAGGTGACGCATCTGCGCCAGAAAGAGGTGCTCCTGTTGCACCACGCGGTCGAGGACATCGTAGAACGAGGTTGGCGCTGCGGCGGGCGGCGCATTGTTCTGTGTGTACGAAGCGGCAGCGGGTTTTCCCGATTCACTGGGGGACGCGGCAGAATCCTGGGAAAAGACTTGCGCAACACACGTCAATGCCATCACGACCAAGACTGAGCTAAAACGCAACATTCTCATAGAATCCTTCTGCAAAATCAGGCTAATTGGAAAATGATGTGCAGCAAGGCAGTCGAGTCAGCAGGCTGACCATCCTTGAGCGCG
>JASHPL010000096.1 GCA_030038125.1 Candidatus Sulfotelmatobacter sp.
AGTAAGTGCCGCACCCGCCAAGATGGCAGCGAGGCGCGGGGATTTTCCGGGTTTGACTTTCTTCGGCAAGGCATAGGACGCCAACGCTTGCACTGTGAGCGCGAAGGGCAGGCTCACCACGAGGTCAACCAGGTAGTGCTGGCCGCTTCCCAGCGTCGCGAAGACAGTTACAGCGAGAAAGATGAGCAATGCGGCGCGGAGCGCCACTGGAAAACGCCGGCTGTTCCAGTAGAGAAGCAGCGCCCATCCCACATGCAGCGAGGGCATAGCGTTGCGAGGAATCGTTGTCGGGATTGTCATCTTGCGCAGGGCAAAAGTAGAGAGCTCGTGATAAGAGAGGTTTTTCCAGGGGAAATCCTGAGCAAACGCGTAAATGGGCCCTGTGCCCGGGAGGATGTAGTAAAGCAGCCAACCTCCCACACCAGCCAGTAGCAAGACGATGAGCATGTGCCAGGAAATTCGCCGGGCTCCGCCCGGAATTTGCCAGGCGCAGACCACCGCCATGGCGAAAGGAAGAGCCAGATATGTCAGCAGGGAAGTGCCGGTCAGAATAATGCTGTCGTACATAATTCTGCCAACTGAAAAACTCGGCTGGAAACCCAGACTGCCGTCGAAAGCGTAGAGCCAAGCGTCGTAAGTCTGAGGGTTTGCCGTTCCCGACAGACTCAGCACGCGGGCGCAGGCAAAAATGAAAAACATCAGAATCAGCGCTGGCGCAAGCAGGGCGAGAGCGTTGGCGCGGTCTTCCTCTTCCGACCACAAAAAGCGCAGGCCGAGCAAGAGAATCGCGCCAAAGCCCAGCAACGACATCGACGCGGCCACCCGAAGCACGAAGAATGGCACTTGCGGCAAGTGAATCACTTTCACCAACACCGCCGAACTGAATAACCAGGTATAGATTTCCCAGCGCGAGAGCCGGGCACGGAAGAAGAACGCAGCCGCACCGGCGATGGCGAAGGGCAGATACGGCTCATTGAAGTCGGTGAAACGTGCTCCGGTAATGACAACCGTGACCCAAAGAACGGAGAGAATCGACGGGACAAGAATGGACTGTCGCGAGTACTTTTCCCACGCCATAGAGTGCGAAGTGACCGGTCGTTGAAGGACGATCTTGGGTCTCCAACGATTCCGGACGGAAGATGAGTTCGAGGCAATTGTATGTCTCGGGTGGCGAGAACCCCGAGTTACGAAAGTTAGCTGGGGACACGTTGTCTTTGCCTGGAAGGAAATAATCGTCGATGGATTTGCGGTGAGAGATCGCATTTTGCGATCACCGTGCTTTCCACATGTCTTATCTTCCGCGTCGTTGTGGAAATCGGCCTACGGTGCTCAGACTGATGCCTAAAGTCCTGATCGCGACCGTCGCCCTGTTCTGATCGCGAGCCACCCGGTCCGCAATCCCGCATCTCGAGAAATCTGAATAAAATCGGCATCATTTTTTAGAGCGCGAATATCTAAGTAGCCAAGTTCCGAGCGAATCACGTCGGGATGATCAAGAAAGCCAATCCCACAAAATTCTTAGAGGAGGTTCCCAAGTGCCGAAAAAATCGAGCTTCAATGAACGTCAGTCCAATATCTCGGCGCAGCCCCGCATACATCAGAGTGCGCCCCCCATTCAGGCTTACGGTACGGTGTCGCACGCGCTTCCGCTGGTATTGGAAGAGCCGGTTCGTCTTGAAATGACCGAGCAGCTGAATTTATTGCTGGCCGATTCCATGACGCTCCGCGACCTGTACAAGAAGTCGCACTGGCAGGTGGCTGGGCCGACGTTTTATCAGCTCCATCTTTTGTTCGACAAACATTTCTCAGAGCAGGTGGAGATCGTCGACCTGATCGGAGAGCGGATCCAATTGCTGGGCGGAGTTTCGCTGGCCATGGCGCATGACATTGCCGAAACCACCCGGATTCCCAGGCCACCGCGCGATCGCGAAGAGGTTCCGGTTCAGATCTCGCGCTTGCTTGATGCTCATCAGATCATCATTGGCCATTGCCGGGAGTTGGCGGAGCGTGCGAATGTACTTGGCGATGCGGGAACCAATGATCTGGTGGTGAGCGACGTTCTGCGCACGAACGAACTGCAAGTGTGGTTCTTGAGCGAACATCTAGTCAAGGTCCCGCTTGCGGTTGCGGAAGACTCGGAAATGCGAAAGGCCGGATAGCGATTCGCGATTCAGAGCGGAGACAGTGACGGCCCTCGTGATGGTCGCTTGATGTTTCTAGTTTCAGTGCTTGTCTGCGCTGCCGGGGTGTGGATGGTCTAAAATTGGCGATGTTCAGGCGCGGTCTGCATGCCTTAAGATGGATTTCGACTTCACCGCACCGGAACATGAACACCCACACTCCGCTCGAGCAAGTTCTTTCCAGCTACAACGATAACGCGCCGCTGGCCGAGGCTTCGACCATTCCGGCGTCATGGTATGTCGATCCGCGAATTTTTGAACTCGAACGCGTCAACGTCTTCAGCCGAACCTGGCAACTGGTCGCGCGAAGCGATCAAGTTGCGAGCCCCGGCCAATTCGTGTCGACGGAAATCGCGGGCGAACCGGTGGTCGTCGTGCGCGGAAGCGATGGTGTTCTGCGCGCATTTTTGAATGTCTGTCGTCATCATGCCGCGGCGGTTGTAACGCAGCCATGCGGCCAGGCGTCAATCTTGCAATGTCCCTATCACGGCTGGAAGTACGGTCTGGATGGATCGCTCAAGGGTATGCCGGAGTTTGAAGGGGTGCAGAACTTCGATCGCGGTCAGAACGGGCTTGTTCC
>JASHPL010000097.1 GCA_030038125.1 Candidatus Sulfotelmatobacter sp.
TGGAAGCCGCATACGGGCTGTTGGGAGCGTAAGCCGTCGTTTCGGAAAATGGAGGATCGCTGGGCCCGAGCGATCCATACACTTCGTCGGTAGAGACGTGAAGAAAACGGAAGTGCGACTTGTCGGCATCGCTCAGACTGGCCCAGTAAGCCCTCGCTTCCTCGAGTAACGCAAAAGTTCCGTCGATGTTGGAGCAGATGAAATCATCGGGACCGCGAATGGAGCGGTCGACGTGGCTCTCCGCCGCGAAGTGGACGATCGCTTCGGGCTGATGCTTCTCGAATAATCGGCGGACGAGTTGGCGGTCGCCAATATCGCCGTGAACGAATTCATACCGCGGATTGCTGGCCACGCTTTCGAGATTTCTCAGATTACCCGCGTAGGTCAGCTTATCGAGATTGATGATGCCCCATGAATCGGAGTGTAGTCGCTGCAGGATGAAGTTCGATCCGATAAACCCGGCGCCGCCGGTGACAAGAATCTTGTTGTGCATGCAGAAGTGTATCCGCCGGCCTGTCCCTTATGTTGGACGCGAGATGGATCTTTGATTGTAATAAAAAGGGGCAGGAATCGCCTGCCTTTGGTGAATCGGTGTTGTTTCGTTTAATACGTTCAAATTCCGTGCAGATTTTAACGGGCGATTAGCTGACTCGCCGTGCCTCTCGAGTGGCATCGGACTCAGTCGCTATTCTGGTGCCTGGCTTTTTGGCCGGCCCACTAGTCCGCTTCCATCCCATGATGTTCATATATGCAGCTTCAATATCTGCCGCGATTCTGTGCCACTGGTATTGTTCTCGAATACGCCTTTTCGCGGCTTTTCCTGCGGCTTCACGCACGGCCGGATTTGAAATCAAGAAACGAAGCCGTTCCGCCAGATCGGAGGCGTTGCCGCGCTGAAAAGTGAATCCAGCGCCATCCACTACCTCGCAATTTTCGGGAACATCGCTGGTCACGACGCAGAGGCCGGCCCCCATGGCATCGAGCAACGCCAGCGACAATCCTTCGAGATCCGACGGCAAGACAAAGATCATGGCATTGGTAAGCAACTCGTCGAGTGTATCTCCTGAGACCCAGTCCAACATTCGTAGTCGATCGTTCGCATGCGATCGCAGGCTTTGGCTGTAATCGTCGCAATAGCTGGACGCTCCCGCCATCACCAGTTTTACGTCGGTTTTGAGCATTTCAAACGCTTCGATCAGCAGATGGCAACCTTTTTCTGGTGAAAACCGGCCCAAAAACAAAATGTATTCTCCCGGATCGAGACCCCAGCGCGAAATTTCGTGCGGTTCGCGACACTCCCGCAGGACGCCCCCATTGGGGACATACAAGGCTTCCACTCCGTGCGCCTCGCGATATCTTTGTTGCAGTGCTTTAGAAACTACCATCGTCGCATTGGGAAATTTAACCGACGCCCGTTCTCCCAGACGCAAAACCGCCGCGGCCAGGGGCCCCCACTTCTTGCGTTGCCAATCGAGTCCCTGCACGGTGACGGCGGTTTTGGTTCCGAACAATCTGGGAATGAAGGAGAACAGAGCCGGGCCGAGTGCGTGATAGTGGACTACGTCGTAATGCTCGGTCAGGGCGTGGGCCGTACTCAGGAACGTATGCACGAGCGTTTCCAGATGTTTCGAGCGGATCGTGGGCAGGCGTACGACGCGGATGCCATTGTGCTCGGATATGGCGGGCGTGAAGTAAGTTCGACAATAAATGGTGATTTCGTGTCCCATCCGCGCCACATGCTTACCCACTTCTTCGTAATAATTCTCGATTCCGCTGTACTTGGAGACGACTCCGCGCCCGCCAACGAATGCGACTCGGAGCTTCGGTGAGTGCTGTGGAATCGCGATTTCATGCGGGGGCGGGGAATGGCGGCGAGCTTTTTGTTCCCATGGAGGATCCTGGTTTGTCGGAACTAGCGTTGCTCGCGCTTTGGCTTTGCGCGCGATCAATGCCTTGTATAGCGCCAGCAACTTCTGGTAGTGCGCTTCTGGGGTGTATCGCTGCCGAACGAGCTGCCACGCCGTGTGTCCCAGGTGTTCTGCGAGATCGGGATGCGCTGCCAATGTGCCAATGGCTGCTGCCAGCCGATCGACATTTCCGGTGGGGTACAAGACGCCGGTTTGGCCATCGCGAACTAATTCCCGTCGCGAACCCGTATCTGACGCTACGACGGCACGTCCCTGGGCAAACGATTCGAGAATAGTCTTGCCAAAGGTCTCGTAGGCATGCGAAGGAAGAACGGTGAATCGCGATTGCGCGATCAACGAATCTCGTTGGGGAGGGCCAATGTGTCCCACGAACTCGATGTTCGCCAATTTCAGAGAGACTGCTAATTGCTCCAGATTTTCGCGTTCGGGACCATCTCCAGCCACGATGAGTCGTAACTGTGGATGACGCTGCATGGCTCGAAGCAAATCGTCGACGCCTTTTTCCGCTGACAGTCTGCCAAAGTACAGTACCGGCGCGTCTTTCTCCGCACTGGGACGGGGCGATTCGCGAATCTCCTGGAAATGGTGCAAAACCTGAAATCGTGACGCATCCCATCCGTGCTCAATGAACTTGTCGCGCACAAATTGGCTGGGCGCGACGAACAGATCCACGCATTTGCGGTACGTGCCCAGCCAGCGATGAACGTATGCTTCCAAGGTCAACGTCAGGCGCGCACCCAGGCCTGGGTAGCACCTCGGCTGCAATGCATGCCAAAACGCTCCGCCTTCGCACGCTTCGCATGGCTTTCCCCGGGAAACAAGGTTGTAGCTGGGACAAAGCAGCTTGAAATCATTGAGGTGATAAATGACGGGAACATGTTGTGCTTTCAGCTGCCACAAGATGGAGGGCGAAAGATGGTGATAGATATTTCGGACATGCGCCACATCGGGGCGGAACTCTTGAATCATCGCCCGCATGCGCCGGCGTGCTTCCTGGGAATAGATGGCGTGTCCGGCGCGGCGAATCTTTGGCCATAACCCGCAGTTTTCTTTGAAATCGATGTGGGGGACAAAGTGCAGATCGTATGGCGTGGGATCGCCGCGCAGATCGGCCATGGAGAACAAAGCCACTTCGTGGCCACGTGCTCGGAGCAGATCCATGAGTTCGAACAGGTAAACTTCGGTCCCGCTGAAAGGATAGTTATATTTGTTGCAAAACAAGATTCGCATGAGGAAGGCTCTCGTCGCGCGGGGCGATCCGCGCCAGAAATAAATCGCCGAATGATTTCAAATTCTTCTTACGGTTGAAGTTGAGACGGACCTGCACTTCGGCCGCATGCCGCACCCAATCGAGCCGGTGCGCGGCCCAATAGAGCTCAGAATGATGAGGAGGCGCATTAAGGAGTAATCGGATGAAGAGCAATCGGTCTACGCAATCGTCCATCGATCCGGATTGATACAAAAACCCGGTCCTTCCCGGGATGACAAGCTCAGGGATGCCCGTAATGGAGGGCGCCAGCACGATTTTGCCGCGCGCCATCGCTTCCATCAGCACGAGAGGAATGCCTTCGCTGCGGCTGGTGAGCACGACTAAGTCAGCGCGATCGTAGAGCGAATCGATCTGCTCTCGCGCCACGTGACCGAGCAGGAAGACTCGTTTGTCCAAGCCGCAAATTCGTATGAGCGATTCCAGCTTGCGACGTTCCGGCCCATCTCCGGCAATGAAGCATTCAAAATCGAGTCCACGCGCTTGCAATTCGGCGCAGGCTCGAATCAGGAAGGCGTGGTTTTTGACTGGATGCAATCGTCCAATGGCGAGAAGGGCGAGTCGCGAATGGGAGCTGATTGCCCCACGTGCAGGGGGAAGAACCTCGACTCCAATTCGCGAGAGCAGGATTTTCTCCCCAGCCACGCGAGGAAAATGTTCGAAAATAAAACGCCGGTTGAATTCGGAAATGGTGAAGCAGAAGACGCAGCTTTGCAGTTTGATATCGAGATATGCGCCATGTGTGAGCAGATCCGAACCGTGCAGGGTCAAGCTGAATCCGATGCCAAGCAATCGCGCTGCGAC
>JASHPL010000001.1 GCA_030038125.1 Candidatus Sulfotelmatobacter sp.
GACCAACCTGGTCTCCAATACCGCCGGCGTAGCCAATACCACAGATTCTCAACTGTTGAACCCCTGGGGGATCTCCGTTCTCCCCGGGCAGGACTTCTGGATTGCAGACAATAACAGCGGTGTTTCCACGCTCTATGATCAGAACGGCAACAAAGATACTGGTTTGATCGTGACCATACCTGGAGCGTCTAGTAACCCTAACGGTAACTGCAGTCCTGGCTGCCCGACGGGAACAGTGGCCAATGCGAACGGCTCTTACTTTGCTGGAGGATCGTTCATTTTTGACACTGAGGACGGCCTCATCGTTTACTGGAACGGTTCGAGCAACACCGCGATTGTCGGAAAGGATAATTCCGCCAGCGGAGCAGTTTACAAGGGTCTGGCATTACTTGGAACCAATCTATTGGCAGCGAATTTCAACAGTGGCAAGGTCGACGTTTACGATTCGAACTACAACCTCACTTCGTTGGGCGGATCGTTCACTGATCCAAATCTTCCCGCGGGATTTGCGCCCCACGGCATCCACGTCATCGGTAACCAGGTCTACGTTGCCTACGCGATGCAGGACGGCCCCAAACACGATGCCGTGCCTGGCGCTGGCGCTGGTCAGGTGGATATCTTCGATACAGACGGCAACTTCGTAAGCACTTTCGTCGCAGCAGGTGCCAACAGCAACCTCAATGCGCCCTGGGGAGTTGTGGAGGCTCCGGCCAGCTTCGGCACGTTCGCGGGCGACATCCTGGTAGGGAACTTCGGTGATGGCACCATCAGCGCGTTTAGCACAACTGGGAAATTTGCCGGCCAGCTCACTAACTCTTCGGGCAAGGTGCTGGTCAATCCGGGCTTGTGGGATATGGTATTTGGTGGAGGCGGCGGAGCTAACAATGATCCAGGCAATGCTGGCACTCTTTATCTCACCGCTGGAGGTAGCGCCGGCCAACCCAATTTCCCGGCTGGAGGAAGCACGACCGCTGTATTCGCGAGCCTTGTTCCTGCGGCGGCGGTCAACAGCCCGAATTTTTCGCTGAATCTTTCAACCTCCAGTACGACCGTCACGGCGGGCAGCTCGGCGACCCTGATGATCAGCGCCAGCGCAGTCGGTGGGTTCAACAGTCAGATTGCACTTGCCTGTTCGGCACCCACAGGGTTGACCTGCTCTCTGAGTCCATCAACGATCTCTCCGGGATCAAGCACATCATCTTCAACGTTAACGGTCTCTGCAGCCTCGACGCCTCCGGTCGGCGGCTATCCGGCTGCGGCTTTCCTATTACCAGGATTGGGGTTGTTTGGAACTGCCTTGACCACTCGCAAGAAGCTGCCGCTCGCTCGCAAGCATTCTGCGGGAATGAGCGTCCTCGGCCTGCTGCTTCTCACTACGCTATTCACGCTGGGATGCGGGAGTAATAGCTCAAAATCAACTCCGGCAGTATCTCAGACCACTGTGACAGTGACCGGCACATCCGGTGCGTTAAGTCACAGCGCATCTGTCAGCGTCACCGTCAACTAAGACCCGAACCTGTCACGGGCGCACTCTTGGGTGCGCCCTTGACACTAAGTCCGGCACCGCTAGCGCTCGCTAAACTTTCGGGAGTGCCGACTGTCTCAATAGGAAGCAACTGCAAGAACTAGAAGATGGGGGAATGTGGATGCAAATGCTCGAATTAGCGCCATATGGTCTCACAGGGCTCGTCGCGATACCGCTCGTAGCGTTCTTTTTCGCATGCAAAACCGCCCTCGTATCCTTGGCCGACAAGCATTCGTCACGATCAATGGACGATGCAGAATTGCGTCATCCAAACGACATTGAGAGATGTATGTGCGAAGCAGACACCGACTCCGATCGGGCAGGTCAGAAACACGAGGCCTTAAATGGGTAACCCTGCTGCTTTCGTGCTGCCCCTGCAGGAACGCTCAATGCCCCTCCTGGCCCACTTGGAAGAGTTGAGGAGGCGGATCATCTTTGCAATTCTTGGGATAGTGGTGGGATTTCTTCTGTGTTGGTCGTACGCGGACCGGTTGTTCGGTCTAATGCAGCAACCGGTTATTCAGGCGCTACAACACCATGGCATCGATGGACGTTTGGTGTACTTAAATCCAACCGATCCCTTTAATCTCTACCTGATGTTGGCCCTTGTTCTTGGACTATTTGTTGCTTCGCCTTTTGTATTTTATCAATTCTGGTTGTTCATCGCTCCTGGACTGTATCGCACCGAGAGGCGGTTTGTTCTTCCTTTCTTAGCCAGTACGGCGGGACTGTTTCTTGCGGGTGGCCTGTTCGGCTACAAAATGGTTTATCCGGCCTCTCTGGACTTCCTGATCGCCTACGGCGAACGGTTCCAGCCGATGATTACGATTGGAGAGTATACGAAGCTCTTTGCCATCGTCGTCATCGGTCTCGGGCTGATGTTCGAAATGCCGATCCTCGTGTTCTTTCTGGCCTTGATGCGAGTGATTACGGCGCGATGGATGTGGCAGAATCTTCGTTATTCTGTCCTCGTGATCTTCATAGTTGCAGCCGTCATGACGCCTACTGCAGACGTCCTGAACATGTGTCTTTTTGCGGCCCCGATGATCGTGCTCTACGGCATCAGCATCGGCGTAGCGTGGGTGGCAGGAGGCCGTCGCGAGCGAGCAGAAGTCTCCTAACTCAAATTAATAACCTATCCGTCCTTTGCTGCGCTAATCATGTCTGTGACGAATATTCGCGCCTGCCAAGCCTCCGAATTGTCATTTATACACTAGATACCATCCATTGGGCTGAGATGTTGAGCCTTTGTTCACTTCGGCATAACTATGGAATAACGAAACCTGCGCTGAGTTGTACTTAGTGTCAGACAGAAAAAATGTCACATTATGCTTACTTATCACATACCAAGAGTTGACAATCACAAGACATTAGTTATGTATCTTACTGCTGACCTCTGAGTCTAACTCACAGTACTGCTCGACCAAAAAGCATAAGGAAGGAATTGGAGCACAAACATGAAAAAAAAGCTTCACCCCAACAGTCTTAGTCGTCCAGTTGACCGGCGTTCTTTTTTGAAGGGCGGTCTTCTGGCAGGTGGCGCGGCAGTGGGCGCCGGTTTGTTAGGCAGCGGAACGCTGGCCCGTGCACAAGGAATTACACAAGAGAGTGGCCCTCTCAGTAAGGGCGATATCGCCATCCTCCGTTTTCTCGCAGCAGCAGAACTGATCGAAGCAGACCTTTGGACACAATATGCAGAACTCGGGGGTATCGGCGCCAATCCACCCATTGAAGTCGATCCAAACCAGACGTTGAACAACTATCAGATCGCATTGTCCAACCTCGATCCCGATGGCCCTCAATACATAACCAGCAACTGGAAGGATGAACTCACCCACGCCGCCTTTCTCAATGCCTATCTTGAGTCCAGAGGAGCAGAGCCGGTCATTTTCGATGAATTCGAAACTTTGCCGGGAAGCACGGCTACCGGATCAACGGGCATTGGGCGCTTAACCAACATCATGAATCTGAACGTCGACACCAGCTTCTACGTTCGCTATCGCAGCCTGGAGAACCCGGACCTGGGCGCGACTTTTCCACAGGCGATCATTCTCAAAGGAGTTACCGCCATTCCCAGAACTGATGCCGATTTCGAAGGGAGATCCAACCCCAACTTCCCGGGCAATGACCATGTCCAGGCGATCGCGAATGTAGCCGGCTTTCACTTCGGATACATCGAGCAGGGCGGTTCGAGCCTTTACGGATCGTTGATTCAAAAAGCGACGGACTTGGAAGTGATTAAGATTCTGTACGCCATCGGCGGAGATGAAGTCGCGCACTTTCTGGAATGGGTTGATTTTGCAGGCAACGGCGTGCAAGCTCCTGTGGCGCCGTTCAGCGACCCCATTTCCGGCTTGAACTTCCCTGACTTTTTCAATCCACTCAATCCGCTGATTCAGCCAAGCCTGATCTTCCCGGTTCCAACTGAATTCAAGCCCAACCTTCCCCCTGTTTCGATGATTCGTCCACTGAGCGATAAGTTTGGCGGTGCGGTGGCGACGATCAAAAGCTTCACGCAAGACGGACTGTTCATCGGTCAGAGCCAGCAGTTCTTCAAAACCGTACAGGAGATGGCAGTCGCCGCCGATTCGGCGGTCCGCTTGACGCAATAAGTCTGTCGTTAAGCATTCGGTTGTGTGCATTAACCTGTTGTCTGTAGTGGGCGCCGCAGCGGAGAAGACGGATTGCGGCGCCTGTCTTTAATGTCAACTACCAACTGTCGACACTTCTTTCGACAAGAAACTGAGGAGCACATATGTTAGAAGGACTATTTCAACCGATGCATCTGCTGATCATTTTCGGAATTGCGTTGCTGGTCTTCGGACCAAAGAAGCTTCCCGAGTTAGGCAAAGGACTCGGGGAAAGCATCCGTGGCTTCAAGGCGGCCATGAAAGCCGAGGAAGAGAAGCCGGCCAGTACAACAACCACCGCTCACTACGATCAAAATGTAACTGGGGGGTGAATCGTTTGGGTACCGAAATCTTAGTCATACTTATCCTCGGACTGTTGATATTGGGTCCGAAGCATCTGCACACGTTGTTGGGACACGCGGCGCGGGCTAAAGCTCAGTTCGAAGAGGTTAGCCGAGGCTTCAAGTCTCAGATCGCAGCAGAACTCGACACTGTGCATCAGGACGCAGAAACTCATGCTTCGCGTGAATTGGACAACGAACAGTGAACCATCCTCGGGTCGTCGGTATCGGAACAGCGAACCCACGGGTTCGGCTTACACAAGAAGAAAGCTTCCACGCTGCCGGTTACCAGGGCGAGCGCATTCGGAAGATCTTCCTGAATAGCGATATTGATCATCGCCATTTTTATCTGGAAGGCCTTCTGAATCGCGGAAGCAATGATTGCTAACTCTCCATGTCGGGACTGACTGTCGGTCGGCCGCGGACTTTTATTTGCCAACGAATTTTCAGATGACACCTTCATCGAGACGGCTTCATGAACGCTGACTGTACTCACGACGGACTTTCTCAACAGAGGGTTCAACCACAGAAAAACTGCAAGTGTGCTAATTCTAATTTGTCTCAGGAGAGGGGTTCACCTCAGAGCTGCGTGCCTTCAGTGGGCAGATTCGATTTCTTGAAGGTTCCAGGTAAGCTGCACTGCACAGTATTTGTCACGGAACTCCTCGGTAATGACTTCGAGAAGCTCCGCATCATAGACATTTCTGACATCGTCAAAATCCAACCAATGAAACAGACTGTAGATGAGCAAACTCCTCGGCAGTCATGGCATGGTGAATTGCCTTGATGCGCGAGGCGAGAGACATCAACTGATCGCTTCGCCTTCTTCGGCTAGGCGGTGTCTGGCACAACGGAACAGCATCCGCGCCCGCAGCGCGCCGTCGCACTGGTCAGCGACCCGGACAGAGGTGCAGCCAATACGCTTGCAGGCCGGGGAGTGCCGGCAACCCTGGCGGACAGATCTACGCGCATTATTCCAGGACAGAAACGGTTAACGTCGCTTCCGTTTGACTGAATTATGCTTCGTACTAGATGATTGAGGGCGATGGACGTTGAACGCATCATTGACGAGATTGAGCAGCTACAGGAACTGTTCGAAGTGCCAGATATTAGGCCACTCAGCGCAAGCGACATCTCTGCTGCCAATCGAAGACATGACGAGATGCTTGCCCATATCCTTGGTTCCAGTTGTGGCAGCATTTTGGTATCTGCTGCCGATCTGAATCTCCCGTTATCCGATTGCCCGAATAAGTTTTAGCACTGCGTTTCAGTGCGCTTATAGACGTACCAATTGTCGGGTTTTTCTGATCTAATCGCTATAATCTGGAGTCTTGGAGGGTTGCTTGTATACTGCTACCTACGCCTGGACAGAGCAATACCAAAACGCGCTGTTTGCACTGGATGCCGAAAAGCTGTTCGCTGAGATTACGAACGCCGAAGCTACAATCCAGAGGCGGAGACTGGAGTTGCTTCGGGAATCGGCAACCGAGAGCGACGAACTCGCGGCTATAGGAAGAGCGTTGAGCGTTTTGACGCAACTGCGACAGATCGAACATGAACGCGGCGGTCTGGGAAGGCTTTGAAGAGCCAGAGTGGGACGTGACCCTACGCATCAACGTCCAAATCTCTGCCGCAAGACCAACACGAAAAGTCCAATGGCAACTAAGAACACCGAAATGACCGTGAGAGTCCGCGTGATGTGCTTGTCATGAGTTTGCCGTTCGACCAGAGGCAGATTGACAAGGGCACTCGTGATCGAGGCAAATACGGTTGCTACTCCTGCCACGTCGGGAGACAGCTTTCCATGAATAGCCATAGTCGCTGCCGCTGCCGTAGTGCTGGCACTGCTCACTGTACCGCCTAGTAGACTGAGCGCCAAGAAGCCGTACTTGCCCAAGTACCGTGCGCCAATTGTGCCGATGATTTCCATCAGTACAAACAAACCACCAAACTTCAGTACGTACTTGAGAGACACGGGCGACGAAACTTGAAGTGGACTGACTCGTTCTGTGCCGCGTTCCCGCCTCCTCCAAGCAAAGAATCCCGCAATGGCTGTCATGGCAAGCATTGGTGCGGCTGCAATAGGTACAGCAGACGGGGCGAAGATTGCAAGTATCAGGAGATTCCGCAGCAACATCGCCACTGATGTGATCAGAACTAGGGCAACCGCCATGCTGCTGGCTTCCCCTTTGAGTAGCCGAGAGAGTTCTGCGACAGTTGCAGTGCTGTTCACCAATCCGCCGAGTCCAGCCGTGTAGTAAAGGCCCCGATTCGCGAAGAGCCGAAGCAGAACGTAGTTCAGGAATCCCAACCCGGCAACGATGATTACGATTGCCCATGACTGGCGGGGATTGAGTAAGTGCCAGTCGTCGATGAATCGGTTGGGCAGGATAGGGTAGATGACGAAACCAATGAGTCCGAGAAGCACGGCACCACGAACTTCACTTGGAGTGAGGTCTCCGGCGAATTTCTGTAATTCGGTTTTCCATGCCAAAAGCATGGTCATCAGAATTGCGGAAGCTACCGGGGTAAACAGATGCCCTTGACCGATCAGCACGCCGAGGACAAAGGTGACGATCAACGCCACGGAAGTCGTCATTTCCAGCGAGCGTTCCACGAGCAGGCTGCGCCCATTGATGTAGGCGATAAGGACAAACACACCCACCAGACAGACCACCGCGAACTGACTGGACACCAGCGCCGTCAGGGTACCGAGCAGAGCAGTGATCGCGAATGTTCGGACTCCGGTTTCTTTGTGCGCCCACGCTCGCTCGAAACCGACAAGCAGACCGACACCCAACGCAATCGCAATCTTGATCGCAACTTCAGACGGAGGAAAGATCATTTCGCCAATGGTAAAACAATCACTCCGTATACCACAGCGAATGCGGCGACCGGCGGCTACACGAGAGGTACTGGGTCTCAGTTTGCTGATGCAGGCATGCTGGGCAGACTCCTCCCGTCTCGAAGGTATTCCACGAATGCCTGCACTTGCAGAACCAGCGATCATCCTTATGGGGCGTCCAACCGCAGAGGGGGCAGCGTATGCGCGACCCGGAGGAATCGTGCTTCTTGTCGAGATCGGGTTCGCTGTCGAGCACAGTGCTGGAGGTGTAGTCAGGCATTCTCGATATTATGAAGCACATGAGTGTACGAATTGAGTCGATGACTGCCGCCGACTGGGAACAGGTCCGTGCCATTTACGAGGAGGGCATTTCAACCGGGCTAGGCACCTTCGAGACGAAGGCACCATCGTGGCAGGAGTGGGATGCAGCGCGTCTTCCGCACTCAAGGCTGGTTGCGCGTGGTGACGGGGTGCTCGGATGGGCTGTTCTGAGTCCGGTCTCGAAGCGGGTGTGCCATGCAGGTGTCGCCGAGGTCGGGGGTCTACGTCGCAGCCGTGGCACGTGGACGCGGCATCGGACGCGCCCTGCTGGATGCACTCATCGAATCCTCCGAGGCGCATGGCATCTGGACTCTTCAGGGCGCAACGATCCCAGAAAACGAGGCGAGCTTGGTACTTCAGGCGAGGTGCGGGTTCCGAGTTGTCGGGAGACGCGAACGAATTGGGAGGCTCGCTGGCGTGTGGCGCGACACAATACTGACTGAGCGCCGGAGCACCAAAGTGGGTGTCGATTGAGCGCCAAAGTAAGCTCTTCTAAGGGTGTCTCAACCGACCAGCGAGCCATCGGGCAAGATGGATGCGCGGTGGTTCCGAAGCGCCGGGCTTCTAAGCCCGAAGATGTGCATCATGCCCCAAGCTGGCTACCGATAACCAAAGCCCGTGGCAGCAAAAAGTGACGATGAAGAGAACACCGTAAATGTTGGCTGCTTCGAAGGCGAACTCCGTGGACTGCATAACCGCGGAGCGGCATCTCATTGCAGCTTCGCGTATTCGGCCTTGGCCTGCTTCAGGATGGGGATGTCGGGGTCGGCATCTTTCCAGAGGGTAAGGAAATCCTGGTAAGCAGCGCGCGCCTTGGTCTTGAATTCCTCGGCCTCCCGGTTCGTAACCTCTGCCTTCGGCCAGGCATGTTTTTTTGCTCCGCTGAAAAGTGACCGTTGTTCCCGGCGAGCGTCCAATGCAACGGGAAAACCCGCTTGGATAGCGTAGGCTCGTGCGAGACCGAGGCGAGCGAGCACCCCGGATGGACAATTCAAGACGATACCGCCATGGTCCAGGATTTTCTGAAATTCGCGTCCAGCCTGACTGCCTTGGCGAACTCCTAAATAGGCCTCGCCGCGCGTGTACACCGGGTGGAGAGAGGTGCAATAGTTTTCGGTTACGGGCGATCCGACCTCCAAGCGAGAAGGCAAGGCTTGCAAGGACTCGAGAGCCTTGGCCGGATCGTTTTCTGCGATGTTCATGCGCGCTTCGATAATGGGCAGCCAGTAGTTATTTACGAGTGTGTCGAGGTAAAAGCGCTTCTTGAGATCAGCCTCCAGTTTACGCACTCCGCTTTCGCTTCCACTCCAGGCAGCGGCTAACGCCGCTTGGGCCTCCACGTTTCGGCTGTCCGGCCCAAGCTTTAGAGCCGCATCCGCTTCGCGACGGGCCTCGAAAACGTTGCCGAAAGCAGCCTCCCTCAGAGCTGCGTCAACGTGCGCGGAGGCGGCACCTTCCGAGTTGGCACTTTTCATGGCTGCGTTCACCGCTTGCCAAGTCAACTCACGCGCCCTGCCGAGATGGCCACTATAAGCCTCGGTGAGCGATTCGATTACGAGGATTTCATGGTGTAGATCAGGCTTCTCTTCAAACCAGGCCGCTTGGCGCGACATAGCGCCCGTTTCCCCGGCAAGAAATGCGAGAGCATAGAGATTTGTGTGCAAACCATCAAGGTCCAGCTTGTTCGACAATGCCTCTTGAAGTGTCGCCCGTGCCTCATTGAAGCGCCCCAGAGCCATGAGATACGCACCAAGATTTTGGTAGCTTGTTACACTGGGGCGCAGACGTAGCGCTTGACGCAGGAGCTCCACAGCCTCCCCGTAATCGCCCTCTTCACCGCGATCCACTGCCAGGTCCACATAGGCAAAGGCCTCACGTGGGTAATTTTGTATCAATTCCCGGTAGCTTTCCTCAGCTTGGTCCAGTTCGCCTGTTACCCAATCATAGTAAAACGCCGTGATTCTGAGTTTTTCTCGCTCACTGGTGCGGTCGCGCAAGGCAAACGCCCTAGCAATGTACTCACGGGCGCGAGCAGTCTGCCCGAGGTCGCTGTAAATCACACCGAGCGCACCGTAGGCAGTGGCAAAGCGGGGGTCAAGCGTAATGGCACGCTGAAAAAAGGGCAGCGCCGCCGCTGCGCCTTGCGACCTTTCAACCTTTCCCGCCATGCTATAGGCTTTCAAAGCATCGAGCGAAGAGGTAGTAGCCTCTGCAAGTGGCGTATCAAATTTCTGCACTGACGACAACGATTCGCCCAGCTCACGACGCAGCTTGGACGCTGCTTTACCGAGTGCGTCCAACACTTTTTCCTTCGCCGCGGCGGTGACCTGCTCCTCGGCCAGCGTATCTCCGTTCTGGCAATTTTTCGCGGTCAAGCCCAGCACATACTCCCTCCCCAGCGTCGCAATCGACCCGACGATGTAGGCTCGGCTGCCAGCACGCTGGCAAACCTCGCGTGCGACCTCGGCGGTCAGCGGCGATTTAGCAGGCAGGGTCATAAGGTTGAGAATGGCATCCGTTTTGGCATCGGAAAGAACATTGAGCAATGGGGATTGGTGCAGAGCGATGCCGAGCCCTTGTTTAAGCGTGTCGTCGAAGACTGCATCGCCGGTGCTGTTGGTGAAATCGGCAAGTACAATCGTGTCCTTGTCGGTGAGCTTAGGTGTGCGGTGCAAATAGAAGTAACCACCCACCGCGACGGCTACAGCAGCTAATGCCGGTAGGACAATCAGCTTCCGGGCTATTCCAATGTGACTGGCGGCAGTACGAACCTTCACTGCCAGGCGCCCGGTGTTCGTGTCGCGATTCAGCTGTCCCAGGTCGTTACGAATCTCGGAAGCACTCTGATACCGCAGGTTGCGATCCTTCTCCGAAGCTTTGCTGATCATGAACTCAAGTTCGCAGGGAATCGCTGGGTTCAGGTGCGCGACCGTCGGGGGAGTACTCTGCAAGACCGCGCCAATGACTGCGCCGAATGTTTCCCCCGGAAATGCCCTCGTGCCGGTGGCCATCTCGTAGAGTACAGCGCCAAACGAAAATAAATCGCTGCGAGCGTCCACTTGCCCGCCGCGAATCTGCTCTGGAGACATGTAGGGTATCGTGCCCAGTAATAAGCCCGGCGTGCTGAGTGAATCTTCAAGGGTATGAGTTGTATCTTTACCCGCTCCTATCTCAAATTTGGGCACCAGTTTGGCTAGCCCGAAATCCAGAACCTTGACTCGGCCACTTCTCGTTACAAAGATATTTGCGGGTTTGATGTCCCGATGCACGATTCCCTGGATATGAGCAGCATGCAATGCGTCAGCAATCTCGATTGCCATTTCGAGCAGGACTGTTGTTTCCAGCGGGTGACCCGCGATCCGATGCTTTAATGTCATCCCGTCCAGAAACTCCATCACGATGTAGGGCTGATCTCCATGCTTCCCGATCTCATAGATCGTACAAATGTTGGGATGGTTCAGGGCAGA
>JASHPL010000098.1 GCA_030038125.1 Candidatus Sulfotelmatobacter sp.
ATGGCGCGCCCACCCGACACCAAGCTCACTCCCGACGTGGCTCGTGCACTTTGCCAGCGGGCGGGTGGTAAAGCCTATATTGCCGGCGCGATTGCGAGTCTGGGCAGCGAATACGTGCTGGGGTTAAAAGTGGTGAATTGCCAGAGCGAAGATTTGTTGGCGCAAGAGCAGGTTACGGCGGCGTCCAAAGAGAAAGTACTGGGCGTACTTGGAGAGGCAGCTTCCAGGCTACGGAGCGAAATAGGCGAATCCCTCGCAACCGTGCAAAAGTTTGATGTCCCGCTCGAAGAAGCCACCACGTCCTCGCTCGAAGCCTTGAAAGCGTACAGCACCGCCTACAAGGTTCTCAATGAACAGGGAGCAAGCGCAGCACTTCAATATCACCATCGTGCGATCGAACTCGACCCTAATTTTGCCCTGGCATATTCAGCAGCAGGGGTTGATTACGCCGACATGGATGAATCGGGGCGCGCCGCCGAATACTACACCAAAGCATTTCAACTACGAGAGCACGCTAGTGAGCGGGAAAAGCTCGTCATCGCTGGCTTTTACTACGAGGATGCCACCGGAGAACTGGAGAAAGCAGCACAAACATTTCAGGCATGGGCAGCAAACTATCCGCGAGAATCCGGCGCCCGTATCAATCTGGGAGGTGTGTACGCCCAACTGGGGCAATACGAAAACGCCGTTCAGGTTACTCGTGAAGCCATCAAAATCGAAGCCGGCTTGGGCGCCGCGTACACCAATTTGACTGTATTTCTCATGGCTTTGCAGCAATTTGATGAAGCGCGACAGACAGCACAGCTGGAACTAGCTCGAAAGCTGGATGATGCGCAAGTCCACATTAATCTCTACGGTTTGGCTTTTCTAGGCGGCGATTCCACCGGCATGGCGGAAGAACTCCACTGGTTCTCTGGCAAGCCGGAAGAGAACACCGGGTTATCACTAGCATCCGATACCGAGGCGTACGCGGGTCATCTTTCGAAGGCGCGGGAGTTGACGATGCGGTCTATGGACTCGGCAATCCGGGCTGACAGCAAGGAGACTGGAGCCATTTGGGTGGAGAATTCTGCAATCCGCGAGGCCGCCTTTGGCAACCTGACGAGGTCTAAACAGGATGCGGCAGAAGGTCTAAAGCTCGTTGCCGGCAGTCAGGCCGTCGACGTACTGGCTGCGCTTGCATTCGCCATCGCTGGCGATGCGGCGCAAGCCGAATCGCGGGTGCAAAGCTTAAACAAAAGCCGCCCGCTGGATACTCAACTCCAATTTCTGTGGCTGCCTGCGATTCAGGCAAGGCTCGCTCTCAATCGCAAAGAAGCGACCAGCGCGATCAACCGCCTGGAACCCGCCCTCCCGCCGATCGAGTACGGGGCGAATAATCCTGGAACGAGTAGTTCCTGCTTGTTTCCGACTTATATTCGCGGGCAAGCTTACTTGGCCGCCGGTCAAGGCAAAGAGGGTGCCAGCGAGTTCAAAAAGATTCTCGACCACAGCGGCATCGTGTGGAACTGCTGGACGGGAGCATTGGCGCATCTGGGTGTGGCGCGTTCGAACGCTTTACAATCGAGAACCTCACAAGGTGCAGAAGCAGACGCCGCCCGCGTTCGTGCGCTCGCTGCCTACAAAGAGTTCCTCACGCTCTGGAAAGACGCTGACCCCGACATCCCTATCCTAAAGGAAGCCAAGGCCGAGTACGCGAAGCTGCAATAACACAGGACCGTCTTGAGGAAAGAAAGCCGCTATCGCAACGTTGCTGTGAAACAGCAGATGCGGTAGCGGCTTTGGGGGAAGCGCTTTTGCCAGCTGCACCTTATCACACGCGTTTCAGTATGAAATTGGCATAAAGGGTTCATTAAGAATTCGTAAGTCCCTAAGAAAGTCCTTGGGCGCCGATGGGCAGACGATTCGGTTTTTTTTGAATCTTCCAGAAACCGCAGGATCATCGTCCCCGCGTTGCCTACGGGATCCGCTGTATAGTCCAGAGGCGGTTATGTTCGCTACCATACATATGTCTCTTGGGAAAAAAATTAGCCTCCGACTTTCGCCCCGAGCCTTGGGGCTTTTTTATTTGCTCCAAACAATTTAAGGAAGTGGAATCTCCACCAAGATGTTATGGTCGCGGCAGGAGTGCCAAAAATAAGACCAGGTCGCAATCCACAGCAACTTGATCGGCAAAGGCCGCGGTGATCATTGCCATCATTGCGATCGGGATTGCCAACATCCTTTTGGAATTTCATGATGAATTCTTCTCTTTTTTCCACGCAAATTAGTTGCGGGGGTTCGGTCATTGCTGGCCGAAACCATCGTGACCGAACCTCGCATTTTCACATTACTCACCGGCGCTCTCACCGACAGAAGTCATTTTGTCGCCGACAACTGTCTCTTGATGTGCCTGAGCAATCTCCTGCTCTTGTTGTTTGGGATAAGTGAACTCGTGACCTATCGTGTCGCCAGGGTAAAACCACTTCACCAGAAGGGGTGTCGAGTTCACTGGTTCTGCCAGTGTCATGACGGTTTCATCTGCTGGCTCCGGCCGCTCTGCTGATACGGTCATAACGGTTGCCACCAATGAACTGTAATCGGCGGTGAAGATTTGAATCACGTGCGGATCATCCGAGTCGGCTCGTTGAAACCAGTAGGTTCCCGCCGGCAACACTTGTCCAGGAATCTGAACGGGCATGTTAAACGTAACTTTTGTTGACTCGTTCGAAACATCCGCGTGTGCAGCGAATTCGAAAAACAAGACAAAAGCAATCATTAATCCGAATGTGATGTACAGCTTGTTAATTTTCATTTGTGTAGGTCTCCTTGTGAATGTCTTTTATTTCGGTACAACTGCGATCAAAATAGATACTTGGCGACAGCAGTCGCCGCTTTAGACTGACTGCAGTGTCACTCGCGAACCCTGTATTTCACACCTTGGCTAAGGCACGGCGCATGCCAGAGTTCAGAAGACTTGGGATTTGAAGGTAAGAGACTTATTCTGTGGAACTTGCGTCAAAAGGATCAGGCAAAGAGGGGGAAGTGTCGGACCTGTCGTAAGCGTCGTTTGTGGATTTGTCGGGCTCCGACACTTGATTTGGGGAGATACCCAACTTTTGCATGCGGGTGATAAACGTCGTGCGCTTGAGACCAAGCCGCGACGCGGCCCCGTCAGGGCCTCCTACACGGCCTGCCGATTCTTTCAGCGCTCGAATCATTTGCTCACGATCGACGTCGTTCAGAATATTTCGAACCGGCCGGCGTCTCTGCGGTCGACTTGAAGCCTCCTCTCGGGCTAGCCCTGGCGCAGAGTGGCGCTCCATTTCCGCGAGCGGCACGATTAGAGCTGGACCAGTTGAAAGAATGGCAGCCCGTTCGATCACATTTTGTAGTTCACGAATGTTTCCCGGCCAGGAATAGCGCTGTAGGGCGTCCATAGTTGCCGGAGATATAGTCTCTATAACCTTATTCATGCGGCGGGAGAACTGTTCCGCGAAATGCCGAATCAGGGGCGGAATGTCTTCCTGTCGGTCTCGCAACGGAGGTAGATCGATAGGGAATACATTTAGACGGAAAAAAAGGTCGGACCGGAACTTTCCCCCTTCGACCATAGCCGCTAAGTTCCGATTGGTCGCGGCGATAAGGCGCACATCGGTTGCAATTGTTCGTGTGCTGCCCAAACGCTCGAACTCTCGTTCCTGTAGAGCTCGGAGTAGTTTGGGTTGTAATTCCAGTGGAAGATCTCCGACTTCATCAAGGAACAGAGTGCCATTGTTCGCGAGTTCGAGTCGGCCTATGCGTTGGGCAAAGGCTCCCGTGAATGCACCTTTTTCATGTCCAAAGAGTTCGCTTTCAAGCAATCCAGCCGGAATAGCCGCGCAGTTGAGCCTTACGAAGGTCCTGGAACGCCGCGAACTGAGATTATGGATTGCGCGCGCGATCAACTCTTTGCCGGTGCCAGTTTCGCCATTGATCAGCACCGTAGATTCAGTGGGCGCGACCGTTTCTACCAGTTTTAGCACACGACGCAATTCCGTGCTTTTTCCAACGATCTCCTTAAAGTTCAAGTCCGATCGGATTTCGTCCTCGAGATAAAGGTTTTCTTGGGCAAGTTTTTGGGTAAGTTCCGACAACTCCTGCTGAGCCCGCCGAAGATCCTGATTTGCCCGCATGAGCTCTTCAGTTCGCTCTTCCACGCTGACCTCCAGAGCGTTTCGCGCTTCGGAGCACAAGCGTTCTGCACGCAGACGCGAGGAACTGAACCAGCTGACAAAGAACCCGAACACTCCATAAATGACGAGATAGGAGTCCCACGAAAGGTGCCCGATCCTGACTGCCATAAAGAAGTAGGGCAATAACGAACACGAGAGGGCAAGAGAAAGCAACCCTGGACCGGTTCCTGCGTACCAAAATGTAATCGCAATCGCGGCAAAGGAAAAAGATGTGAACGGGTGCGGAAGATCATAATGCCGCAGAAGGAGCGCCGCAGCAGCTGCCATTGCAACCGAAACGACACCCGATCCATAGCGCTGCACGGGAGCATCCGTGCGAAGAGGAACAAAGACTCTCCCAAGCCACCGGTTCATAGTTCGACTTTCAATCCATTTCGAAGGCAAGATACTGAAGTGTTCTGCCACGGCCGACCAGTCGCACGACGGGGTCAAGTTCCCGAGCAAACGCGGCCAGCACAAAACAGATAAACACCAATGAACTGCAACTCCTCTCTTCCAAGAACGACGGCTCCACTTCTCGTCACGGCCTTGAAGTGACACTCGCCAGTTTTCCGCAGCACTCGGGACGCTCAGGCAAGCTCGAGCGATCCCACCCTCCACCCAGCGCTTCGATCAGGAGCACAGCACTTGCCATCCGCCGTCCCAAGATGTTGACCGCGGTAACTTCATCGCTGAGCGCGGCATTCTGAGCAGTAATAACCTCCAGGTAACTCGTGACCCCACCGTCGTATCGAATATTGGAGAGGTCAAGGGACCGTTCCGCGGCTTGTACCGCAGTCTCCTGAACCCCCGCTTCTTGTTCGAGAATTCGCAAAGCGACTAAGTTGTCCTCAACCTGCTGAAAGCTGTCCAGAACTGTTTGGCGATACGAGGCGACTTCAGCGTCGTATGCCGCTTTAGCCTGGTCATTAAGTGCACGCCGCCTGCCTACGTCAAAAATCGTCACGACTGCGGACGGTCCCAGCGACCAAAACGTACTGGGTCCTTGCAGTAGAGTCGTGATCGTTCCGCTCTCGAACCCTCCGCTGCCGAAGATATTCACCAGCGGATAATAAGCAGTCTTCGCCAAGCCGACTTGGGCATTCGCGGAGGCAACAGATCGTTCTGCTGCGGCAATGTCGGGACGCCTCTCGAGTAATTCGGAGGGTATTCCCACGGGAATTGGGGGCGGCGGAGTGGTGAGGGGCAGTCGTGGCAGCGCGAAATCTGCGGGTGGCTTCCCAATCAATACCGCCACCGCATGCTCATACTGAGCACGCGCTACTCCGACGTCGATCATCTGAGCGCGCGTAGTTTCCAATATTGTCCTGGCTTGTTCTACCTCGACCTCGGACGCCAGCCCACCTTCATAGCGGTCCTCGTTAAGTTGGTACGCTTGCGTGTACTGCACTACGGTGTCGCTCAGCAACTTTTCCTCTGCATCTAAGGTCCGCGCTGCGAAATAATCCACTGCCAGTGCGGAGTGCATGCTCAGGTTTACTACGGCCAGATCCGCCGCGGATGCCTGTGCCTGCTCCCGATAGGACTCAACGTTACGGCTTACTCTTCCCCAGGCGTTGACCTGATACGAAAGGTTGACGGGCAAAACGAAATCATTAAACGTAAGACCGTCGCTGGAAATGGGTGGTGGACGATTGTTGGAATATCTTTCTCGTGTCGCGGAAGGAGCCGCAGTGATCGTTGGGTAATAGTCAGCCCGAACATAGCGCAGCGCAGCTCTAGACTGCTGATACTCAGCAACAGCGGCTTTAAGGTTTTGATTCGAAACATTAATCTGCTTTTCTAGCTCATTGAGTTGAAGGTCGTGAAATATCTCCCACCAGTTTCCTCCCAGGTTTTGATCGCTCGGTTGAGCTGTTTTCCAGTTTCCAATCTCCTTGTAGGCAGGAGGAGTCGGAACCGTGGGAGTCTTGTACTTAGGGCCGACGGCGCAACCGGTGAACTGTAAAAGCCCTGCAACCGCCACGCTCACGGCGAGCGGCAGCCTACCGACGCATTTCATTGCTTATCCCCCGGCAACGTTGCCTGCACCATCTTGACTTCCTCACCGGATACCAAGGAATCCGGGGGATTTGTGATAACTTCGTCATCAGGCTGCAAACCGGCAACAATCTCGATCTGTTCCCCGAAGTCGTGCCCAGGACTGACATCCGTGACAATTACCTTCCCATTCTTCACGACACCAACCTGCAGTTTCTGCCCACGAAAGATAAGCGCGCTAACCGGGAGCAGAAAGGTTGAATTCTGCGCTGGAATTTGCAGATGTACTTCCGCGTATGATCCAGAGAAGAGGGTTCCGGCCGGATTCTCAAGATCAACTTCCACAAGCAGGGTGCGAGTGGTCGCGTTAATGGCGTCAGCCGTACGTACCAGGGTTCCGGGGAACCGTTTGCCGGGAAATTCAGCCAAGGTGACGTCGGCACGCGTCTCACCCGGTTTGATACCCTGCGAGTACTCTTCGGGCACGTTCACATAGACGCGCAGTACTCCAGTCTGTGCAATATGGAACATATCGGTTCTTGGTGCGGTGCTGCTACCAGAGTTAATGAGATCGCCGATATCGGTATTGCGCGCTGTGATAACGCCGTCGTACGGTGCATAGACATTTTCGAATGAGACCAGCGCCGCGTAATGACGAACATTCGCGAGGTCTGCATCTACTATCGCTTTGTTCGCAGCGTATGTACCGACCGCATTGTCCACGTCTTGCTGGGAGACAGCATGTTTTTTCAATAGCCCTTGATAACGGTCTCTGGTGATTTGGGCCAACTCCAAGTTGGCTTGAGCGGTCGCCAAGGTGCTGCGTGCCTGCGCTAATTGTTCATCTACTTCCGGTGCTTGAATGACGGCCAACAACTGTCCTGCTTTCACATGCGCACCGATGTCGAAGTACCATTTCTTGAGGTAACCATCCGAACGGGCATAGATAGGCGAGGAAATGAATGGTTGTATGTTGCCCGGGAGTATAAGTTCCTGGGACGGCGCGGTCCGCTTCGGCAATACGACAGAAACAGCAGGAATAGCCATTTGGGCTGTAACTGCCCGTAAAGCTGTCGCCGCTTTCACTCGGGACCGGATGCCGGCCGTCAAAACACCCAATACAACGATCGCGAGCAGCACGGAAATCACCCAAACTCGACGGCGATTTCGATGACCTTGATCATCAGGCGAGGAGTTCCTGGGCATTGCGATCTGTACGTGAGACTCAGTTTGTGTCATGTGATTCACTAATTTTCTGATTCCGAAGCTTCGTCTTGGACGAGAACGTGTTTACGCGTTCCGTGAAGTACGCTGAAAAATGTAGGCACAAACAAAAGTGTCGACACGGTTGCGAACATCAACCCTCCGATTACCGCTCGTCCGAGAGGGGCATTCTGCTCGCCTCCATCTCCAAGTCCGAGCGCCATAGGAACCATTCCAATGATCATGGCCAAGGCAGTCATGATAACGGGACGGAATCGGGTAAAGCCCGCTTCCAGTGCGGCCGCGATCGCATCCTTGCCCCCTGCCATCTGCTCCGTCGCAAAGCTCACCACGAGAATGCTATTCGCAGTAGCCACTCCCATACACATAATCGTTCCCATGAGCGCCGGGACGCTGAGAGTTGTGTGGGTGATGAACAAGAACCATGCAATTCCCGCCAGCGCGGCCGGTAAAGCGGAGATCATGATGAAAGGATCAAGCCATGACTGAAAATTCACGACGATTAGTAAATAATCGAGCATGATGGCAAAGACGATGCCAAGAAGAAGTCCGATATAAGACGATGTCATGGTCTCGACCTGGCCGCGAACGACCACGCGCGAGCCGCGTGGCAAATTTCCGCGCATGGAGTTGATGATCTTATTAATGTCCCGTGACACTCCACCCAGATCCCGCCCCTGGACCGAACCGAACACATCTATAACCGGTGCAACGTTGTAGTGCGAAACTACCGCCATGCCAGTCCCGCGCCGTACTGATACCAGACTCGCCATCAGTGAAGGCGGAGCCAGAGGATCGGTTCCGGTTATCGGTGTGTTCACCAGATCCTGCAGCGTATCCGCGCGATACTGCGGAGTCTGCGTCGCGATGGAATAACTCACCCCATTTCTGGGATCAACCCAAAATGTCGGCGATGTCTGAAAGCTGCCGCTCAACGACACCAGGAGATTTTGCGCGATGTCGTGCGCCGAAAAGCCCAGTTCCTGTGCCTTGGTACGCTCGATTCTCAGATGAAGGTAGGGCTCATCGAAGGGTTGTTGCACGCGCAGGTCAGCGGTACCGGGAACATACCGAATTCTCTGGAGCAATTCGCTCGCCCACGCGCGGTTGCCATCGAGATTAGCGCCAATTATCTGAATATCGATGGGAGCAGGTAATCCAAAGTTCAGAATTTGCGTCACCATATCGGAGGGGAGAAAAGCGAAGGTTACTCCCGGAAAGTAGTTCGCTAAACTCAGGCGAAGCTTTTTGACATAGTCGTCCGTAGGGTGGTGTTTCGGCGATAAGGTCACGAGAATGTCGGCATCGGATGTTCCGATTGGGGCCGAATTACTGTACGAGAGATTGATGCCGCTATAAGGCAAGCCGATGTTGTCGATGATGCTGTCTACTTCGTCGGCCGGAATATGCTTTCGGATGGAGTCCTCAACCAGGTCGCAAAGGAATGCGGTGTCTTCAATGCGCATGCCTGTAGGACCACGCATATGAAGCTTGAAACTGCCGGCATCCACACTGGGAAAGAAATCCTGGCCGAGCCAGGGAACGATGAGGACCAGGGATCCAAGACAGGCGGCAAAGAAGACGGCAAGAAAAGCGCGCCGATGATGAAGGCAAAACTCCAAGAATCCCCGATAACGATAGCGAAAAGCTTCGAAGGCATGTTCGAAGCCTTGTTGCCACCGCACCAGGGGATTACGACTCGTTTGGACTTGCTCACCCACCTTTTGGTAGCGCAATAGATATTTCGCCATCGTGGGCACGATTGTCCTCGACAGGAAATAGGAGGCCAGCATCGCAAATACAACTGCCTCGGCCAGGGGTAGAAACAGATAGCGGGCCACGCCCGAGAGCAAGAACATCGGCGCAAACACAATGCAGATCGAAAGTGTGGACACGAAAGCAGGCACAGCAATTTGCTGTGCACTATCGAGCACCACTCCGTCCAGATCTTTCTCGGGCTCAGCTTCCCGGTTACGGTTAATATTCTCGACTTCCACCGTCGCATCGTCGACGAGAATGCCCACGGCGAGTGCGAGTCCACCGAGCGTCATTATGTTGATGGTTTGCCCGGTGACGCTCAGTACGATCAGTGATGTAAGAATAGCGAGCGGGATCGACGTAGCGATGATTAGCGTGCTGCGCCAACTTCCCAGAAACATGAGAATCATGAACGCCGTCAAACATGCGGCGATGAGCGCCTCACGAACCACACCCTTGATGGCTCCCAGAACGAAGATCGACTGATCCGCAAGCGGCTTCATGTTCAATTGTGGAGGAACCGTCGTGGCTATGAATGGGAGCAGAGACTTAACTCCCGCAATTACGCTAAGTGTGGAGGCATCGCCGGCTTTTTGAATCGTAAGCAGCACCGAGCGCTGACCGTTCACCCGGACAATATTGGTCTGTGGGGGAAATCCATCCCGCACCCACGCCACGTCCTTCATGTAGATCGTGGTGCTTCCGATAGTCTTGATCGGAATACGATTCAATTCCTCCATGGTTTGCGGTGCAGCGTTGGGTACATCGACGTCGTATTCTTTGCTTCCGATCTTAGACGTCCCGGTTGGGAGGATCAGGTTCTGCAGCGCGATGGCATTCACCACGTCCAGGGCCGAAAGACCTTTCGACTGCAACGCAGCCGGATCCAGATCCACCTGTACTTGCCGCTGCTTGCCGCCATAGGGGTACGGTACTGACGCTCCCGGAATGGTGATCAGTTGGGTTCGTATGAAATTAAGGCCGTAATCATTCAACTGCTGCTCAGAGAGACCTTGCCCGGACAGAGCTAACTGCATGACTGGTACACTTGATGCGCTATAGGCAAGAATAAGCGGCGGCGTTGTTCCCGGCGGTAGTTGACGGAGTTGCGTTTGCGAAACTGCCGTAATCTGCGCAATGCCACGGTCAACACTAGCGGTAGGCTGTAGGAAAACCTTGACCACTGCGACCCCATACAACGACTGCGACTCGATGTGTTCGATGTTGTCGACTGTGGTAGTGAGCGACCTCTCGGTGACACTAATGATCCGGTCCGCCATGTCTTTCGGAACCATTCCGGCGTAGCTCCATATCATGCTTATGACGGGGATGTTAATGTTGGGGAAAATGTCGGTTGGTGTGCGCAGAATCGAGAGGATTCCCATCACTAAAATCAGAATGGCCATAACCACGAACGTGTAAGGCCTGCGCAATGCGAGTTTAACAATCCACATAAGCTTCTCTTTGCCTATACAGAAAGCATTTGCGCAACCATTCGGGTGCATTGGGATCATTGGAAAGCGCCTTATAGAGACTGCCATTCAAGGCTGTTTCTAATTGGAAGCGGGGATTTCTTCGCATCCTCGACTCCTGAGCGTCAGCATGTGGACAGTAGTGTCGGAGGTGTCGGTCGGAGAACGCCGGCGTCGTGACCCAGAATTGTCCCTTGGAATAGGTGGGATAGAAAAACGTAGGAGCCGGACCTGAACAAATGTTGTCCAGCGGCTAGATCTCTTACAGGTCTATTCTTTGACCGATTTTTTTGTGTGCAAACTCAACCATAAATGCCCGCCACGAGCAGAAAAAAAACTCAAGAACAACCTTGTCTTGGTGTCAGAAGTCGAGTTGGCTGCAAACGACACTTCCGACACCCTGCTCTCGTCAAATTCCGGGAACCTTCGGTTTACTTAAGTGATTGACGACTGGAGGGTTACTGCATCGCAAGGAGCCTCTACCGTTTGGCACTCGCCCTGCCTTTCTTAAGGGAAGAGTTGTGCCAACGTTTTTCGCAACAACGGACCGGTGCAGCTCAATCGGAGACAAGGAGAAGATCATGAAATTGAAGGTCATTATGTCTGTAGCAGTTGTGATGTTGGCGTCGCTCGTGACTTTGAACTCGGCGAAGGCACTGTCTGCCGACGAGACTGAGATCGCGAAGGTGCCGTTCGATTTCTATGCCGCAGGACAGAGAATGCCGGCCGGAAAGTATACTATTTTGATCGATCTTGAGAACGAGAGGATCACACTCAGCAACGACTCGGGTGGCCCAACGATTTTTGTCAGTGATGTTTACGGGGCCGATGGTTCCGATGAATCGCAGCTTGTGTTCCTGCACTCAGACGGCGTCTATGCTCTCCAGCAAGTCAAGAGCGATGTGGTCGATATGACGTTCAGGACAAGGATGCCAGAGGCGACGAGACAGAGCCAGGCGGCGCCGTCAGAGGTTGAAGTCGCAATGAATCGGTCGTAGTAGCGGACGCACCGAGGCCAGACATTCAGTTTGGCCTCGGCGCACGCACTTGATCAGAGGTGAAATTCCGAGCCTCTAGGTGGAATCTGTTCAGCAGTTTCCCCCTGAGCGATGCGCGTTATCCGGCGATGACGAGTTCTTTGTCCGCAGGAATCTTTTCGATTTGTTCAGCGGTGAGGTTTAGGTGTGCCCTCACTGCTTCCGGCGGCAGGCGCCTGAGCCAATTATTCAGTGAGACGTCAACAAATCGATCGGCTTTGAACATTTCCAGAAACACAACATCGGTCTTGCCGGTGTTTTCGATGTAATGAGTCGCAACTCTGGGAACGAAGCCTACATCGTTGGCATTGAAATCCATCGTCCGGGCCTTTCCCTCGTTCATGACGACGGTCATGCGCCCTTTGCCAGCAAGCCAGAACTGCCATTCGCTGGCGTTGGGATGCCAGTGCAATTCGCGCAAGGCTCCAGGCTTCAGAGTGACGAGCGCAGCGGCAATGTTTTTGGAGACGGGGAAGTTGCGCGAATCCACAATGCGAACTTCGCCTCCCAATGTTTTCCTGGTCGGAGTCATGTCGAATAACTTGAATGTGTATTGAATTGGAGATGCCACTCGCGGCCCTCCAATCGCGGCCTTGTCTCGCGCCAAAGACAAAGGAAGGTCGGCGGGAAAAATGTAAAGTGACTCTTTTCGAACGATTCTGTCGATTGAATCCTTATTGAGGCCAAAATTCTTCGCCAGAATGTTGCGCGGGGTATGAGCAATCGTCTCGGAGAGAAGGAAAGTGCCGTCTTCGGAGAAGTCACCCTGATCGAAGACCAGCAGGAACTCGCACCCATCCGGCCCGAGCCCCTGAATCGAATGCGGGAAACCTGCCGGGAACAACCAGAGGTCACCCTTGCCGACGTCATCAATGAACATGCTGCCGTCGGGGTTCATCACTGTGACGCGCGCATTGCCGTAAAGCATGATTGCCCACTCGTCTGCCGTATGCCAGTGCAGTTCGCGAAAGCTACCCGCAGTAATGCGCATGTTTACACCCGCGAGATCCTTCGACGTCGGCAGGACAATTGAATTCACTTCGTGCGTCCAGCCACCGTCCTGCACGCGCTTGTGGACCAGGTCGAACGAATACCAAATCGGACCAAAATCTCCATGATCCGTGGGAGGCGGCATATTCGACTCGGGATTTTCGTCTAGAAGGGGCTTATTCTCTTGCCCAGGATCGCTTGCAGAAATGCCCTTCTCCGCGCTTCGTGTGTCTTGCGTCTGCTGGGCACTTGCCGTAAGGCCAGAGAAGGCCGCAGTTGCAAGTGCTGCTGAACTAATACCAATAAAACTTCTCCGCGATGGGGATTCCATCGTTTCCTTTTCACTTATAGGATCGCTCATAGCGTTTCTCTACCTCGATTGACTCTCTTAACTCACCGACCATGACAGGTCTCAGCCGTTTTATGCCGATGCACGAGCAATGCCAAAGAATTCGACGTTAAGTCTGGAGTCAATTAGGGTCCGTGAGCTCGATTGAGCGTTGGCCGCGTCGGTCGGTCGACATGACCGTCAAGGAACCTCTCACGATTCGCTTTGTTGGAGGCGAGAGTCGTGCTGATGCCCGGTTAGCTTCTCAGTGATTCAATGGCCATCTTAGATAGCTGACGTTGTATTTCGATCGCGCCGTTGAATCTGAAAAAGCGCCTGCGGATCGCGCGCAGAGGCCCGCCCGGCAGCGATCCAGGCATAGCGGGCGATCAAAGCGCCGGCAATAAAGCACAACGCTGCGCAATAGCGAGCTCCAGTGCTGTGGACGCCATAAATTCGGAGCAGCAATGAAACCGGCCCTGCCAATATGGCTCCGGCGCGGGTCAACCAGCCAGCGATTCCTTCACGGAGTGGCCGATCAGCATAGCGATCGCGAACTTCAATCAAAATCGCGATTACGATTTCGGTTGTGCTTGCGACCAATCCAATGAGCTGAGTTGCTGGAATGAGGAAGCCAAGGAACTCCAAAACCGCAGCGGCCGAGCCCAACGCTCCCGTAAGGAAAACCGCGGGAATGAGCCTGCGGTTTTCAGACCAGACCGGGATGGCAGTAACCCCTAAAAGGACGGAAGTATAACTAGCAAGGATGAGTCCGGTGAATGCGGCGAGAAATTCAGCAAACCATTCCACCGCGAGTAAAAATTCGTGGCCATAACCTGCGCGCAACAACTCATGACAAATGACGGCCAAGCCCACGGCGGCTGAAAACCCCGATAGAGTCCACGCACCCAGCGACATTGCGGATCTCGGCTTGAACACTCGCAACATGTTTAGAAACCGGCCAGGCCTTCCTAAATCTGCGATGAGGAGAGGGGCCGAGATCGCACCGCCGACCAGTCCCACTAATAACTCGGCCCGTACGAGTGCAGAATTGCCTGTCACGTGGCCAACCAAGGCCATTAAAGCTGAAACACCAGCGACTCCCCCTACAAAGAAATATAGAGGTACTTGCCATGTCCAAGTTGGCGGCTTAAGCACAGGATTCCCGTGATAACTCATCTCGAGAGCTGACTTTGGAAAAGGGCTGTCCGCCGGCACGATACCGCCATGTTGCACCTTACCGGTTCGCGCCGCCTCATCCCGAATCGCGTTCAACCGCTCCTCGGTGATTTGTGGATCAGCTGCCATGAATAACCTCAAACAACATCTGTCTACAAGAATTTGGCCGTCCCGCTAAAGTGCGAAAGACACGCATACGACCAGCACGACAGCCAGCGCTGAGATAATCGCTGCGGTCCATGCCGATTTCATGTGAACCGTCGGCACCTCAGGAGCGGGGGGGAAGTTATAAGTCTCTGGCTCGCCGAGGATCACAAACATGGCGTGAGTACCCTCAACGCTCGTCTTTTGCGGGTCATAGATTTGCGCATCGCTGTATCCCCGCTCGTGCAATTCCTGAACACGCACATGTGCTCTCTTTCTTAGATCGTTGATCTCGCCAAATTGAATCGATTGTGTTGGGCAGGCCTTCGCGCATGCCGGCATCAAACCTTCTCGCTGGCGGTCATAACAGAACGTGCACTTAAACGCTGTTCCGACTTCATGATTTTTGTCGACCACTCCGAATGGACACGAGACAACGCAATAACCGCAGCCGTTGCACACATCCGGTTGGACGTAGACCGTTTCGAGTTCTGTCCGAATGATTGCGCCCGTGGGACATGCTTCCAAGCACCCAGCTTTCTGGCAGTGCTTGCAGACATCCGATAAGAATTGCCAACGAAAGGGATCGTCGGTTCCGGTAATCTGAGCGCCAAGCGAGGAGGGCTGTTCCAGAAACATCACGTGCCGCCAGGTTGAGGCCCCCAGAGCGTTCGTGTTGTCGTATGAATTGCCTGTGAACGTAAAGCCGTCGGCGGGAACGTGGTTCCATTCCTTGCAGGCGACTTCGCAAGCTTTACATCCAATACACAACGTCGCGTCGGTCAAAAATGCGCTTACCGCCATGACTTTCCCTCACTCGCACTCCCAACCGGCGAATGGCCCGCGGTTCTGGGACCCCAGATCTGTGCTTCCATTTGCTCCAGCGCTTCCTTACCTCGTGCCCGGCGGCCGGCAACCAGGTTACATAGGATCACTTTCTTTTCTGAGATGCGCACGTTCGGCTCTTCGGAGATGGCAATGAGATCGTTCGCTATGTCGCCTTTGACCAGGCCGCGATATCCCCAGTGATAGGGCACTCCTACCTGGTGCACTCTTTTTCCGCAAACGTCCAGAGACTGAATCCTTGAGGTCACAAGTGCGCGGGCTTCAATGATTCCTCGCATGCTCGTGATCGTAACCCAGTCGCCATTCCGGATCCCGCGTTCGGCTGCGAGTTCGCGTGATATCTCACAGAAAGGATCGGGTTGCAGCTCTGCCAGATGCGAAAGCGTACGCGACATGGCTCCAGATGTGTGATGTTCCGTCAATCGATACGTCGTCATCACATACGGAAAGCGGTCATCCGGTGAATTTGCATATTGGTTACCGGGACGCTGCTCGGGCATTGCTGCCGGGTTTGTTTGCTGGCCGTACAGCGGATTGCGTACCGGCGATTCCAGCGGCTCATAATGAGTCGGCAATGGGCCATCGGCTAAGCCCACCGGCGCCCATATCCAGCCCAATCCGTCCGGATGAAGAATGAAGGGACGGTTGCCGGCAAGGGCTGCATCCCCTTCCGCACCTTTCGGTGGAGTGTAGTCGGGCGGCTTCGTCGCGGTGAAATCGGGAACGTCCAGCCCGGTCCACTTCTTTTGCACGTCGTCCCACCAGACCAACTTTTTGCGCTCGCTCCAGGGCTGGCCATCCGGACGTGCGGACGCGCGGTTATATAAGACGCGGCGATCGGAAGGCCACGAAAAAGCCCAGCCGTGCCCATAAAAGTCGCGAGCCTTCCTGTCGTTGGCACGATTTTGGCCGGGAGCAGGAAAGATTCCCGAATAAATCCAGCATCCACACACGGTCGAACCGTCTGCTTTAAGATCACTGTAACCACTCACCAGAGTGCAATCCGGCAAGAAACGTCCGTTGATTTCCTGTAGAACTTCTTCGACACTGGGATCGTGGTTCTTGCCTTCCAGCGAATAGTCCCATGTGAGGGCATTCAGGCCAGCATTGCGCGGGCGGGAATCGTCCCTGGCCCTCTGTTTCAGACGGCGCCCCAAGTGGTACACGAACCAAGGCTCGCTGCGCGCATCGCCCGGCGGGTCTACAGCCTTTTGGTGCCACTGTATCAACCGCTGAGTGTTAGTGAAGCAACCTTCCTTTTCGGCATGTCCGGCGGCAGGCAAGAAGAATACTTCCGTACCAATTTCCTCGGTTCGCAACTCGCCACGTCCGATTTCAGGGGAGTCATACCAGAATGATGCGCTTTCAAGTTCTACAAGGTCCCGCACTACCAGCCATTTCAACTTGGACAGTGCCTTACGTTCGAACCGCGAATTAGGGCCGGCAACCGCCGGATTTTGTCCCATCACAAACAGACCTTCGACCTTGCCATCCATCATGTCGAGGAAATAGCCCTGGTGCGAGTGATCGCCAGTGACTCGTGGAAGCCAGCCATATCCCCAGTCGTTCTCCTTTGTGGCGGATTCGCCGTAGTACGCCTTGAGCAGGCTCACCATGTATTTATCGATGTTCCACCACAAGCCCGTTTTGTCCTGATGTTTACTGTAGTAGGTGGCCAAATCCTTCGAGTTCACGCCCAACTTCGGCATGGGTAGATAACCGGGCAAAATGTCATAGAGAGTGGGTATATCGGTGGATCCCTGAATGGACGCGTGGCCGCGCAAGGCCATAATGCCGCCGCCGGGGCGCCCGATATTCCCTAGCAGGAGTTGCAGAATGGCAGCTGTCCGAATAATCTGCACGCCATCGGAGTGCTGGGTCCATCCGAGTGCATAACACATCGCGGCGGTCTTCTCTGGCCCTGATGCCGAACAGAAGGTCTCGGCGATTTTCAAAAACAATTTCCGCGGAACGCCGCAAGCAGTCTCAACCATCTCCGGCGTATAACGGGCGAAGTGGCGCTTCAATATCTGATACACGCATCCCGGATGTTGCAGCGTGTCGTCTCGCTCGCATGAGGTGAGGTCAGGCACGGTCAAGCGTCCGGATTCTTTTGCGTGACCACCATCGACGTATTCTTGCTCTGCGGAGTCGAAGGTCCCGCAATGTGCGTATGCCCAGGTTTGCGGATTATAGCTCCGCCGTTCGGGGTCCCAACCGGAAAACAATCCGTCTAAGTCGTCCGTGTCCTCAAAATCTTCGCTGATGATGATCGGAGCATTCGTGTAATTCACGACGTATTCGCGAAATTCCTTGCTGTTTTCGATTACGAAATTGACGAGACCACCGAGAAAGACAATGTCTGAACCGGCGCGCAATGGGGCCCAGATATCAGAGACCGCGGAGGTACGGCTGAACCGCGGATCAACGTGAATAATCCTTGCCCCGCGCTCTTTGGCTTCCATCACCCACTGGAATCCGACTGGATGATTCTCCGCCATGTTCGAACCCATGATGAGAATGGCATCAGCATTCATCAGATCGGGCAGAGCCGTAGTGGCGCCGCCACGTCCGAACGTCGTGCCCAGACCGGGCACGGTCGAGCTGTGTCATATACGCGCCTGATTGCTGACGCACACCATGCCCAGCCCAGCCGCGAACAACTTCTTGATCAGGTAGTTCTCCTCATTGTCGAGAGTAGCTCCGCCGAGATGCGCGATCGCCGTGGTATGCATCACGGTCTCGCCATTTTCCTCTTCCAAAAATGTGCGCTCGCGGGATTCCCAGACCCGGTCCGCAATCATGTCCATCGCGGTTTCAAGGTCCAGTTCTTCCCATTTCGTCGAGTAGGGACGACGATATTTCACCCGCGTCTCGCGCCCGGAATGCGTGAGGAGTTCGAAGCTGTCGGAGCCCTTTGGACAGAGCCGCCCGCGGGAAATCGGCGATTGCGGATCCCCCTCGATGGAAATCAGTTTCCCGTCTTTGTGATAAACAAGCTGACCGCACCCCACTGCGCAGTACGGGCACACAGAACGCGCAACCTGCGCCCCATGATGCTTAGGAAGAAGATTCCGCGTCCGTTCGCTCATAGCATCTGCATGCATGCCGTCCCCGCCGGTCAGGATCTGTTGCACGACGGGCCATCGAGTCACCAAGTTTTTAATCTTCATGATCTATCCAAAATGTCAGAAGTGCGATTGTTGCCCATATGGATTTCCGGGGCCGGGCGGTGCAATATGACTTTGTGTCACGATACTCCTGCACCTGTAAGTCAGCAAACAACATGCCAGCCGCATAAGGCATATGAGAGGTGAACTAAGAGATTCAAAAAGATTTACCAGGGTTGCGAGCGATCCGCGCGGTCGCCGTTCCAATCACTGTCAGGATTTGGACACAGTGACCGCCTGTTGACAAGAAAACTCCTTGCAAGGGACAAAAAACTCACGGCCATTGTCTTGAATCACTTTGTCACCGCTGCGGCCAAGCCGGCATAGGCGTCCAAGTGATCCGATCTTTTGGCGCCGATCTTTCTCTTACACCCACTCTTACACCCAGGCCTTGGCGCCAAGCGCCAAATCCACAGTGATGGCGTAAGTGCAGTACATGAGCCACATTCCGGTCACAAATTGAACAAGACCGACGACACGGCCTCCAGCATTCCAGTGAAGCAAGCGTGTCGGAATCTCTGCGGCGTAGATCAGCGTTAGCCCAACGAAGACAATCATCACCGGGATGTCTCCGGCACGCCGAAAAACATCGACTCCCAAAATGCTGATAAACAGAAATGCGATGGCCATCCAGCCATCCGGTTCTGCGCTCGCCTCGATGTAGCGACGGTGAGCCATGGCAAACCAATGAATGCCGTACGCGGTGAAAGCGAGACCCGCCATATATAGAGGAGCGACATTTCCAAAGACGTCAAACCATGTCAATCCGATTAGTAAATAGACTCCCGTAAGGAACTGCATGAAGCCCGGCATCCAGAATCCCCACATCCCCATAGTCTTGTTCACTTCTGGGCTTGTCTTCGGAAAACCAAAAAGGGCCTGACCGCCCCAAATGAAATACCCAGTGCCAAGGCCGAAGAAACCGATAGCGACCGGAACAAAGCGTGATGCCGCGAACGTGAATGCTTGTGTCTCCATCTTTCCTCCACTCCGCCGAGATAGAGTGCAAATTGGATTCCACTAATACTCGCTACGCTATCGCCTCGGTCTTGGCACGCACGACAATGAAGTGTCGACATCCGAACACTTCTGGCCTCTTGTCGACAGCTAGCCTCGTTTCTCGGACTTACCTACCGTGCCTTATAAGAAATTGCGACAGCGCCTGCACTCACAAAATGCAACGGTTAGGGATGGATCTTATCTTTCGCTATCAGCGGAGGTCGTGGGATTGAAATTGCACTTTGTTCAAAGACAGCCGTCAAGGACGTGAATTGGCGACAGTAATCCTTTTGCTGCGCGATGAAAAGACCTTCAATGGGGAGACGACTTATCAGCTTTACCTTCCTCCTTTTGCTGGCTTCGTCGACGAATACCCGGCTTTTAGAGGCTCAAACGGGTCTTCCAAGCACACGGTCGGATGCTGCATCCAGCGCCGATCCTGCGACTGATCCGACACCTGATCCGGCGACCGGCGATTCGGCAAATTGGTTGTTCCCAATCGACAAGCTGGACGAAAGGTTACCCAGTTGGCTTCGTCTCGGTGGCGAGTATCGCAATCGTATCGAAGGTCCAAGCGGGATCGGATACGCCAAGGACAAAGATTTTTATCTTTTGGATCGCCTGCGCATCCATGCGGCGATACAGGCAAATGAGTGGTTAGGCTTCTACGGCGAAGTACAGGATGCCCGTATTTTCTTTAATCACCACACTTCTAATGGGAATCCATACGAGGATAGTTGGACTCTTTGGCAAGGCTACGCTCAAGTAGGTAACTCAACCACGGGCTCGGTGGATGCCGTTGGCGGACGACAAGTTCTTCGTTTCGGTGATGAGCGGGTAATCGGTCCCTCCGAGTGGCTCAACGTGGGCCGCACGTTCAATGTGGCTCGCATCGACTTTCACCCTTCCGGCTCTGACATCTCGGTCTTCGCTGCGTCAGTCGTCCCGGGTGAAAACACTGACTTACACAATGCTCTTCCCGGGAACAACCTATACGGAGTGTATGGAACCCTGCAAAAACTTGTACCCGATTCAAGCTTTGAGCCCTACCTCATGTGGCGCGTTGCGTCAGCGAACCCGGAACTCCCAGAAACTCTGAACCGTGGACACCTCAATGAAGTCACGGTTGGTCTCCACTGGAAGGGCAACCTCCCTGCAGCCTTCGATTATGACGGTGAGTTTGATGGACAGACAGGTTCTCTTGGTGCCTCCCCTATCCGTGCATGGGCGGGCTTTGCCGCCGTCGGGAAGACTTTTCACACGATCACAACGAAACCTCGTCCTTTTCTCGAAGGCAACTATGCGTCGGGAACGAAAAATTCATCGGGACGTGATTGGAATAC
>JASHPL010000099.1 GCA_030038125.1 Candidatus Sulfotelmatobacter sp.
ATCATGATCCTGCCCTCCATGGGGGTCGTCACCGAGATCATTGCCTGCTTCGCTCGCAAGCGCATCTTCGGCTACACCTTTGTCGCTCTCTCCTCGATCGCCATCGCTGTTTTCGGATTCCTGGTTTGGGCGCACCACATGTTCGTCGCCGGAATCTCGGTCTACGCTGCGCTGGTCTTTTCTATCCTTAGCTACGCGGTCGCCGTGCCTTCCGCGGTCAAGGTCTTCAACTGGACCGCGACCCTCTACAAAGGCTCGATTCGTTACGACGCGCCCATGCTCTATGCTTTCGGCTTTATTGGCCTGTTCACGATGGGTGGACTGACCGGCCTCTTCCTCGCCGCCCTCGGCGTCGATATGCACGTCCACGACACATATTTTGTTATCGCCCATTTCCACTACATCATGGTCGGCGGCGCGGTCATGGGCTATCTCGGGGGAATGCACTTCTGGTGGCCGAAAATTTCCGGCAAGCTCTATCCCGAAGGCTGGGCGCGCCTCGCCGCCTTGATTGTCTTCATCGGATTCAACCTTACGTTCTTCCCGCAATTTATTCTCGGCTACCTTGGCATGCCGCGGCGCTACTACCACTATCCGGCGGAATTCCAGGTATTTAATGTGCTCTCGACCGCCGGTGCCACCGTTCTTGGCATCGGGTATCTGCTTCCTATGATTTATTTCCTGTGGTCGATGCGCTACGGCAAACCAGCCTCCGACAATCCGTGGAACGCCGCAGGCCTGGAGTGGAAGACGGCTTCACCTCCCCCGACTTATAACTTTGAGGAAGAGCCAGTCGTGACCTGGGAAGCCTACAACTATGACGAGATCGATGCGGCCCACCCGGAGGAGGTGCCCGTTGGCGGATAGTCAAGCGATGGTCGAAACCGCGTCTCACGCAGCCGCGCCTAATCCGGCACTGCTGCATCACTTCGCCGATCCGCAGCAGCAGCGCGATGCCGCCAGCCTGGGCATGTGGATTTTTCTCGGCACCGAAGTTATGTTCTTCGGCGGGCTCTTCTGCTCCTATCTGATTTATCGCAGCTGGTACTTCGGCGACTTTGCCGCAGCCAGTACGTCGATCGATGCTGCGCTCGGCGGCACTAACACCGCGGTCCTCATCTGCAGCAGCTTGACCGTGGTTCTCGCGATCTGGGCCGCGCAAACTTCGCGACGCGGCTTGATGCTTCTCATGCTTGTGCTCACAATGCTCTTCGGTCTTGCCTTCCTGGGCATCAAGGGCGTGGAATATCACGACAAATTTGTTGAGCATCACGTCCCGGGCGCATCATTCAGCTTCGAGCACGTGCCCATCCCCGGACAACCCGATCAATACGCCAACCCGCATCACGCCGAAATTTTCTTCGCTCTTTATTTCATCATGACTGGATTGCATGCGCTCCACATGATCATTGGACTGGGCATTTTTAGCTGGCTTCTGTGGATGGCATGGAAGAGACGTTTCACTCCCGAGTACCACACGCCGCTGGAAATTGGCGGTCTTTATTGGCACTTTGTAGATATTGTGTGGATTTATTTGTTTCCGTTGCTATATCTGATCGACCGGCACAAGTAAACGCCGGAATGCGAGTTCCCTATGTCTGCACCTTCTGATCATTCGAAATCCTCGCCCCTGACGACCTACTTCGCCGTATGGGTCGCGTTGCTTTTCGGCACATTTCTTACCTACGAGGTTGCCAAAATTGACCTGGGACCATGGAATGCTGCCGTCGCCCTTACCATTGCCTCGACGAAGGCTTTGCTGGTCGCCCTGTTCTTCATGCATATCAAGGGCGCGCACGAAAGGCTTTTGAAGCTGGTGGTTATCTCGACTATTTTCTTCCTCTTCATCCTTCTCTCTCTTTCCATGGCCGATTACGCGACTCGCCTTTGGAGCTGAGTCCGCGGGTGCATACCCCACTCTGGTCCTCCGCTTTCGGCAGGACAGGGTAGGGTCTTTGACTTTCTCGAATTCTTCGGAAAAATATCCAACAGTCCCGTCTCCAGTAGCCTCGGAACGCTACAGCGAATCTCCAATCTCTACGCCCGGCTCTGCTGTATACTCGCCCTTCGATAAAGAGGCTCGCACCTGAGGTGACGTATGGCGTTCTGCAACTCTTGCGGCGCAAATTTGGCCCCTGGGACAAAATTCTGTAACAAATGCGGCGCAGCCGTGCCCGCCGCGGCCGTTTCTTCCACTCCGGTGGCCTCACCCGGTCCGGCGGTTCCTACTCCAGGCAGCAGCGCTCTCAAAATCGTTTTGATCGTGGTCGGAGTGATCGTGGTTTTCGGAATCCTCGGTCTGGCTACCATTGGCTTTATCGGTTATCGGATTGCCAAGAGAGCCCACGTTACCCAGAACGGCGGCCACGTGAAGGTTGAAACTCCTTTCGGAAGCGTGGACACTACGAAAGACCCAAAGCAAGTGACCCGCGATTTAGGCGTCGACATCTATCCCGGAGCGCAAATACAGAGCAACGGCGCCCAATCCGCCACGTTTGGCAACATCCATACCGCCTCTGCATCTTTCCAGAGCAGCGATCCCTTGAACAAGGTTTGCGACTTCTACAAATTGAAATTCCCCAATGCCATGTCCACCAGCTCCGATCAAAATCGCTGCACGATCATTTCGAACGATCAGAAAAGCACGATTACGGTCAATATGGAATCCGCCGATGGCGCGACCAGGATTCAAATCAGCAATGTGACCAAGTCGAGCAACTGAAACGAAACGGGCCATGCAAGATAAAGCTGCAGCTCCTGCGCGCTACTCCTCCTCACTCGACGCCGAAGGCTTGGCAGAAAAGTTACGCGCCCAGGTTCAAGGGGAAGTCCGCTTCGATTCGGGCAGCCGCGCGCTTTACGCGACCGACGGCTCCAACTATCGCCAAGTCCCGATCGGAGTCGTGCTTCCTCGCGATGTCGATGACGTGCTCGCCACGATTTCTACGTGCCGTGAATTCGGCGCGCCCATCCTTTGCCGGGGCGGGGGCACCTCCCTTGCTGGCCAATGTTGCAATGTCGCGGTCGCCCTTGATTTCTCGAAGTATATGCAGAAGATCCTCAACATCGATCGCGAGCGCCGGATCGCCCGCGTCCAACCCGGAGTCGTTCTTGATCAACTCCGCAACGGCGCCGAAAAATACCACCTGACTTTTGCGCCCGATCCCGCCAGTCACGACCGCTGCACGATCGGCGGCATGATCGGCAACAACTCCTGCGGCGTCCATTCCGTGATGGCCGGCAAGACCGACGACAACATCGAGGAACTCGAAGTTGTCACCTATGACGGCATGCGCCTGCGTGTGGGTGCGGACGCCACCGTCCGTCGCGCAACCCTGAGCGAAGTGAGTGTGAGCGCGCCCGAGTTGCAACCCAAAAATTCCGGGCCGCCGAACAGCCGAGCGCGGCCGTCCCCATCTACCGTTCATGTTCCTCCAAGTGCAGATCGCGCGACCCAGATTCTTAGATCACTTCAGCAAATCGCCACCGACTATGCGGACCTCATTCGTAAAAAATTTCCCAACATCCCACGTCGCGTCTCCGGTTACAACCTAAACTATTTGCTCCCCGAAAACCGATTCCACATCGCCCGTGCTCTGGTCGGCTCCGAAGGTACCTGTGTCACGGTTCTCGAAGCCACCTGCCGGCTCGTCGAAAGTCCTCCTGAGCGTGTCCTGCTCGTCGCGGCTTATCCGGAGATCTACCAATGCGCCGACCACGTGCCAGAAATCATGACGCATAAGCCAATCGGCCTTGAAGGCTTCGATGACATTCTGGTTAACTGCACGCGGCGTAAAGCACTCAATCCTGAAGGCCTCAAGCTTTTGCCCGAAGGCAACGGATGGCTACTCGTCGAATTTGGGGGGCAAACCATGTCGGAGGCAGAAGCTCAGGCTCTGGGCCTGATGCAGGCCCTCAATCGCGACCCGAATCCGCCGAAGGTCGCACTCTACTCCGGCGCACAAGCCAAACGCGTGTGGGAAGTCCGCGAATCCAGTCTCGGTGCGACCTCGCATGTTCCCGGTGAACCGATGGCATGGGAAGGCTGGGAAGACGCCGCGGTCGCTCCCGAGAAGCTCGGTGGCTATCTCCGCGATCTGCGAAAGATGTTTGCCGATTTCGGCTACACCGGATCCCTCTACGGTCATTTCGGCCACGGCTGCGTTCACACGCGCATTAACTTCGACCTCAAATCCAAAGAAGGCATCGCCAAGTTTCGCCGTTTCGTCGAAGAAGCCGCCGACCTTGTCGTCAGCTACGGTGGATCGCTCTCCGGCGAGCATGGCGACGGGCAATCCCGCGCCGAACTCCTGCCGAAAATGTTCGGCCCCGAGCTGATCGAAGCATTTCGCAAATTCAAATCCGCCTGGGATCCCGATTGGAAAATGAACCCTGGAAAGGTCGTCGACCCCTATAAACTCGACGAAAATCTCCGCCTCGGTCCGAACTACTCACCATGGGAACCGAATACACACTTCCAGTTCCCCGAGGACCATGGCAGCCTGCCCGAAGCCACGCTGCGCTGTGTCGGAGTCGGCAAGTGCCGCCGCGACGAAGGTGGAGTGATGTGCCCCAGTTATCGCGCCACTCGTGAAGAAGAGCACTCTACTCGCGGTCGCGCTCATTTGCTCTGGGAGATGACTCAGGCCGACCGGGAGGACGGAATCATTGCCGACGGCTGGCGTAGCGAAGAAGTTAAGCATTCGCTCGATCTTTGCCTGGCCTGCAAAGGGTGCAAGAGCGACTGCCCGGTCGGCGTTGACCTGGCGACGTATAAGGCTGAATTCTTCTCGCACTACTACGAAGGCCGACGTCGTCCCATCAGCGCCTATGCCTTCGGCAACATCGACCTATGGGCCGGCCTCGCATCGAACGCTCCAGGCTTGGTCAATCTGACCACCCAACTCCCTTTCCTCCGCGAAATCGCAAAGCTGGTGGCCGGAATTCCCTTTCAGCGTAAGATACCCGCCTTTGCCCCGAAAACGTTCAGACAGTGGTTCCGGCGTCGGGGTGAAGTGAACTCGTGGAGGAGCGGACGCCGCGTTCGTCGCCAAGACGAAGGCGTTCCGGGCTCCGAAGTACTCCTCTGGGCTGACACCTTCAACAACTACTTCCTGCCGCAGACGGCCCGCGCCGCCGTCGAAGTCCTCGAGACCGCCGGATTCCGCGTCCGCATCCCGCAAGCGAACCTCTGCTGCGGACGCCCTCTCTATGACTTCGGAATGCTGGACCGCGCCGAACGCCTGCTGCTCGAAATTCTCGACACGCTCGAGCCCGTCATCGAAGTCGGAATCCCCATCGTCGGCCTCGAACCGAGCTGCATTGCCATCTTCCGTGACGAGTTGATCAACCTCTTCCCCCGCGACGAGCGCGCCCGGGCCCTGAGCAAGCAAACGTTCCTACTCAGCGAGTTCCTGGAGCGCCAGCTTAGTCCCGGTGCCCAGCTTCCCCAACTCAGCCGCAAGGCGCTGCTCCACGGCCACTGCCATCATAAATCGATCATGAAAATGACCGCCGAGGAATCCCTGTTGCGGCGCCTCGGCATTGACTTCCAATCGCCGGCCCCCGGATGCTGCGGCATGGCCGGATCCTTTGGCTTCGAGCGCGAAAAGCACGAAATATCGCAGGCCATCGGTGAACTCGAACTCCTACCCGCCGTCCGGAAGGCACCCGCCAATTGGCTTATCATTGCCGACGGGTTCAGTTGCCGTGAGCAGATCGCCCAAGGCACAGGACGTCATGCTCTGCACCTGGCAGAAATCCTCCAGATGGCGCTCAACGGCTCCCCTGACGACGATCCATACCCCGAATCCGCCTCCGTCCGCCAGCGCCAGGCCGAAACTCGCGCCTCAATGCAGCGCGCCGGATTGGCGTTGGGAGCCTTCGCCGTCGGAGGATTACTCCTTTGGAATATGGCCGGTAAACGCTTATGAATCATAAATTTACATGTCTACACCTTCGACGCCCACTCCGGTGCACGAAGTTCGATGGCCCTTCCAGCTATAGCCCAATTCCCCTGTTTCTGGGACAATAATCAGGTAGTCTCCTGCGCCCCCCTTCGGCGCGCTCCCAGGGTCGGCTTCGATCGAGACAAAGCCGCTTCACAAAATGTATGGATCGCGATCTCACAACTCCAACGCTCTCTCCCGCCGACGTCGAAGCCCCGAGGGCGGAGACCCGGACGTCTGCCCCTCCAGCGCTCCACGGATCAGTTTTGGTGCTGATCCAATTCGACGTCTGCGAAGAGATACGCCTTGACGAACTCCGCCGCATCATCGGAGCCCGCACCCAGCAACTCCCGCTAAAGAACACGGCGCCGTCCTACGTCCAGTATCAACGCACACCCGTTGTTGTGACCCTGGACCCCATCGTGCTCGATAGCGGCGAGCGCCTCGAAGGCCAGATCAAGTACTTCGACTACGGCGTGGTCAGCCTGGTATTCGAGCTGCCGTTTTCCGGTAATTGGGACGACCTCATTCAGCTCTCCTGCCGTTGGACGTCCGATACCAGTTTCGAGGCTATAGCCACCCGCATCGCCCGCCAGCGCCTGGAGCGTGCTGCGCCCGCGTTAGTCAAGCCATACAAGGGCGACTGGCTGCAGGAGGACTACTTTATCTTTCATCTGCGCGAGATCGAGGGCTCGCCCTCGGCCAACGACTTGCTCGCGGCCCACGGAGATAAGATCGCCCAAATCGTCCGCGGCGAGACGGCTCAGCTCTCCGAAGGCGAGCGCCAGGAGATCCTGCAATCCCGCATCTCGTATTATCCCAACGACCTCGCAGTTATCGGATGGAATGCTGCGTTTATCTACGACAGCCCTGCTGGAGCCGAAACCGCCATCCAGTTGCTGCAATATGCTAATTCGCAGCTGCTCGAATTCCGCCACTATGACGAGTTCCTAACCCGGGAACTGCAAGACGTCTACGACTTCCTCGATCGCGGAGGCACCGGCCTGTGGTCACGCTGGCGCACGGCCCGCGCCGCCTCCAAGCTGCACACTGTTCTGCTTGATGTTAACGAGCTGACCGAGCGTGCCGACAACGCCATCAAGTTCTTGAGCGATATGTTCTCGGCGCGGCTCTACAAGCTCTGCGCACAGAAGGTTGGCGTCCCTGACTATAAGGACCTGGTTCAGGAGAAACTGCAGACTGCCGAAGACCTTTATCGCTACATGGTCGAGCAATTTAATCAATCCCGCGCCTTCGTGCTGGAATTGCTGGTTGTCGTCATCCTGATTATTGAGCTGATCTACTTCTTCAAGGGACATCCACTCTAAGACCGCAGAGGGACGGACGCCTCACCCGTCCGGTTCGTGCGGATGGATCTACGTCCTGCCTTCGTGTCAGTATTTATTCCGCGAGGATGGCGACGGATGCCGCATTGGCGGCCTGAATCACGGCATCGCCATCCAGCAGCAGACATTTCCCGGCATCGACGGCGAGGCAGCTCGCTGCCGCGCTTTGCATGACTTGGATCGTCTTTACTCCGATCACGGGAACGTCGAAGCGCATGTCCTGATTAGGTTTGGCGATCTTCACAACCGTGAGAGCGCGGCTGAGCGTTGAAGCATTTCCATGGAGCGACCGCAGAATCGCACCAGCGCGTTCGATAGTCGCATCCGTTCCTTCCATGGCCTCTACCGCGATGCAGGCGGATTCGGCGATCACTACGGTTTGTCCGATATCGTATTGAGCAACCTGGAGCGCGATGGCCCGGCCATATTCGATGTTCCTGCGCTCCTGCTCATTCGGCGTACGCTGCGAGAGAATGCCCGGTTTGACCAGAAGGGGCTCTAGCAGCCAGGTGGAATTTTCCAGCTTGATGCCTTCTTCGGAGAGAACTTTGGCGATTGCGCCGAGTAGCGAATCGGTGTTGCGTGTGGCGAGCGAGAGCAACAGCTTGGCCAAGCGCAAATCCGGACGGATGCTGGAGAAGATCTGCTTGTGCTTCACTTGACCCGCCATCATGGCACGGCGCACGCCTTCGCCATGGAATGTGTCGATCAGTTTGGAGAGTTCTCCCAGGGAGAGCCAGTGAACCGAGGCGGCGCCGTGCGATTCGATCTCGGGAAAGGTTTCTTCTTTGATCGCGGCGACGACGACTTCGTATCCTTGTGCGCGCGCAGCGTCGAGCACGAGAAAAGGGAACTTGCCATTGCCGGCGATGAGCCCGAGCTTTTCTGATTGAGATGGCATCAAGGTAGGAGCCGAAATCAGACGCGCAGCCAGTCTAGCATCCGCACTACCGCAAGTACCTGTCCCAACGATTTCGTTCTAATTACCGAATCGGAACTCGCCTTTGCAACAACTTCTCGCGCGTTGTGATCGCGCTCATATCGGCATGTATTTTCGCCCACGCGTGGCGGCTCAAATCCCATCGATATTCCCCAATATAGGCACTCTGCCAATTTATCGAGCGAGGTTTGAGTTTAGACATGAGAGTTCCATTCCTTACAGCCTTACTATTAGCTTCTTGCCTGCAATGTTTCGCCGTCGTCGAAATAACCACATCGACCTTGCCCAACGGAACGGTGGGCAGTTCGTATTCCGCCGTCGTTGTTGCTATAGACGGATGTACGCCGTACAAATGGTCAGTGACGGGCACGCTGCCCGCCGGGGTTACGTTTACCCCCATCAACAACACGCAATCACTCAGTCTTACCGGGGCCCCGACCACAGCCAGTTCGTATTCCTTCACCGTTCAGGTGAAAGGGTGTGGCGGACACATCTCCCAGGTCAATTACACCGTTGTCATCCAGCCCGCACCGGTTGAGGTTGTGAACCTGACTTGGAACGCCTCCACTTCGACAAACATCGCGGGCTACAATATGTATCGCGGCCCCGATGGCGTGAACTGGGAACTGATCAACACCGGCGGCCTGATCGCCTCTACACTCTACAGCGATTCAACCGTGGCCAATAACACCACCTACTACTACGCTGCAACCGCGGTCAATACCTCGGGCACGGAGAGCGCAAAATCTGCCGCTATCCATGTAGCGATTCCCTGAGGCGGATCGATTGCTCGTCGGCTGATTTCGAGGGGCGGTGCTCGGGCAGGGATCAATTCTCCATCGTTGCCCTCATGCGCCCTTGGCCGTCGGCCGTCCTTATTTGATGACGCCGCGTTCTGATGTTTCGATAAATCGGATCAGTGAGTCGACATCTTCGCTGCGGTCGGCCTCCGATTTCAGCTTCGCGAGCGCCTGTCTCGTATTCATTTTCGACGCCAGCAAAATCTTGTAAGCATGGTGAAGCTTGGCGATGCGGTCCTTGGAGAATCCGCGGCGCTCAAGTCCGACTTTGTTCAGCCCGTAGGCGTGCGTGTCCCGCGCAGCGGAAGTCATGGAAAACGGCAGAACGTCCTGCGTAATCGTCGTGCCTCCTCCGACGTAGGAATGGGCACCGATACGCACGAATTGATGCACCGGGCAGAGCGCGCCCACTACCGCCCATTCTTCGACGGTGACATGACCGGCAATGGTCGCTCCGTTGATGAGCATGGCATGATCTCCGATGACGCAATCGTGGCCGATGTGCGTGTAGGCCATGACGAGCAGATGGCTGCCGAGCTTTGTGATGCCTCCACCCTTCACCGTGCCGCGATTGATCGTTACGTATTCGCGAATCTCGTTGTGATCGCCAATCTCCAGGTTCGTGGGCTCGCCATTGTACGTCACATCCTGCGGAGCCATTCCGATCGCACAGAACGGGAAAAATACGTTGTGCGATCCGATCCTTGTGGGGCCCTCGATAGCCACGTGCGAGATGAGCCGGCAATGCTCGCCGAGTTCGACATCGGCGCCGATCACGCAGTAAGGGCCGACCTGGCAGGATTTGGGAACCTTGGCACGATTGTCGACGATGGCGGTGGGATGTACGTTCATGTCAGGCAGGTCTGCGCTGAAGACTCATTCTTCCAATAGCGGCCAGAATTGACCCGCCCGTCATGCGGAAGAGTGTCACTCTGCGCCGTTCTCACCTTCGTCGGCCGATCCTCGCCCGCGCGCGCTGTCGATGAGCTGGCAGGAAACGATGGCTTCGGCCACGCGTTTCTCGCCCACGTAGGCGTAGCCCTGCATCTTGGCGGCAGTAAGCCCGGGAACATCGCGCCAGCCTTTGACCTCGACTTCCAAACGCAACTGATCGCCCGGGCCGACTGGACGCCGAAACCGGGCGCGCTCGATTCCGGTGAAAACCATCACTTTATCTTCGCGATCTTCAACCTCGGTCAGCAGCAGCGCACCGCCGGCTTGTGCAATCGCTTCGACGATAAGAACTCCCGGCATAATGGGCAGTCCGGGAAAGTGTCCGGCGAAAAACGGCTCGTTGATCGTCACATTTTTGACAGCGACAATCTTTTCTTTGCGCCTCAGCTCAAGCACGCGGTCGATCAGTAGAAATGGATAGCGATGCGGCAGAATTTTCAGAATTTCATGAATGTCGAGCACGGCCTTGCTCCCGGCAGGCGAAGGTTCCGTCACGGCAGAGGGGCTCCCGGTCATAATGTTCTCAGGATCGTGATGCAAAGACGCTCGTCCCAAGCAGCCTGAAGATTATACTGTACGGCTTGCGCGCGAAGCTCGCGATTGGAAGGGACTGACATGATGAAATCCGGAGCGCGATCGGCGCCTAAGATCGAGAGCGTCTGGCATGATCGTTTGCGCGATTTTGTAGCGAAGCAGGACGCGATGGTGCAAACCATCCGGGAATTTGCTGAAATTGAATCGCCAAGTGACGACAAAGTGGCCTGCGACCTCATGGCAGAGTTTCTGGCCGAACCATTCGCGAATCAGGGCGGCAAGATTCGTATCCATCCGGCCGTGAAATTCGGGAACAACCTGCAGATCGACTTTCCTGGCCGCGATCAGGTCAAGCCCGTTCTGCTGCTCGGACATTTCGACACCGTTTATCCGCTGGGTACTCTTGCAACCATGCCTTGCCACGTGACCAATGGTCGGCTGTACGGCCCCGGCGTGCTTGATATGAAGTCGGGTATCGCGATCATGCTATATGCGATCCAAGCACTGCGAGCCTGGTATGGAGATCTGCCACGCCCGGTGACCGTCTTCTTGGTTTCCGACGAAGAGGTTGGAAGCTACTCTTCACGCGAGATTACGATGGCTCTGGCGAAAGAATCTGCCGGTGTACTGGTGTTGGAACCGGCTGCAGGCCGCGGCGCAGTGAAAACGGCGCGGAAAGGAGTTGGCGAATATACGCTGCACGTGAAGGGAGTGGCTTCGCACGCCGGACTTGATCCAGGGAAAGGTCACAGCGCAATTGTGGAAATGGCCCGGCATATTACCGCCATCTGGAAGATGAACGATCCACGACAGGGAGTGTCGGCAAATCCTGGCATCATACGGGGCGGAACTCGGACGAACGTGGTCGCCGCCGAGGCTGCAGTGGAGATCGATGTCCGGATCAAGAAAGCACAGCAGGCCAAAGTGCTCGATCGCAAAATACGCTCGCTGAAGCCGATCGACAAGTATTGCAAGCTGATCATCGAGGGCGCAATCAATCGCTTGCCGATGGAGCGGACCCCGGGCGTCGTCGCACTATATAAAAAGGCGAAGTCGGTCGCGGCGGAAATTGGTTGGAAACTGGGGGAAGCCGCGGTCGGAGGGGGATCGGATGGAAATTTCACAGCCGGAATTGGCGTCCCCACGCTCGATGGCATGGGTGGATACGGCGACGGGGCGCACGCCGTGCATGAGCACATTGTTATCTCAGAGTTGCCGCGCCGCACGCTGCTTTTAGCAGGGATGATTGAGTCGGTTTGATCGGCAGGCGGGTATGCTGAAGTTTATGGTAGTGCTATATCGACGGCCTGACTTTACAGAGGCACAGTTTCAACGTCACCTGCGGGAAATCCACGGACCTCTGGCGAAGAATCTGCCTGGGTTGAAGAAGTATGTTCAGAATTATCCCTGCAACGATCCCACGAGAAAGTCGGCAGGGTGGGATGCAATCGTAGAGCTATATTTCGAAAATTGGGATGTCATGGAGACGGCATGGGCCAGTCCGCAAGGAGCAGCTTCGGATGCCGACCTTCCCTTGTTTGTTGATATGATCCGCAC
>JASHPL010000100.1 GCA_030038125.1 Candidatus Sulfotelmatobacter sp.
AGCGACTACAGCACAACAGTGGAAGAGACATTCAGTAAATTTCGCCGCGGTGCGGCCAGAGAGCGTGAAATCAAGGTGCCGATCCGTGACGGCATGAATCACATACAGGCGCAGATTCTCGATGGCGTAGCCTTGCTCTATCCCGACACGTTCCGTGCCTTGCATGAGTTCAGCGCCTCTCATCGAGATTATATGGACAATACGATTGCGCGTTTCGATCGCGAGGTCCAGTTTTATATCGCCTATCTCACCCACATTGATACCCTGCGCCGCGCCGGTCTCAGCTTTTGCCTGCCAAAACTGTCGGCCAGCTCGAAAGAGATAGAAGGTCACGATGCCTTCGACCTCGCGCTCGCCGGCAAACTGGTCCGCGAGAATGCTGCGGTGGTCCGGAACAATTTTTACCTTTCCGGAGAGGAGCGGCTGTTCGTCGTCTCGGGCCCCAACCAAGGGGGGAAGACCACGTTTGCGCGTATGTTTGGCCAACTTCACTACTTAGCGAGTTTGGGGTGTCCCGTCCCCGGCAAAGCGGCGAGATTATTCCTCTGCGATCGGTTGTTTGCCCATTTTGAACGCGAGGAAACCATCACCAATCTGCGCGGTAAGCTGCACAACGACCTGGTGCGGATTCGCCAGATTCTTGAGGACGCGACACCGAATAGCATTGTCGTGATGAACGAAGTCTTTTCTTCAACTACATTGCAGGATGCCCTTTTCTTAAGCAGAAAAATCATGGCAAAGATTTGCGATCTGGATTTGCTTGGAGTCTGGGTGACCTTTCTCGATGAACTAGCATCGTTCAATCAGAAGACGGTGAGCGCAACCAGCACGGTCGACCCACTCAACCCAGCGATTCGCACCTACAAGGTGGACCGCCGGCCCGCGGACGGCTTGGCTTATGCCCACGCGATTGCGGAGAAGTACCGAGTCACCTACGAACAACTTAGGGAGAGGATCGTCCGATGAAAGTTCTCCTCCTCGACCGCAATCGTGACTTCGATCTGTACCACCTCCCCGATAACCGGTATCGTCGGCAGGAGGTGGATCGCGCCGCTCTGCTCCGCGCTGTACTTTGGAACGGCCCATCTCTCGTACAAGACCTCGAACTGGACACTCTGCTTCGCGCAATGGCGGCCGGCGACGAATTTGTGTGGGCGGTGGCGCAACAAGCGATCCTCAGCGCCTTGCATAACGACATAGATACGATTCTCTATCGCCAGGCAATCTTGAGCGATTGCTTGAGGAATTCCGCCGTTGTGAGAGGCCTCTACGACCTCATGACTGGGATCGGGGAAGAGGTCAGGAGACATTGGTGGGGCACTTCGAGCACATTTGCCAGTTCTGTGCTTTACGGTTCTGTCGACCTAATGGAAAAATCTTTAAAAGTGCTGAGAAAACTCCGCGATACAGCGGAAGAAAGCACCGCCGGGTTTGAGTCCGAAGGTTTCAAGTCGTTGTTTGCGATGGTACGAACAGAATTGAGTGAGGAATACCTCAACGAAATCAAAGGCCATTTGCAGGAATTGAAATTTCGCAGAGGAGCTTTGTTAAGTGCGGAACTCGGCGATAACAACGAAGGCACGCGCTACATGCTCCGCAAAACGCACCGCAAAGAGCCCACCTGGCTTGACCGCCTGCTCGGCAACGGACCCACATCCTATACCTTCCATCTCGATCCTCGCGACGAAGCCGGGGGGAGGATCCTGTCGGATATCCGCAGCCGGGGAATTGCCCGCGTTGCACGGGCTCTGGCTCAATCTGCCGATCACGTACTGGGCTTTTTCAAAGCGTTGCGCACCGAACTAGCCTTTTATGTCGGTTGCCTGAACCTTTACCAGCAACTCTCGTCGAGAGGCATGCAGCCCTGCTTCCCAGCTCCAAGACGAACCGGACAACGCGGTTATCAATTTCAGTGCCTATGCGATGTCTGCCTTGCGCTCACTATGAACCAGCGCGTGGTAGCCAACTCGGCTAACGCGGAGGGCAAGACTCTGGTGATGATCACGGGCGCCAATCAGGGAGGAAAATCAACGTTTCTCCGAAGCGTAGGGTTGGCGCAACTAATGATGCAATGCGGCATGTTCGTGACCGCCGAGTCGTTCTCGGCCGAACTCAGTCCTGCGTTGTCCACCCACTACAAGCGAGAGGAAGACGCCACCATGAAGAGTGGAAAGTTCGACGAGGAGCTTGCGAGAATGAGCGACATCGTCGAGCATCTGGTTCCTAATTCTCTTCTGCTCTTCAATGAATCCTTCGCCGCCACGAATGACCGCGAGGGATCAGAGATCGCGAGGCAAATTGTTCGCGCACTGCTTGAAAAAGACATGAAGATTTTCTATGTTACACACTTGTATGAGTTCGCCAGAGGCTTCTTCGGCGTGGGCGATAGCCGCGCACTATTTCTTCGTGCCGAACGAAAGCCGGACGGAGCGCGAACATTTAAGCTTACGGAAGGGGGACCTCTCGAGACCAGTTATGGTGAGGATTTGTACCGTGAGGTTTTCTCCAGTGCCGAGGCGGTGAAACCTGAGGAGCAGCAGCCACAGACTGCAGAACCGTAAAACTCAACCCAGATTCTTGAGTGCGACCGACGATTGCACACCTTCGCGAAGGGCGTCCACTTCGTGTTCCAACTGATCGAGCCGAGTCAATTCCGCATCAATGGCCGGTTCACCTTCTTCTCTCACCTTCCGAGCACGTACCAAAGCTTGTTCTGCAATCCGACTCACCTCGTGCAGCAATTTACGGATTTCGACTTCCAGTCGGGCACGGCTTTCCTGAACACGGTTCAGGATGTCGCTCTGCACGCGTGTGCTGTTGGTTTCGAGCAACCTAACCAGGAACTCCTGCCCGTCGATCTGAATCAGTTTTCGCGCGCCGACTAGAGGAAGGATGACGTCTGCGAGCCAGCGCAGAGGAGAGGCGGGCTGCGCGACTTCGATGAAATCCATGAATGTGAACTTCGAGCGGACGCGAAATCCTGTTTCAGGATCGAGTGCGTGAGGCATTCGGGCCAATTCCGGGATGCCGGCATTCGCTAGTCTCTGGAGGAAATCATTCCCCATTTCCACAAAACGCAGGGCAACCCGCCGGTATTCTCTCTCTGCCGCTTCTTGCTCAGGACGCAGCCAGGGCACAACACGCCGGTGGGCAATGTCCTGCGCTACTCTCATGACACGCCGGCGGTAAGACGGACCTAAGCCATGCGGAACGGACCGCAAGGCATCCCGAAATTCCTCAGTGGCTTGAGGGAGCGCAGAGCACGAGAATGCCTTATGCCGATCGACAAAGAGGTCTGAAAGCCGCTGCTGCTCCGCCATAAACAGAAAACTGACTTCTCGCATGGACCGTTCCGCTTCAGAAAGGGTTTTCTTCATCAGACAAATTCGACGTTCTGATTCTTCGATGGGTCTCCGCAGCGCGTCCCGTCCCTCACGGATGATAGCCAGCAACTGCTCGCTTAGACGCTGCACTCCACGATCGCACGCCGCACGAACGAGTTGACGTCCTGACCCGTCTACGAGTTGTTGCAAAGCCGCTTTCAGTTTGTCCCAGTCCCGGAGCGGTCCGCGATTCTCCCCTCGTTCTTGCGCACTGACTTCGAAAATCTCGTCGATTTCGCGTTGCAGCCTCTTTTTGAGCAGCTGGCGGGTGAAGTTTGCCGCGGCCATTCGCTCCGCATCCGTGGTGCGATCTGCCTTGTTAAGAACCAGAATGAGATCGTGCACCTGCTTCCCCACCGCCTCCACTAACGCAAGCTCCTCACCGGCAAGCGGGGGATCTGCGCCCACCACCACCAATGCGGCATCGATGTGGGGGATGAATGCCTGAGTGGCTGCACTATTCCCGCTGAAAACGGAGCCAAGTCCAGGTGTGTCGACGACGCACATTCCCGAGGAAAGAAGCACGCTGGGAATAAACGCTTCCGCGCCCTGCACCCCTTTCTTGTTTTCGGGGTTGAGTTCTTCTGTGACGTACTGTTTCAACTCCGGGACTGGAACTTCATTCCATGAGCCGTCATTCAGCCGAATGCGGGCGTGCAAGCGCTCGCCAAATCGGATTACGGTCGGTACGGCGGTTACGGGAATAAAGCCGGTGGGAAGGACGGGCTCACCAATCAGTGCGTTGATGAGCGTGGATTTCCCTCGCTTAAACTGTCCCACACAGGCGACGTAAAAGCGTCCCTCGGCGACACGCGCGGACAGTTCGCGGGCTTCGTCGGCGACCGGTTTCGTGCCAAGTTCTTCAGCGAGAGTGGCGAGACGGGACAGCCGGGTTGCCCCATCTACGACGCCACCGCTGAGGAAAGGTGGGCTCTGATGGGCGACTGACCCCTGATTTAGCGCATACGTAAGTTGATCTTTGCTCGAAGCCATTATGCTTAGCCGACGGAGCGTGCACCTTCCTGATGCACATATCGAATCACCTCAACATTCGACATCGCGATCAAGCCTTCATCTACCATTTCGTCAAGCGCGGGAATCAAAGCGCGGATTTTTTCTTCCGTATCGATGACCGAGATCATGATCGGGTAGTCGGAGGACCGCAATAGATGCCGCTTGTGTATGAGCGTGCTGGCCCCATAACCTTCGATACCTCGAAAGACAGTGGCTCCGGCTATATCGAGCTCCCGGCATTTCAGCACGATGGCTTCATACAGCGGCTTGTTGTGCCACTTGTCTTGTTCACCGAAATGAATGCGCAACATTTTGGCTTTGCCTTCGAGCTTCATATTTGCATCTCCTGGCGCCGCTCGACTTTCTGATAGTTATGGGTGTACTTGATGATGTCGACGTTCGAAAGCACGACAAGGCCCTGCTGAACCATCTCGTCTAGAATCGGCATAAAGTTCTGCAGCTTCTCTTCTGTGTCCACTACTGACAACAAAATGGGACGATCGTGGGAAAGACTGAGTTTGGCGTCCTTGTGAATGCGGCGGTTGGCTCCATATCCAAGAATCCCGCGATAGACGGTCACTCCAGCGATGTCGTGCGCTCGTAACCCGTTGACAATTGCCTCATAAAGCGGTTTCCCGTTCCATTTGTCGTTTTCGCCGATGTAAATCCGCATCATCTTGGCTTTGCCTTCGCGCTTTAGAGGTGGCCCCTCGGGTGTGGACTTTCTTTTTTCCTTCTTCTCGGCGGGTTTGACAATGGTGGTGTCGTGCATTTCGATCAGGCCGCTGCCGACCATCTCATGGAGTTTCGGCAACAGTTCCTCCACCTTCTCCGCGCTTTCAATGAACTCAACCTTGACCGGAAGACGAACCGCCAAGTCGACAAGCCGCGTTGTGTGCATGTGGTGGTCGGCTCCAAAACCCGCAATACCGCGGGTCACCGTTGCGCCCGACACGCCATGAAAAAACAGAAAGTCCAGAATGGCAGCATACGCAGCGCTTCCGTGATACTGCTGATCCTCCGTGACATACACAGCAACTTTCTTTCCCGGTCCTGGTCTGAGCACAATTTCCTCCAGATTTACAATCCTCTTTGACCGACTAAGAATTCAGCGACGCGGCCAAGAATGCCTCCGCCCTCATGAGCCCCATGCCTGAGTTGCTCGCGAAAGACCTGGAGTTCTGCCTTCAGTTCTGTCCGATTTCGTTCCACAATCTTGTCGATGGAAGGCCTCAACCGCAAAGGCACAAACTCCTTGAGCTTCGGTGCGTGATCCAAGCAGAGAGTTCCTTGAGTCGTCATCCATTGCACGAACATCGCGCTTTGGAATCGTTCCGCCAGTTCCCTCAACCGAGCGACTTCTTCCGCCAGCACTTTATGGCAAAGCGCACATTCCGCACTATTCGCCTTACCAATGAGGGGGCTTTCCAGCAACTCCAGGAACACTTCGGTAACAGTTTCACCGGGAGTCGAGCGAGAAATTTTCCCCCGAGAGCGCGCCAGCGCCCAGACATGAAAGTTGCAAACGCGAAGGTCCGCTTTGGGTTGCGTGCTTTCCGAAAGTGTCCATTGGAAGTCTTTCAAAATCTCGCAGATCGGGCAGACGCCCTTCGTCAGCGCCTGACCCACCGTTGTCGCTGCTACGGATGCTACGGTTTTCATGGAATTGCCCTTCCCGTCACCACTCCTCCCCACACGGCGACGAATCCCAAGCAAACACTCACCGCGACGTAG